>NZ_JBEPQV010000013.1:0-182698 GCF_040548035.1 Bradyrhizobium sp. LB8.2 | reverse complement strand
TCTCTCTTTTGTTTGGTGTGTTGGGGGGGGGCCTTTTTTTTTTTTCCCGGTCTCCCCCCCGGGCGGGTGTGGGGGGGCCGGGGGCGGCCCCCCCCCCCCCCCGCGGCCCCCCGCGTCCGGGACACGAGAGCCCGCTACTCCCAAAAATCCGCATGCTCCTGCGGATCGACCAGCCGGTTGATCCGCAAGGCCGCCGTCATGCCAAATCGCACCGTCATCTGCTTGCGCGTGGCCGCAGCGAGCTTGTGCTCGGGCGCCTCGCACTGCATGTGCGCGCCATAGGCATCCGCGACGATCAGGCCGGTGTCTTGCGGAAATATCCCGCAAGGCAAATCCTGCGTGAAGGCGAAGAACAGCCGGTCGCAATGGGCGCGGTATTCGTGCCATTTCTGATCGGCGCGCAGATCCTCCACTGACGATTTGATCTCGACGATCCAGATCTCGCCGCGCTCGTTCAGCGCGACGAGATCGGCGCGCCGCCCCGACGGTAGCGGCAATTCGCTGATGCAGGTGAAGCCGAGCGAGCGCAGCAACCGCGCCGTACCGCGCGCAATCGCCAACGCCGTCTCGGACTGACGGCGGTCCGGCGGCGGCACGAGGGCAATGCGGGCGGTGTGGTCCATGGAGGAAGGATAGCCGATTCCACCTCCCATGTCGTTCCCGGCGAAAGGCGGAACCTGACCTCGTCTTAACACTTATCACGCAGCCGCCGCACCTCGGCGGAACATCGAGGCTGCGGCGCATGATCGACGATCTCTGGTACAAGAACGGCGTGTTCTATTGCTTGTCCGTCGGCACCTATATGGATGCCAACGGCGACGGCATCGGCGATTTCAAGGGACTGCTGCGTCGGCTCGATTATCTGCACGGGCTCGGCATTACCACGATCTGGCTGATGCCGTTCCAGACCTCGCCTGGCCGCGACGACGGCTACGACATCGCCGACTATTACAGCGTCGATTCCCGTTACGGCACGCTGGGCGATTTCGTCGAATTCGCCCATGGCTGCAAGCAGCGCGGCATCCGCATCATCATCGACCTCGTGGTCAACCACACCTCGGACCAGCATCACTGGTTCAAGGAAGCCCAGCGCGACAAGAATTCGCCCTATCGCGACTGGTACGTGTGGTCCGACAAGAAGCCCGCAAATGCCAACACGGGCATGGTGTTTCCCGGCGTGCAGAAATCGACATGGACGCGCGACAAGGAAGCCGGCGCGTATTACTTTCATCGCTTCTACGATTTCCAGCCCGATCTCAACACGTCGAACCCGCACGTGCAGGCCGAGATCCTCAAGATCATGGGCTTCTGGATCCAGCTCGGCGTCTCAGGCTTCCGCATGGATGCGGTGCCCTTCGTGATCGCGACCAAGGGCGCAAAGGTGAGGAAGCCGATCGAGCAATACGACATGCTGCGCGCATTCCGCGAATTCCTGCAATGGCGCCAGGGCGACGCCATCATCCTCGCCGAAGCCAATGTGCTGCCGAAAACCGACATGGAATATTTCGGCCGCGATGGCGACCGTATGCACATGATGTTCAACTTCCACGTCAACCAGCATCTGTTCTATGCGCTGGCGTCCGGTGACTCCCGTTCGCTGGCGAAGGCGCTGAAGGCAACCAAGTCGCGGCCGGCCTCGGCGCAATGGGGCCTGTTCCTGCGCAATCACGACGAGCTCGATTTGGGGCGGCTGACCAAGGCGCAGCGCGACATCGTGTTCAAGAAATTTGGCCCCGACAAGGACATGCAGCTCTACGACCGCGGCATCCGCCGTCGCATGGCGCCGATGCTGGGCGGCGACCGCAGGCGGCTCGAGCTCGCCTACAGCCTGATGTGCACGCTGCCGGGGACGCCCGTGATCCGTTATGGCGACGAGATTGCGATGGGCGACGATCTTTCATTGCCGGAGCGCAATTGCGCGCGCACGCCGATGCAATGGTCGACCGAGCCCCAGGGTGGCTTCACCGAGAGCGAGAAGCCGGCATGCCCCGTCATCGACAAGGGCCCCTACGGCTACCCGCATGTCAACGTCGCGAAACAGCGACGAGATCCCAACTCGATGCTGAACTGGACCGAGCGCATCGTCCGCATGCGCAAGGAGGTGCCGGAGATCGGCTGGGGCGATTTCGCGATCATTGCGACGCGCGATCCCGCCGTGTTCATCATGCGCTATGACTGGCGCAACAATTCCGTGCTGTTCGTGCACAATCTCGACGAGAAGCCGCGAGAGATCGCATTTTCCGTGGCGCTTCCTGATGATGCCGGCGAGCACCTGATCAATCTGCTTGCGGAAGACCACAGCCACGCCGACAAACGCGGCCAGCACCGCATCGTGCTGGAGCCGTATGGATATCGCTGGTACCGCGTCGGCGGGTTGGATTATCTGTTGAAGCGGAGCGATATCGACGAAACGGCGCGGGGGATTAAACATCCGGGATAGATGGCGCCGCACAGTTAGGACGGTGCGATGATCACACCCTCATTGCCCCGCAGATCCAGCACGCCCTCCAGCTTCTCCCCCTCGCGATCCAGAAACGTCGACAGCAGAATCTCACTGTCAAACTTTAGCGCGCTGGTAGTCACGGCAATCGGCTCAGGGCCGAGATTGAGCACGACTATGACCGCCCTGCCCTCGGCTTCGCGGCGATAGACCAGCAGATCGCCTTGCGCCGCGATCGGATGATAGTCGCCCGCGATCAGCGGCGGAGATGCCTTCCGTAACGCGATCAGGCGCTTGTAGAGCGCGAGGATCGAACGCGAATCGGCTTCGAGATTGACGACGTTTTCGTGGATGTGATCCTCCGGCAACGGCAGCCACGGCCTGACGTCGGAGAAGCCAGCGAAGCCGGATGAATCCCATTGCATCGGTGTGCGGCAGCCGTCGCGGCCGACACCGATGCCGGGCACGTTCTTCTCGAAGGGGTCGCGCACATCCTCGGGGGCGATCGCGAGCTGATGCATGCCGATCTCGTCGCCGTAATAGAGCGTCGGTGTGCCGCGCAGCGTCAGCAGCAGCATGGCGGCGACGCGGGCCTGCACCTCGCCGATGCGGCTTGCGACGCGCGGGCGATCGTGATTGCCGAGCACCCAGTTCGGCCAAGCGCCCTTCGGCAGCGCCTTCTCGTAATCCCCGACGATCTTCTCGATCGAGCGCGCGCTCCAGAACGTCGAGAGCAGCGCGAAATTGAACGGCATCTGCGCGCCGGTGAGGTCGTTGCCGTAATAGGCCATCAGCCGGTGCAGCGGCAGATAGATCTCACCGATCAGCACGCGCGCATCATACGCATCGGTGACACGCCGCATCTCTGCGATGACGTCGTGCACCTCCGGCTGGTCGGTGGAATATTGCGTGAGGATCCTTTCGTTCGGCGGCCGGCCCTCGACATAATGCGGGTTCTGCGGATTGTCGCGGAAATCGGCGTCCTTGATCAGGTGCCAGATCACGTCGAGCCGAAAGCCGTCGACGCCCTTCTCGAGCCAGAACCGCATCACGTCGTAGATCGCCGCGCGGACGTCAGGATTGCGCCAGTTGAGGTCGGGCTGCTGGGCGAGGAAGGCGTGGTAATAGTATTGTCCCGTCGTCCCGTCGAACTGCCACGCACTGCCGCCGAACTCGGACAGCCAATTGTTCGGCATCCCGCCATCGCCTGCCGGATCACGCCAGATGTACCAGTCGCGTTTGGGATTATCGCGCGAGGACCGGCTCTCGACGAACCAGGGATGCTGGTCCGAGGTGTGGTTCGGCACGAGGTCGAGGATCAGCTTGAGACCGTTGTCATGCGCGGCCGCGAGCACCGCATCAAAGTCCTCCATCGTGCCGAACAGCGGCTCGATGCCGGTATAGTCGCAGATATCGTAGCCGAAATCGGCCATCGGCGAGGGGAAGATCGGCGACAGCCAGATCGCGTCGACGCCGAGCGATTTCACATAAGGCAGCCGCCGGAGGATTCCGGCGAGATCGCCGACACCGTCGCCGTCGGAGTCCTGAAACGAGCGCGGGTAGATCTGATAGAAGATGCCGTCGCGCCACCAATTGCTGCCACCCTGAGCCATGCGGGAAACCACCTGAAATCTTGAGTCTCGCGCAGGAGAACGCGAGAGCAGCGCCCCGGTTCAAAACAGCAGGCGAATTGGGACCGCCGTGTGACGGCAGCTGCCCCTGTTCCCCGGCAAGGGCACGAATCTTTTGCTTGGCGGCATGGCAAAAATCGGCATTGTGAGCCCCATGAGCGAGCAACATGAGACACAAGCCAAGGCCGGCGCGATCATCGTTCCCGTGACGCTGTTCGAGCAGAATTGCACCATCATCTGGGACGAGCCTTCCAAGAAGGCCGTGGTGATCGATCCCGGCGGCGACGTGCCAAAGATCCTGGACGCCATCAAGCAGACCGGCGTCACCGTGGAGAAGATCTGGCTGACCCACGGCCATATCGACCATGTCGGCGGCGCGGCCGAATTGCGCGATGCGCTGAAGATACCGATCGAGGGCCCGCATGTCGCGGACAAATTCCTGCTCGACAACGTCGTCGAAAGCGGCGCCCGCTTCGGCATGACAGGGGGACGCAATTTCGAGCCGGATCGCTGGCTCGACGAGGGCGACATCGTCGCGATCGGCGGTCTCACGTTCGAGATCTATCATTGCCCCGGTCACTCGCCCGGCAGCGTGGTGTTCTTCAACAAGGACATGCGTTTCGCCCACGTCGGCGACGTCCTGTTCGCGGGGTCGGTCGGACGCACCGATTTACCCGGCGGCAGTCACGCGACGTTGATCGACTCGATCAAGACCAAGCTGCTGCCGCTGGGCGACGATGTCGGCTTCATCTGCGGCCACGGCGCCGGCTCGAGCATCGGCCAGGAGCGGATGACCAATCCGTTCATCACCGGCGAGATGTAAGGGCCTATTCTGCGGCGTCTGCCAGCGTTGCGAGCTCACTGAGGTTACGATCGCCCCAATCGCGGATCGCGGCGACCACCGGCACAAAACTCTTGCCCTTGCGTGTCAGGCGATACTCGACCTTCGGCGGCACCTCGCCAAAATCCTTGCGATCGATCAGGCCGCTTTCGGTCAGCGCCTTCAACTCGCGGCTGAGCACGCGCGGCGTGATCTCGGCGCTGCCTTGCGTGCCGCGCAGCAATCCGCTCCTGATCTCGCCATAGCGGCGCGGGCCGTCCTTGAGGTCCCAGACGATGCGCAGCTTGTACTTGCCGCTGATCATTTTCTGAAAGGCCGCGACCGGACAGGCCCGCGCCGGGTTCGGCTTTGTACTTTCCTTGGCCATGTCGTCTCCTCCATCTTCGGGAAGACGATAGGAGCAGCGCCGAAAAAGTCCATACTATCAATTTTGTCCATACTTGCAGGATCGCTACCAGCGCGCAGATGATGACGCACAAGACGAACAGGGAGCGTCACATGAAGCACTTCATGATCCGGTACGAATTCAAGAACGGCACGACGGAGGCCTGGCACCAGGAGGTCGGCCGCTTCATCAAGGCGATCGACGGCGATCCGGAGTTGAAAGGACGGATCGGCTATCGTGTCCTCATAAATCGCGACGACGGCAGCTATTTTCATCTCGCCAGCGTCACGGATGATGCCGCGCAAAAAGCGCTGCAATCGCGCGACTTCTTCAAGGCCTATCAGGAGATGACGCGCAAGGTCGCCGGCGGCGAGGTGACGGTGACGCCGATCGAATGGATCGGCGCGACCGCCTGAGCTATTTCATCAATCCCGCAGCCGTGAGCGCACGCGTGATGATCTGGCCGAGATCCAAGCCGCGGACCTCCTCGCGCTTCGGCTCGGCCAGCTCTTCGGCGACCGCAGCGCGGATCGAGCGGGCCAGATGCGGCGCGGATGTCAGCGGCGGCTTCGACGGGGCGGCGGGCTTCGCCTCCGCCTTCTTCGCGGCATCCGCAATCCAGCCGGTCAGGCCGAAGAATTTTGCGATGTGGTAGGATGAGGAGATGCCGGCCTCGATCAGGAACGCGCCTTCCACACCGTAGCGGTGATCGTTGTCGGCGATGCCGAGCGGCGTGCCGTGCGCCATCTCGGTGATAGCGTAGGACTCGACGAGGGTCTCGCCGTCCTTGTTCCACCAGGCCTGGCGCGGATAACCGTCGACATTGGTCTCCGCCATCGGCAATTCAGGCAGATCGTGCAGGTCGAGCCATTGCTTGACGATCTCGTTGGCATTGCCGGGATTAACGGTGCGGTCGGCGCTGCCGTGCCAAACCGACATCTTCGGCCACGGACCGCGATGATTGGAGGCCCGCCGGACCAGATCGCCGAGCTCGCGCGCGGGCCGCGCCGGGGAATGAAACATGCCGTCCAGCGCCTCGCGCAGGTTGGTCGCGATGCCGTAGGGAAGTCCCGCGATGACCGCACCGGCCGCGAAAACTTCCGGATAGGTCGCGAGCATCACCGACGTCATGCCGCCGCCGGCGGACAGGCCCGTGATGAAGATGCGCCGGGGATCGACGCGATGCGTTTCGGTCATGTGCGCGATCATCTCGCGAACCGAACGCGGCTCGCCGCTATCGCGCGCGGTATCCTCCGGACTGAACCAGTTGAAGCAGGTGTTGCCGTTGTTGGCGCGCTGCTGCTCGGGCATCAGCAGTGCAAAGCCGTAGTGCTCGGCAAGCGTCGACCAGCCGGCACCGAGGTCGTAGCTTGCCGCCGTCTGGCCGCAGCCGTGCAGCACGACGACGAGCGCGCGCGGCTTCTGCAACTGCGCCGGCACGAACGAGAACATGCGCAGATTGCCGGGATTGTCGCCGAAGCTCGTCACCTCTTGCAACGGACTGGACGTATCGGCGCTCCGGCCGAACTCGGCGAAGCGCAATCCGTCCAGCTTTGGCAGACGTCTCAAGAGATCGATATTTCTGGTTAACGACACGGCAGCTCCTGACAGGCGACGTTCAACGTCCACCCAAACCAAATAGTTGCTGCAGTGCAAAATAAAAAGACCGTGTGCTGTCGATGACCTCCTAAATCGCGGGAGAACCTGCGGAAATCCGCTCGTATTAACCGCAATGCCTCAACTTCGTGCAGAGACGCGGCGCATCCACGCCAGGAATGCGGCACAGATCATGATTAACGTCACAAACAGCGCGAGCGAGACGAGAAGTCCTGCGCGCGCTGATTGCAGCGCTTCGACGGCGAAGAACACCGCGCCGATTGCGGCCACTCCGGCCGCATTTCCGATCTGCGCCGTCGTGCCGTACACGCCGGACGCCGAGCCTGCCGCGGCCGGTTTGACTGTCGAAAGCACCGCGCCCGAGAGCGGCGCCATCACCAATCCCTGGCCGTAGCCGAAGATGATCATGGTGAGCGCGAGCAGGAGCGCCGACGGCGTGTCGTCATAAAGCACGACAAGCGCAAGCGCGACGAGGCCCGCGATCTGAAGCGCGCATCCCTCGATCAAGGCTTTGGTGTAGCGATGCCGCGCGCGTGCGCTGCTGTGGCGCGAGGCCACGACGAAAGCGAGGGCGAGCGGAATGAAGGCCGTGCCGGCCGCGAGTGGGGGGATTTTGAGTCCCCGCTGCATGAACAGCGTCATGACCAGGTAGAACGAGAGATTTGCAAAGAAGAAAAAGAACGCCGCGCCGAGGCCGCGCAGGAAGGCAGCGTCCGCCAGCAAGGTCAGATCAATCAGCGGCATGCCACCGGCGCGTGCCACGGCATGCTCCAGTTTCGGGAAGGCGAGGAGAATCACGGCGCCGATCGCCATCACCGCCCACAACCACGACGCCCAGCCGATATCGTGGCCGAACAGCAGCGGTCCGATCAGGCACAGCAATCCAGCGAACAGAACGATACTGCCCATGATATCGAGCCGCGTGCCGGCGCGACGCGGCACCGAGGGCATGATGCGCCAGGCCGCAGCCGCGATGACGAGACCGCAAGGCACATTGACGAAGAACACCGAGCGCCAGCCGGTGCCGGCGAGATCGATCGTGACCAGGAGCCCGCCGAGCAGGAAGCCGGCGGCGCCCGCGAGCCCGAGCACGATGCCGTAGATGGCGAAGGCGCGGTTGCGCTGTTCATCCGCGAACAGGAGATGCAGCGTCGCCAGCACCTGCGGCACCATCAGCGCGGCGGTCGCACCCTGCGCCAGCCGGGCGATGATCAGCTCAGCGCCTGACAGCGCGAGGCCGCACCACAGCGACGTCAGGGTGAAGCCGAGCAGGCCGGCCAGAAAGACGTTCTTGGTGTCGTGGATGTCGCCGAGCCGGCCGCCGGTGACGACCAGCGTGGCATAAGCGATCAAGTAGATCGCGACGACGGATTCGATCTGCGCCGGCGTTGCGTGCAGATCGACAGCTATCGTGGGGATGGCAACGTTCACGATGAAGGCATCGACGCCGAACATGAACTGAGCGGCCACGACGGTCGCCAGCACCCACCAGCGGCGTGACGAATCGATCTGCTTTGTGACGGTTTGATGCATCGACGCGCGAACCCTTCGGATTTCACCGCGTCGATGCTCCCAGATCGGCGTCATCCGCGCGATTACCTCCGAGGTAGGAATCGCGAGGTCTCACTTCTTCCCCGCAGAGAGGAGAAGGGGCAGCTCCATCGCATGCCTGCATTCCGTCGCACGGGACATCGCACGATTGCCTTCGCTGTCTCCAGCACGTAGCTTCGCGCCATAAACAAACAAAAAATCAAAGCCGGAGAGAACGCCATGGCGCGCCTGAAGTTCGGAGCCTTCCTTGCCCCGCATCACCCGATCGGTGAGCATCCGATGCTCCAGTTCCGGCGCGATCTCGACCTGGTCGAGCAGTTGGACAGCCTCGGCTACGACGAGTTCTGGTGCGGCGAGCATCATTCTTCCGGCTGGGAGATGATCGCCTCGCCCGAGATGTTTTTGGCCGCGGCCGGCGAGCGCACCAAGCGGATCAAGCTCGGCACCGGCGTGGTGTCGCTGCCCTATCACCATCCCTACAACGTCGCGCAGCGCATGGTGCAGCTCGACCACATGACCGGCGGCCGTGCCATCTTCGGCTCCGGGCCCGGCGCGCTCGCCTCCGACGCACATACGCTCGGCATCGATCCGATGACGCAGCGCGACCGTCAGGACGAGGCGATAGGGGTGATCCGCCGCCTCTTCAACGGCGAGCGTGTCACCGCCAAGAGCGACTGGTTCACCATGAACGACGCCGCGCTCCAACTCCTGCCGCTGCAGGAGGAGATGCCGTTCGTGGTGGCCTCGCAGATCTCGCCTTCCGGCATGACGCTCGCCGGCAAATACGGCATCGGCATCATCTCGCTGGGTTCGATGACGACGCAGGGTTTGATGTCGCTGCAGCAGCAATGGCAGTTCGCCGAGGATGCCGCCCAGAAGCACGGCACCACAGTCGATCGCGCGAACTGGCGCGTGCTGCTGACCTGGCACGTCGCCGAGACGCGCGAGCAGGCTCGCCGCGAGGCCGGCCCCGGCCTGATGCGCTGGCACAATGAATATAACGTCGGCACGCTGCAGCGGCCGGGCCTGACCGCGTTCGCCTCACCCGACGAGGCCGTGGACAAGACCGCCTTCGTCGAGGGCGCTGCCTCCGTCATCGGCACGCCCGACGATCTCGTCAAGATGATCAAGAATGTGATGCAGGTGTCCGGCGGTGTCGGCGCTGTCATCGGCTTCGTGCACGACTGGGCCAATCCGGAGAACACGCGCCGGAGCTGGGACCTTGTCGCGCGCTACGTGGTGCCGGAGATCAACGGCTATATCGACGGCTTGCGCAAGTCGCAAAAATTTGTGATCGAGAACCGCGCGATCTTCGAACGAGCGGGACAGGCCGTGATGGCCAAGATCATGCAGAACGAGAAGGCCGCCGAAGCGTTGAAGGTGACCGGCGCCGGCCGCGTTGCGATTCCGGCCGTCAACGCGCCGGATTTGCAGAAGGAAGCGGCAAAGCGGTAAGCGCAGAGTCATCGTAGCCGGATTGTGCTATGCTGGCCGGGTCTAGCCAACCGGAGCAGTCGTCATGTCGATGCAGAATGTGGCCGCCCCTGCGCTCGGCTTCACTCCGCCCAAGCGCAACGAGCTGACACACATCCCCGGCGACGAAGGCTGGCCGATCATCGGCAAGACCTTTCAGGTGCTCGCCGACCCCAAGGGGCATATCGAGGCGAACGGCGCCAAATACGGCCCGGTCTATCGCACGCATTTTTTCGGCGAGACCAATGTCGTGCTGCTTGGCCCCGAGGCCAACGAACTCGTGCTGTTCGACCAGCAAAAGCTGTTCTCGTCCACCCACGGCTGGAACAAGGTGCTTGGCCTGCTATTTCCGCGCGGCCTGATGCTGCTGGATTTCGACGAGCACCGGCTGCACCGCAAGGCGCTGTCGGTCGCGTTCAAGTCCGGGCCGATGAAGTCGTATTTGGGCGATCTCGACCGCGGCATCGCCGCGCGCGTCGCGCAGTGGAAGGCGAAGCCCGGCGAGATGCAGCTTTATCCGGCGATGAAGCAGCTCACGCTCGATCTCGCCGCGGCGTCCTTTCTCGGCGCCGATATCGGGCCGGAGGTCGACGAGGTCAACCGCGCCTTCGTCGACATGGTCGCCGCCGCCGTCGCCCCGATCCGCCGGCCGCTGCCCGGCACGCAGATGGCGGCCGGCGTCAGGGGCCGCAAGCGCATCGTCGGCTATTTCCGGGAGCAGATTCCGCTGCGACGCGGCAACCACGGCGGCGATGATCTGTTCTCGCAGCTCTGCCGCGCAACCCACGAGGACGGCGCGCTGCTCTCGGAACAGGACATCATCGACCACATGAGCTTCCTGATGATGGCGGCGCACGACACGCTGACATCGTCACTGACGTCGTTCGTCGGCGAGCTCGCGGCAAACCCCGACTGGCAGGACAAACTGCGCGCGGAAATTATGGCGCTGGGGCTCGCCCCCGATGCGCCAAGCAGCTTCGACGATCTCGAAAAGATGCCTCTGTCGGAGATGGCGTTCAAGGAAGCGCTGCGGATCAAGCCGCCGGTGCCCTCGATGCCGCGCCGCGCGATGCGCGATTTCACCTTCAAGGGCTTTACGATTCCGGCCGGCACCGCGATCGGCGTCAATCCGCTTTACACCCACCACATGAACGACATCTGGCCGGAGCCGGATCGCTTCGATCCTTCTCGCTTCACCGAGGAGGCGCAACGCAACCGTCACCGCTTCGCCTGGGTGCCGTTCGGGGGCGGCGCGCATATGTGTCTCGGCCTGCACTTCGCCTACATGCAGGCGAAATGCTTCGCGCGGCACTTCTTGCAGAACATCGAGGTGTCGCTGGAGCCCGGCTACAAGCCGGACTGGCAGATGTGGCCGATCCCGAAGCCGCGGGATGGGTTGCGGGTAAGGGTGAAGGCGGTTTAGTGCTCGCCTCTCGTGTCCCGGACGCGCGAAGCGCGAGCCGGGACCCAGAATCTTGAGTCACATTCAGCTCTGAGAGATGGGCCCCGGCTCTGCGGTGCGGCACTTCGCGCCGCACCGCGTCCGGGGCACGAGAGCGCCTACGCCCCCTGATCGAACGCCTTGCGCAGGGCCACGTAGCCCTGCTGCTGCTGAGTCCAGTTGCGGCCGCCGGTCATCGCGCCGTCAATGACGAGGTCATGTCCGTTGATGAAGCTGGACTCGTCGCTGGCCAGGAACACCGCGGCGTGGGCGATGTCGTCAGGAAGGCCGGCGCGCGGGATCGGCTGCGCGGTCTTGTAGACCTCGCGCATCACCGCCGGCGTCTTCTCCGCCGCATCGGTCGAAAGCCCAAGCGCCTTGCCGAAAATGCCGGTCGCGATGGCGCCGGGCGAGATTGAGTTGACGCGCACGTTGGACTCGCCGAGTTCCATCGCCACGCATTTGGTGAGATGGATCACCGCCGCCTTGGCCGCACCATAGACCATCGAGGACGAGAAACCGGCGAGACGGCCAGCGATGCTGCCGTTGTTGATGATGCTGCCAAAACCCTGCTTCTTCATGTGGGGCGCGGCGTGCTTCATGCCGAGCATGACGCTGCGCACCAAGGTCGCCATCGCCGCGTCGAAGCGCTCGACCTCGAGGGCTTCGACGCCACCGGTCTGCGCCGGGCCGCCGGCATTGTTGAACAGGCAGTCGATGCGGCCGAATTTGTCCACCGCGAGCCCGATCAGCGCCTGCATCTGCGCTTCGACCGTCACATCCGTCTGGCGGAAGACGCAAGCCGCCCCGAGCTGCTTCGCCAGCGCCTCGCCTTCCGGTATACGCCGGCCCGCGATCACAATTTTGGCACCTTCGGCAACGAAGACTTCCGCAGTCCGCAACCCGATCCCGCTCGTCGCGCCCGTGATCACCGCGACCTTGCCATCCAGCCTGCCCATGGAATGTCCCTGTTTTCGAACCTCTTGAACCCAAATGGCGGACACCGATCGATCCCGGCGCCGCGACACTCGGCGCCACAGCAGGCACTATTCCTGCCGGCTTCCGACAAGGCAAGCTTTGCTTGCGCCGGCGGCATGCGTAACATTCCCGGCGACCGCTCGATTGTCGCACGCATATCGCAACCGGACTGCGCATGGGGAAGCTGATCGACGAATTCCGCAAGGGCTGGCGGGGCGCGGCACCGCCATCGCTCGGCTTGAGCCTTGCGTTTGCGGTCACCTGCCTGCTGGTTGCGACGCTGGCGCGCTGGGCTCTCGCCCATATGCGGCCCGACGTCTATTTCACGCCGTATTTCCCGGCCGTGTTCTTTGCGGCCGCGTTCGGCGGCTTCCGCATCGGCGTCATCACGGCGCTGGTCGGCGGCGTGCTCGGCGTGGTCGTGAATTTCGGCGATGCCTTGGCCGATCCCTCGCGATTTGCCCTGCTGGCGCTCTATTGGGCGGTCTGCGCGCTGACCATCTGGGGCGTCGAGCACTATCGCTCGCTCCTCGTCGAGCAGCGCCGGATTTCCAGACGCCTGATCGAGGAAGAAGACTACCGCAAGCTGCTGGTCGACGAGCTCCAGCACCGGCTGAAGAACAAGCTGTCGACGGTGCATGCCGTGCTGCATCAGGTGCTGCACGATCAGCCGCAAATCTGGGCCCGGATTGATCCGCGGCTGCGGTCGCTTGCCGCGACCGATGATTTGATCTCGCGGATCGACAAGGCCGGCTGCGACATTCGCGACCTCCTGATCTCCGAGCTCGGCCCTTACGGCCATGTCCGCTTCTCCCTCAACGGCGACCGGCTGTTCCTGCCGCCGAAGCTCGCGGTCACCCTGTCATTGATGTTTCACGAGCTCGCCACCAACGCAGGCAAATATGGCGCGTTCTCCGCGCCGCGCGGATTGCTGCAGGTGTCATGGACCGTCAGCGACGACCGTCTGACCGTCACCTGGGATGAAACCGAGGGCCCGAGCGTGGACAAGGTCTCCGAGCCCGGTTTCGGCACCAAGCTGTTGAAGTCGGCACTGTCGGCCTTCGACGGCAAGTCCGAGGTCTTCTATCTCAGGACCGGACTTCATTGCACCATGCAATGCCGCATCCCCAAAGGCGGTTAGACACAGCGCAAACGAAAGCCGATCGCGCGCGGTTTCGCTCGGCGCGTTGACCCGCTGTTAATGACGATGGGCTGCGCGCGTCGCATCGCCGCAAAACACCCCCGTATTTCTCCGGACCCCTTAACCAAACTTAAGAGGGAACTGCGCAAGATCGCGCCATTGCAAATGCGCGCTGAAACAACAAGATTCATGACTTCTATGAACGACAACAAATATTCCGGCGCGAGTGAAGCCGAACTCGGATTCCTCAAGGAAATCGTTAGAATGCTGCCTGCCGGCCTGACCGTGCAGGACGCGCAAGGCGAATTTCTCCTGGTCAACGATGTCGCAGCCGCCCAGCTCGGCATGGACGGCAGCCGTCCCTCACCCAATCTCACGCCGCGCCGGGAAGCTTGCCAGCGGGCCCTGAGCTCCGGCCAGCCGGTCGTCGCCGAGGAAGCGCTCCACGACGGAGCCGCACGCCAGGTGCTGCTCACCACCCATCGTCCGATCCGCCTCGACGGACGCGAACTGCTGATCTCGGCCTCCTCCGACATCACCGAGCAGAAGAATTTCGAGGACCAGCTGTTCCGCTCGGCGTATTTCGACGAGCTGACCGGGCTGCCTTCGCGGCGCGTGATCGAACATCGCGCCACCAGCCTGCTCGCGCAGGGTCGCGCCGGCGAGCGCTTTGCGCTCGCCTTTCTCGACGTCGACAATTTCAAGCACATCAACGATTATTACGGCCACGCCGTCGGCGATGCCCTGCTAGCCGAGCTGTCGAAGCGGCTCGGGCGCGACTTGCGCGATTCGGACATGCTGTCGCGCATCTCCGGCGACGAATTCCTGCTGCTGCTGTCGCCGATCCAGAGCCAGGAGGAAGTCGCCGAATTCATGCAGTCGACGCTGGAGCGGCTGACGGCGCCGTTCTTCATCGACAATTCGGAAGTCTTCGCCTCCACCTCCGTCGGCATCAGCCTCTATCCCGATCACGGAAGCAGCTTCGAGACGCTGCGTCAGAACGCCGACATCGCGATGTACCGCATCAAGAATGACGGCAAGGGATCGGCGGCCTTCTTCGACTCCAGCATGGAGCGCGAGGCGCTGGCGCGGATGAAGATCGAGCAGTCGCTGCGGCAGGCCATCCTGGAGAAGCGCTTCTGCTGCGCCTTCCAGTCCAAGGTCGACATCCGCACGCAGGACGTGAAGGGCATCGAGGCCCTGGTGCGGCTGCGCGACGACGAAGGTGTGATCCAGGCACCCGGCTCGTTCATCAATCTTGCCGGCGAACTCGGGCTGATCGACGAGCTGACCCATCTCGTGCTCGCCGAAATCGTCAAATCGATCGACCTGATCAACGAGACGTTTGGCGCGGAAGCGACCATCAGCATCAACGTCGCGGCCAAGCAGGCCGGCAACCCCGAATTCATGCGCAGCTTTGCGCAGGCGCTCGACGACACCGGCTTTCCGCAGCGTTTCATGATCGAGGTGACGGAAGACGCCTTCGTCGCCAAGAATCATTTCCAGGCCGAAATCCTGCCGATGTTCCGCAAGCTCGGTGTCGGCATCTCGATCGACGATTTCGGCACCGGCTATTCCTCGCTCTCTGCGCTCGCCGACATCACCGCCGACGAGATCAAGATCGACCGTTCTTTCATCACCGACATTCACAAGCGCCCGCGCAACCAGGGCATCCTGCGTGCGATCGAATCCTTGAGCGAAGCGCTCGGGATGACCGTGATCGCCGAAGGCATCGAATCCTACGAGGAGCTCGCCTATCTCCAGGCTGCAACCAAGATCCGCTACGCGCAGGGCTATTATTTCGCCCGGCCGATCTTCCTGGAGGAGCTGAAGCTCGCAACGCCCGTCTCCAGCGAGGCCCGGGCGAACGTCGCAAGCCGGCCGACGCAGCAGAACCGCCAAGGCTATTCGCGCGCGAGCGGCTATCGGCGGTAACCGCTCCGCCTTCCACACCCTTGCTTTGCAAAGCATGCTCAGCCCGATCCGAGGATGACATCGGCGCACCGGCAGGTCCGGCGCTGCCGATTTCTTCGGCAGGGGCAAGCCGCCACGCACGCGTCAACACAGTGCACACGCGCTCCCGCGCAAGGCGGCCGTAAGGTGTAATTGCAATGTTCGCACCGTTGTGCAAATCGCTATGGCCGAGAAACGTTAAATCAGGAGGGACCATCGTGCGTCGTTCACTCATCATAACAACAGCCATTCTCGCCTTCGCCGCGAGCACCTCCGCACGGGCCGACGATCTCAAGATCGCGCTGATCTACGGCAAGACCGGCCCGCTCGAAGCCTACGCCAAGCAGACCGAGACCGGCCTGCAGATGGGCTTTGAATACGCCACCAAGGGCACCATGACGCTCGACGGCCGCAAGATCGTCGTCATCACCAAGGACGACCAGGGCAAGCCCGATCTCTCCAAGGCCGCGCTCGCGGAAGCCTATCAGGACGACAAGGTGGACATCGCGATCGGCACGACCTCGTCGGCCGCGGCACTCGCGATCCTGCCTGTCGCCGAGGAGAACAAGAAGATCCTGATCGTCGAGCCCGCGGTCGCGGATCAGATTACCGGCGAGAAGTGGAATCGCTACATCTTCCGCACCGCGCGTAACTCGTCGCAGGACGCGATCTCCAACGCGGTCGCGATCGGCAAGCAGGGCGTCACCGTGGCAACGCTGGCGCAGGACTACGCGTTCGGCCGCGACGGCGTCGCCGCGTTCAAGGAGGCGCTCGCCAAGACCGGCGCGACGCTGGCCGCCGAAGAATATGCCCCGACCTCGACCACCGACTTCACCGCGGTTGGCCAGCGCCTGTTCGACGCGCTGAAGGACAAGCCGGGCCGCAAGGTGATCTGGGTGATCTGGGCCGGCGCCGGCAATCCTCTGGCAAAGCTCCAGGACATGGACCCGAAGCGCTACGGCATCGAACTGTCCACCGGCGGCAACATCCTGCCGGCGCTCGCGGCCTACAAGGGCCTGCCCGGCATGGAAGGCGCCACGTATTATTTCTATGAGATTCCGAAGAACCCGGTGAACGACTGGTTCGTCGCCGAGCACCAGAAGCGTTTCAAGTCGCCGCCGGACTTCTTCACCGCGGGTGGCTTCGCCGCCGCGATGTCCGTCGTCGCCGCCGTGACCAAGGCGAAGTCGACCGACACCGAGAAGCTGATCACGGCCATGGAAGGGCTGGAGTTCGACACGCCGAAGGGCAAGATGATGTTCCGCAAGGAAGACCATCAGGCGCTCCAGAGCATGTATCACTTCAAGGTCAAGGTCGATCCGAACGTCGCCTGGGCCGTGCTCGAGCCGGTGCGCGAGCTGAAGATCGAGGACATGGACGTTCCGGTCCGCAACAAGCGCTGAGCTGTCTTGCTTCACCTCTCCCGCTTGCGGGAGAGGCCGGGAGAGGGCTCTGTCCTCTTGTGGGTTCTCGCCTGCGGAGGCACCCTCTCCCCAGCCCTCCCCCGCAAGCGGGGGAGGGAGCGCACCGCGACCGCGGATCGTTTCCTCCTCTCATCATTTGCCAGACCAATGACGCTAACCCTCGAAACCCGCGACCTGACCATCCGCTTCGGCGGTCATGTCGCAGTCAACAGCGTCACCTGCAGCTTCCGCCCCGGCGAACTCACCGCGATCGTCGGCCCGAATGGCGCCGGCAAGACCACCTATTTCAACCTGATCTCCGGACAGCTTCGCGCATCAAGTGGCAGCATCCTGTTCGACGGTACCGACATCACCCAGCACTCGGCGCCGATGCGGACGCGCGCAGGCCTGGGGCGCGCCTTCCAGCTCACCAATCTGTTTCCGAACCTCTCGGTGGAGGAAAACGTCCGCCTCGCCGTGCAGGCCGCCGACGGCACGCATTACGACATGCTGCGGCCCTGGACGGTCCGCCGTGAGCTGATCGCCCGTGCTGATGCGATTCTGGATCAGGTCGCGCTCGGCGGCCGTCGCGGCGTGGCAGCGACCGCACTGTCGCATGGCGATCAGCGCAAGCTCGAGGTCGCGCTGATGATTGCGCTGGAGCCGAAGGTGTTCATGTTCGACGAGCCAACCGCAGGCATGAGCATCGACGAGGTGCCGGTGGTGTTGAACCTGATCGCGCAGCTCAAGCAGGATAAAAGCAAGATCATTCTCCTCGTCGAGCACAAGATGGACGTCGTCCGCTCGCTCGCCGACCGCATCATCGTGCTGCATAACGGGCAACTTGTTGCCGACGGGCCACCGGCCGAGGTGATCGCGTCACCGATCGTGCAGGAAGCTTATCTGGGCGTCGCACCCAGGAAAGCTGCAGGGGAGAAAGCTGCGGGGAGCGCGGCATGACCGACCTGCTCCAGCTCTCCGGCGTGCACACCCATATCGGCCGCTATCATATTCTCCAGGGCATCGATCTCGCCGTCGCGCAGGGGCAGACCACGATGCTGCTCGGCCGCAACGGCGCCGGCAAGACCACGACGCTGCGCACCATCATGGGCCTCTGGCAGGCCTCCTCCGGCGAGATCAGCCTCGCCGGCGAGCGCATCGAGAGCCGTGCGACGCCCGACATCGCGCGGCTCGGCGTCGGCTACGTGCCGGAGAGTATGGCGGTGTTTTCCGACCTCACGGTGAAGGAAAATCTGGTGCTGGCGGCGCGCGACGGACCGCTCGACGACGCCCAGCTCGACTGGATTTTTGGTTTCTTCCCGGCGCTGCGCCGGTTCTGGCTGTCGCGCGCGGGAAGTCTGTCGGGCGGACAGAAGCAGATGTTGTCCATCGCCCGCGCCATCATCGAACCGCGCAAGCTCTTGCTGATCGACGAGCCGACCAAGGGGCTGGCACCCGCGATCGTGATGGCGCTGATCGAGTGCCTGAAGGAGATCAAGCGCAAGGGCGCCACCATCCTGATGGTCGAGCAGAATTTCTTTGCCGCCCGCGAGCTCGGCGACAACGTGCTGGTGATGGACAACGGCACCATCGTTCATCGCGGCGAGATGGCGGCCTTGGCCTCCGACGTACCGCTGCAGGAGCGGCTGCTCGGCCTGAGCCTGGAGGCGCATCAGTGACTGAACTCGCCGCAACCGATCCGCTGCCGAAGCCGAAGCGCGACATCGCGCCGATCCTGCTGCCGATCGCGGTCGCCCTCGTGATGATCCCGCTGATCGGCTCCCCCAGCACCTGGCTGACGCTGACGGCCGCCAGCCTGGCGATGGGCATGATGATCTTCATCATGGCCTCCGGCCTCACACTCGTGTTCGGCCTGATGGACGTGCTCAATTTCGGCCATGGCGCCTTCATCGCGGTCGGCGCCTATGTCGCGACCCTAGTGCTGGCGCCGTTCGCGGCCTCCCTTCAGGCGGATTCGCTGTGGATGAACCTCGCGGTGCTGGCGCCGGCGGCATTGCTGTCGATGGCGGTCTCCGGCGCGCTCGGCCTGATCGTCGAGCGGGTGCTGATCTTGCCCGTCTACGGCCAGCATCTAAAGCAGATCCTGATGACGACGGGCGGCCTGATCGTCGCCGAGCAGACGCTCTATGCGGTGTGGGGGCCGCAGATCATCCCGACGCCGCTGCCGACCTCGCTGCGCGGCTCCTTCATTTTCGGCGACGTCGCGATCGCCAAATACCGCGTGCTGGCGATGCTGATCGGCCTCGCCGTCTTCATCGCGATCCAGCTCGTGCTCAACCGGACCAAGCTCGGACTTCTGATCCGCGCCGGCGTCGAGAACCGCGAGATGGTCGAGGCGCTCGGCTATCGCATCCGCCGCCTGTTCCTCGGCGTGTTCATGACGGGATCGGCGCTGGCCGGCCTCGGCGGCGTGATGTGGGCGCTGTATCGCGAGCAGGTGCACGCTTCCATGAGCGACGACCTCACCGTCTTGATCTTCATCGTCGTCATCATCGGCGGCCTCGGCTCGATCGGCGGCTGCTTTATCGGCGCGATCCTGGTGGCGATGGTCGCCAATTACGGCGGCTTCCTGGTGCCAAAACTCGCTCTCGTCTCCAACATCCTGCTGATGGTCGCCATTCTGATGTGGCGGCCGCGCGGCCTCTATGCGGTGACCAGCCGATGATGATCCTCTCGGGCGATCCGCCGCGCAGCCGCGTGCTCACACTCGTTCTCCTCCTCATCATCCTGGCGTTGGTGGCGACGCCGTTCCTGTTCCCCGGGGCGAAGGCGTTGAACGTTGCGGCCAAGATCTGCGTCTTCGCCGCGCTGGTCGCCTCCTATGATTTGCTGCTCGGCTATACCGGCTCGGTGTCGTTCGCACACACCATGTTCTACGGGATCGGCAGCTACGCGATCGCGATCGCACTGTATGGGATGGGCCCGAATTGGGCCGCGGTTGCAACCGGCATCGTCGTCGGCCTGCCGCTCGCCGCGCTGCTTGCGCTTGCGATCGGACTGTTCTCGCTGCGGGTCGCCGCGATCTTCTTTGCCATGATCACGCTCGCGGTCGCGTCCGCCTTCCAGGTGCTGGCCTCGCAGCTGTCCTGGCTGACCGGCGGCGAGGACGGCCGCAGCTTTCAGCTGCCGGAGCTGCTGCGCCCCGGCACGGTGCTGATCTCCAGGAACGTGCTCGGCTTCGAGGTCAACGGCCGCATCCTGACCTATTATCTGCTGTTCGCCGTCTCGGCGGTGATGATCCTCGCCTTGCTGCGGGTGGTGAACTCGCCGTTCGGGCGCGTGTTGCAGGCGATCCGCGAAAACCGTTTCCGCGCCGAGGCGCTCGGCTTCCGCACCGTCTTCCACCTGACCTACGCCAACTGCCTCGCCGCACTGGTGGCCGCCGGCGCCGGCATCCTCAATGCACTGTGGCTGCGCTATGCCGGCCCCGATACCTCGCTCAGCCTCTCGATCATGCTGGACATCCTCCTGATGGTCGTGATCGGCGGCATGGGCACGATCTACGGCGCGATCATCGGCGCCACCATTTTCATCCTTGCCCAGAACTATCTGCAGTCGCTGATGGGCGTCGCCTCCAAGGCGGCGTCGGAAGCCGGCCTGCCGCTGCTGCCGGGGCTGTTGCATCCCGACCGCTGGCTGCTGTGGCTCGGGCTGCTCTTCATCGCCAGCGTCTACTTTTTTCCGACCGGCGTGGTCGGGCGGCTGCGCAATGGCGGTGGCGACAAGAGCGCTGATACCTCGCATTAACGCGCGGTTAGTGATGCAGCGCAGCGGCTTGCTGAACACGACTGGGATCGCGCAACGAGATTAATGCTTAGGTAACTGGCTTTCCTAAGCTTTGCGCCATTTGTGCGGCGTATTCCTGTCCCTCCAGGGAGGGGGAATGCGCCAGGTCTTGTCAGGGGTCGCAGCAGGAATGTCCCTAGCCGTGAAGAACGGCTGGGAGGCAGCGATTCGCCGCGGACCCGTGCTGTGGCTGACCCTGTGCGGCGTGTTGCTGGTCGCTGGGATCTTCGCCGTGACCGCCATGGCGGTCGGCGAATTTCGCGAACGAACCCTGGCCAATCGCGAGCGCGAGCTGGAAAACACGGTGCAGCTGATCGCGCGGCACTTTGATCAGCAATTCGAAGATTCCGACGTCGTCGCCGCCGATGTGATCGGGCAGATGAACCTGCCGGAGATCACCTCACCCGCGATGTTCCGCGAGCGGATGTCGGGGCCTGCCGCCAACCAGATGCTGCGCAGCAAGATCAGCGCGGTGTCCTACCTCGGCGACATCGTCATCTACGATGCGGAGGGTGAGATCGTCAATTGGTCGCGCGCCCAGCCGCTGCCCACGATCAACATCGCTGCCCGCGCCTATTTCCAGACTTTCAAGTCGGACCCGCGATCCGAGCCGGTGCTGCTGGAATCCGTGCGCAGCTACGTCATCGGCAAATGGACCACGGTCGTCGCGCGACGTCTGAACATGCCGGACGGCACTTTCCTCGGCGTCCTGGTGCGCCGGATCGATCCCGACAATTATCATCGCTATTTTGCTTCCGTGGCGCTCGGCGAAGGCGCGGCCATTTCGCTGTTCGACCGCGAAGGCAAGATGCTGGCGCGCTACCCGCATGTCGAAGACCTGATCGGCAAGAACTTCAAGGATGCGCCGTTGATGCGCAAAATGCTGACCGAAGGCGGCCGGCACACCCTGCGCGTCAAAGGTCCGATCAACGGCGAGGACCGCCTCGGCTCGGGGGCGTCGCTGTCGCATTTCCCGCTGGTGATCGTCGCGACCAATACCACGAGCGCCGCGTTGGCCGATTGGCGGCAGCAGACCGGCTTCATGGTCACCACGGCCGGGCTTTCGGCCACGGTGATCGCGCTGATCCTGTTCCTGATCGTTCGACAGATCAACCAACAAAACCGCGAGGCGCAGCAACGGCTGGAAGCGGAGCGCGGGCGGCTCGACACGGCTCTGAACAACATGTCGCAAGGGCTGATCCTGTACGACGCTGCCGGATACATCGTCACCTGCAACCGCCGCTACGCCGACATGTTCGGCCTGTCTTCGGACGTCATCAAACCCGGCTGCCACATCCATCAGGCGATGCACCATCGCAAGGAGCGCGGTGCATTCGACGGCGACGTCGAGGCGTTTTGCGCCGACGTCATGAGGGTCGTCGCTGAAGGCACGGTTTCCACCAGGATCCACGAGCTGCCCAACGCCCGCGCTTTCCAGGTCATCAATACGCCGCTCGCGCAGGGCGGATGGGTGGCCACGATCGAGGAGATCACCGAGCGGCGCAACCTGGAGCAGGAACGCGACCGCAACTACATGTTCCTGCGCGAGATCATCGACCATATCCCCTCGCAGATCACGGTGAAGGATGCCCACACTCGGCAATATCTGCTGATCAACCGGACCGCCGAGGAGCAATTCAACCAATCGGGTGAAGAGATCGTCGGCAAAACTCCCTTCGACTTGTATCCGGACGCCACCGCCATGGTCGTTACCGACGACGACAGCAAGGCGTTGCGGGAGACCAAGGGATTGCTCAAGGGCGAGCACCCCTGGCAAAGCCAGACCAAGGGACTCCGCTACATCACCTCAACCCGGATCGGCATTCGCGATAAATCCGGCGAGCCGCGCTATCTCATCAATGTCGTCGAGGATGTCACCGAACGGCGTCGCGCCGACGAGAAGATCGCGCATATGGCGCATTACGACGCGCTTACCGACCTGCCGAACCGGGTGCTGTTCCGCGACCAGATCGAACACGAGCTGGAGAAGGTCGCCGGCGGCGGTCAGTTCGCGTTGCTCTATATCGACATCGACGAATTCAAGGGCATCAACGATTCGCTCGGCCATCACGTCGGCGACGAGTTGTTGAAGGCGATCGCGGGCCGGATCCGCGGCTGCCTCGGACAAGGCGACCTAATCGCGCGGCTTGGCGGTGACGAATTCGCGGTGATCCAGACCGGGATCGAGTCGTCTGCCGACGTGGTGTCATTCGTGACGCGGATCTTCGAGGCGATCCGACGGCCCTATCATTGCTTCGGTCATCAGCTCTCCACCGACGCCAGCATCGGCATCGCGCTGGCGCCGCAGGACGGCACCGATCTCGACCAGCTCATCAAGAATGCCGATCTCGCGATGTACGGCGCCAAGGGCGAAGGACGCCGCACCCACCGCTTTTTCGAGCCGGAGATGGATGCGAGCGCCAAGGCGCGCCTGAGCCTGGAGCAGGATCTGCGCCAGGCCCTGGTGACCGGCGGTTTCGATATTCACTATCAGCCGCTGGTTGATCTGCGCAGCAACGAGGTCGCCGGCTGCGAGGCGCTGCTGCGCTGGCGGCATCCCGAGCGCGGCATGGTGTCGCCGGCGGAGTTCATTCCGATCGCCGAAGACACCGGCCTGATCAACGAGCTCGGCGACTGGGTGCTGCGCATGGCCTGCAACGAGGCCGCGACCTGGCCGTCGCATGTGCGTGTCGCGGTCAACGTCTCGCCGGTGCAGCTCAAATGCGACACGCTGGCGCTGCGGATCGCCGGCGCGCTCGCCGCTTCCGGGCTCGCCCCATCCCGGCTCGAGCTCGAAATCACCGAGGCCGTGCTGATCCGCGACGACGAGGCGGCGCTCTCGATCCTGCATCAGCTCCGCGCGATCGGCGTGCGCATCGCGCTCGACGATTTCGGCACCGGCTACTCATCGCTCAGCTATCTCAAGCGCTTCCCGTTCGACAAGATCAAGATCGACCGCTGCTTCGTAGCTGATATCGCGGAGACGAGCGGCGCGCCCGTGATCGTGCAGGCGGTGGTGAACATCGCCGCCGCCAGCAACATGACCACGGTCGCGGAGGGCGTCGAGACCGAGGCGCAGCGCGAGATGCTGCGCGCGCTCGGCTGCACGCAGATGCAGGGCTATCTTTTCAGCAAACCGAAGCCCGCCGGCGAGGTGCGAAAGCTGTTCGGCCAGGGCGATGGCTTGCCCCAAGCCTTAACGGTCCAAGCCTTGCCGGTCCAAGCCTTGCCGGTCCAAGCCTTGCCGGTGGCGGCGGTGGCCTGATGGCGAAGCCAGCCAAAATTCCACCCAAGACCGTCGACGTTGCGGATTCCTATGCCGTGCGGCTGATGCAGCATCTGGTGGTGCCGACTTTCGTGATCGACCCGAAGCGCCGCGTCGTGATCTGGAATCGTGCCTGCGAGCGACTGACCGGAGTGGCCGCCTCGGAGGTGATCGGCACCAATAAGCACTGGCAAGCGTTCTACGAGACCAAGCGCCCTTGCCTCGCAGACCTCGTCGCGCTCGACCGCCCGGAACAGCTGCCGGAGTTCTATTCGGAATATGCCGCACGCGGCCATAACGGGCTCGGCTTCAGCGCCGAGAACTGGTGCGTGATGCCGAAGCTCGGCAGCCAGCTCTATCTCGCCATCGATGCCGGCCCGATTCACGACGAGGCCGGCCATCTGATCGCGGTGGTGGAGACGCTGCGCGATCTCACCGACCAGAAGCGCGCCGAGATGGCGCTGAAGGAGCTTGCCACCAAGGACGGGCTGACCGGCCTGTCGAACCGCCGCTCGTTCGATCAGATGCTGTTGAGCGAATGGGCCCGCGCCCAGCGGACGCAGAAGCCGATGGCGCTGCTGTTCGTCGACGTCGATCATTTCAAGCTGTTCAACGACCGCCACGGCCACCAGAGCGGCGACGAATGCCTGCGCGCGGTCGCTGCCGTCGTCAGCCGCCATGCCGTGCGCCCGCTCGATCTTGCCAGCCGCTATGGCGGCGAGGAATTCGCGCTGATCCTGCCGGACCTGGATTGCGACGCCGCCCGCGTCATCGCCGACGAGATCCGCCGCGCCGTCATGGCCTTGCGGATCACCCATGGCGCCGACGGGGCCGGCGACCACGTCACCCTCAGCGTCGGCGTCGCCAGCCACATTCCGGGCGAAATCGACGGCAGCCCCGACCGGCTGCTGGGCGCGGCCGACGAGGCGCTCTATGCGGCCAAACGGCTCGGCCGCAACCGCGTCATCTGCGCCGAACGGCTGCTCGCCGAATTCGCCGGGCTCGGCCGGGACATCCTGCCGGTTCCCGGCCGCATCGCCCGCAAATCAGCCTAGCTGGAGACGGCGGAAGCGGTTGCCCGCTCCCGGCCAATCGGCTAAATGAACCCCACTGCACCCGTAGCTCAGCTGGATAGAGCGTTGCCCTCCGAAGGCAAAGGTCACACGTTCGAATCGTGTCGGGTGCGCCATTTCGGTATGGAATCGCGAACATCGGCAGCCGCCGATTCAACGCCTGCGGCGTGATAGGCCTCCGCCGCAGTTCGGTTTTGCGACGCCAAAGGCGCTGTTCGACCAGAGCGCGCGAGCGACAATGTGGTTGTCACTTTGGGGCGCCATCCAACCTTCTGAAAATTCGTCCATTCCTTTCGGAACATGCGCCGAATCTTCCCGCGAACCTGCCCGACTTTCGTGCGTTGTCGACTCGGAACTCGGACCGGTCGGTTCTCCGACTTTCGGATCGCCCGTCACGAGGTGGCTGTCTGCTCGGTCGGCAAAGGATACGACCAATGTTCCGGACATTTCCGACCGCCGGTCGACGTGCTGCAGAAGAGCGCCAGCCGCTGGTTGTCGACGAGCAGGAGGTCAAGCGCGCTGTTGCTGCCACCGCGATGGGCAACGCGATGGAGTGGTTCGACTTCGGCGTCTACAGCTACCTTGCAGTCGTTCTTGGCAAGGTCTTTTTCCCCGGCAGCGGCGACGGATTGATCTACAGTCTGGCCGCGTTCGCGGTCGCCTTTCTGGTTCGCCCGATCGGTGGGTTCTTCTTCGGAATGCTCGGTGACCGGATAGGTCGCCGGAGCATACTTGCCATCACGATCATCTCGATGGCGGTGGCCACCTTCACGATTGGCCTGATCCCGAGCGCCGCGTCGATCGGCATCTGGTCGCCTGTTCTGCTCTACGTCGCCCGTCTGGTGCAGGGCTTCTCCACCGGCGGCGAGTACAGCGGTGCCTGCACGTTCGTCACCGAGTTCGCGCCCGATCGGCGCCGCGGTTTCCTCGCATCGTTTCTGGAGGTCGGCACCATCTCTGGATTTGTGGCGGGAGCGGCGCTCGTCACCGGCCTGACGGCGACGCTCGGCGACGCGGCGATGGAGTCATGGGGCTGGAGGGTACCGTTCCTGCTTGCCGGTCCACTCGGGCTCATTGGGCTCTATCTGCGGCTCAGGCTCTCGGAGACGCCAGCCTTCGCTACAATGGACGAACGGGCGCATGCGCGGTCTGGCGGGAGCCGATTGCACGACATCGTCATCGAGCACAGCCGGGTCTTTCTGCTCTGCATGGCCGTGGTGGCGGCGCTCAACGTCACCAATTACCTGGTGCTGACCTACATGCCGAACTACCTGTCGGGGACGCTCGGCTACGACACCAAGCACAGCCTCTTGCTCAGCCTGCTGACTATGCTGGTGATGCTAGTGGCGATCCCGTTCGTGGGGCGGCTTGGCGACCGGATCGGGCGACGTCCAGTGCTGCTGGCAGCCTGCGTCGGCTATTTGGTGTTGTCGTTACCATCACTGTGGCTGCTACAACAGGGCTACATCGCAGCGACCCTGCCAGGGCTCCTGATCCTCGGCCTGTGCCAGACGCTCTTCATCGGTACGACACCGTCGACGCTACCGGCCATGTTCCCAACGGCAATCCGCTACGGCGGGCTGTCGATCGCGTACAACTTGTCCGCCTCACTGTTCGGCGGAACGGCGCCGCTGGTGGCGGAGTGGTTGGTGCGCACCACAGGCGACGATTACATGCCGGCCTACTACGCGATGCTGGCTGCGCTGGTTGGACTGCTTGCCGTGCTGCTCATGCGTGAGACGTCTGGGCAGCCGCTGGAGGGATCGGCGCCGACCATCAGCGCCGACGAGGCGCACGGCCTGCAACCCGCGGCCGCCGTCGCGGAATGAGCGCAGCCCGCCCCCTCATGCCGGCGCGCGAAAGCGAAGCCAGGGGCGTGACCAGAGACATCTTCAAAGAGACATCTTCAGAAAGGACAGCGAGCCAGAGAGCTAATGTTGTTGGCGCCCGATCGTAGGTCTGGAAACCTCTTCGTGCTTGGGAGTATCGCCTCATAGCGCCACGGCGAATACGTAGTGCCCACCTTCATCGGCCGTGGTGCGCCAGTAAACTCAGTCAGTTAGGCAGCTGGCCTCCCGCCCCTTTGTGGTGGATAAGCGCCCGCCAGTTCTTCTTCCGCTGCGGCAGCAAAGGTTGCCATTCCACACCATCAAGCCTGCCCTTAGCCCAGATCGCCGCGAGCGATTTAGCGGGCACGTTGACCGGCGAAGCAAGAAGCATGGATCGATTGCCGGGGACCAAGTCGAAGCCCATCCCGGGACCGCACCATGTCTACGGCTTCCTTACGACGCCGCCGAACACACCCGTCGAGCCGATCCGTCCTCAAGGGCATGCCGGTCATCCGCACCACAGATGAGGAGCGCGAGGTCTGGATGTGCGCGCTTGGGACGAAGACGGCGCTGCACCGGCCGCTGCCCGATGCCTACCCTGCGCATTGTCGCCTTCAACGCGATTGAAGGTTGGCCCAAGGACGCAACCTCCGAAGTTGGCACGGCACCGCCTGGAACTTGCCGATCACGATCATGTCCATGAGTTGCCACTTCATGTCGGATTGTGTCTCGATAAGAATTTCGCTATTGCGAAGTCGATGAAGCCGTCGGAAAACTATCGGCCAGACATTGACGGGCTGCGTGCCGTCTCAATCCTGCTGGTCGTCGGCTATCACGCGCACCCTTGGATGCTGCCCGGCGGCTTCGTCGGCGTTGACGTCTTCTTCGTCATCTCTGGCTTTCTGATCACGCGGATACTGCTGACGCCTGGTGGCATCTCGCTCGCGGCATTCTACGGCCGCCGGATCAAGCGCATCTTTCCGGCCCTGATCGCCGTGCTGCTGGCCACCTATGCGCTCGGATACGCCATCCTGCTGCCTCCACAGTTCCGGCTGCTCGGAGAGAACATCGTCGCCAGCGTTCTCTTCGCCTCAAACCTGTTCCAGCTCGGGCAGGCCAGCTACTTTGCGCCACTCGCCGGAGAGAACGCGCTTCTCCACCTTTGGTCGCTCGGTGTCGAGGAACAGTTCTACATCTTTTGGCCGCTGGCGCTCGGCCTGCTGGCGCGCTCGCCGCACCGGCGTCAATACATCCTCGGCGCCATCGCGCTGTCGCTGGTGGCGGGCGTGGCTCTGGCCAGGACGAACTTGGAGTGGGACTTCTACGCCCCCTTGCCGCGGGCATGGGAACTGCTGATCGGCGGGCTCGTGGCCGAGGCCAACCTCGTCCGAAAAAGCAGGAGCAACCTTCTCGGCGCGATTGGCCTTGGTGCCATCGCATCTTCCGCTCTGCTGTTCGATCGCGCGATGGCCTTTCCGGGGGCGCTGGCATTGCTCCCCGTTATCGGCGCTGCACTGGTGATCGCGTCGCCAAATGCCGCGGTCAACCGCGTGCTATTGTCGAGCCGGCCCGCCGTGCTGCTCGGTCTCATCAGCTACCCACTCTATCTCTGGCACTGGCCGCTGCTGGCCTATCTCGGAATTGTACGGCACGGGGTTCCGAATTTCATCGAGATATGGGCCGCAGTTCTCGCCGCGACCGTGTTGTCAATCCTGACCTATCGCTACATCGAATCGCCGGTCCGTCATCGGCGCAATACCGCGCCGGCTTTGTCGATCGCGCTGGCCTCGGTCGGCGTGATCGGAATCGTCACGATCCTCTCCGCCGGCTTTGTCTCGCGATTTCCGCTGGCGCTACAGGCAATCGCGACCGTCAGCACCGATGACAATCCCGCATTCAGGGACCACTGTTTCCTGGAGGCACCGGGGAGCAGCTTTGATGCGAACTGCATCGAGCAGGGCGACAAGCCGCTGCTCCTGCTGTGGGGCGATTCATCCGCCGCGGCCCTCTATCCGGCCGCGGCGGATGCGGCAAGGGAAGCCTCGTTCCGCGTGGGGCGTTTGAATGCGCCGGGCTGTGCGCCGATCCTCGATGCGGGACCGAATGCATCCTGCGTCGAGAGCAACGGCAGGGCCATTGCCGTCATCAAGGAATCTCACCCCGATATCGTCGTGCTGCATGCGATGTGGGGTTTCGATACCGACCTGAACAAGCTCGGCAGCACCATCGCCGCGCTTCGGAGCACCGGGGTAGCGCGCGTGGTCATCGTCGGGCCGCCGCCGGTGTGGAAGCGCACACTGCCGCACGCGATCATCAACCACTATCGCTTCGCGCACGAGATTCCTGACCGGCTCGGCGCCGGGGTATCCGGGCCTGCAGAGGATGATCTGATGGGCGCTTTCAGCAAATCCGCCGGCGTCGATTATGTGTCGTTGCGGAAGGTGCTGTGCGATGAGCGGCAACAATGCCTCGTGCGCACGCCGGCCGGCGAGGTGATCGTGACCGATACGATACATCTGTCACCGGGCGGGGCTAGGCTGGTACTCGATGCCGTGGGGCGGGATCTGTTTCGGCAGGCTGCCTCTCCTAGCGCCGTCTTGCACTGATCCAATGGCTGGAAATTTCAATGACTTACGGATCAAGGCCACACTCGCCTGCTCCGCGACTGCCAATGGTCGATACTTTACACGCTCGAACGCACGGCACATGCCCAACCGGGCCCGCGCTCACGTCAGCATCGAGATGATCGCCTGGATCTGGTCGGAAGCCGACGTCACCAGTCCGTCGTACGACGTCTGACCGTGTGCGGCCGCCTTCAGGATGCATTCGGCTACGGCCGCTTTCAGGCCGAACACCGACTGGTCGGCCGGCACGCTCGCCATCACGGCCTCCAGCGCCTGGCGCATCGTCTGAATGAGCTCGGAACTGTATTGCATTGGCTGTCCCTCCGCGAACTCATATTAGATCGCGTGGTCATGCTTGCCACTCACAAGCCTGAGATTGCTCTGTGAATCACACGTCACCTCGCGCTTCTCGTCGCGCAATTGTATCATCTGTCCATGAGCGAATCCGACACCGTGACCGGCGATGCCTCGCCCGTCCGCAAGATCATCCATATCGATATGGATGCTTTCTATGCGTCCGTGGAACAACGCGATAATCCGGACCTGCGCGGAAAGCCGGTTGCAGTGGGAGGCTCCGCGGAACGCGGCGTCGTCGCGGCCGCCAGCTATGAGGCCCGCACGTTCGGCGTTCGCTCTGCCATGCCGTCCGTGACTGCGAAGCGACAATGTCCCGATCTGATCTTCGTCAAGCCGCGCTTCGAGGTCTACAAGGCAATCAGCAGGCAGATCCGCGACATCTTCGCCGAGCACACTCCCATCATCGAGCCGTTGTCGCTCGACGAGGCCTATCTCGACGTGACGGAAAACCTGCAAGACATTCCGCTGGCGCGGGACATCGCACTGCGGATCCGCGAGAGGATCAAGGCCGAGACGGGCCTCAACGCATCGGCGGGCATCTCCTACAACAAATTTCTGGCCAAGCTCGCCTCCGATCATCGCAAGCCCAACGGTCAGTTCGTGATCTCGCCGGAGATGGGACCCGCCTTCGTCGAGGCGTTGCCCGTCGGAAAATTCCATGGCATAGGCCCGGCGACCGGCGCGAAGATGAACGCGCTCGGCATGTTCACCGGCCTCGATATTCGCAATCAGACGCTGGAGTTCATGAATGCGAATTTCGGCAAGTCGGGCGCCTATTACTATTGGATTTCGCGCGGTGTCGACGAACGGCCGGTCCGGGCCGACCGGGTCCGCAAGTCAATCGGCGCGGAGACCACGTTCTCGATCGACCTCAACGCATTCGACGCGCTGGTCGCCGAGCTCAAGCCGCTCGTCGACAAAGTGTGGCGCCATTGCGAAGCGACCGGCAACCGGGGCCGCACCGTCACCTTGAAGATCAAATTTGCCGACTTCGAGATCATCACGCGCAGCAAGTCCGCACCTTCGCCGGTTGCGGGCCGGGACGATCTGGAGCGGTTGGCTTGCGGCCTGCTCGAATTCGAAATGCCGCTACCCAAGCGCGTCAGGCTGCTGGGGGTATCGCTGTCTGCCCTCCAGATGGGGGACGCAGAGCCGCAGCTGACTTTCGGCATTTGATCCTGGCGGTTCTAAACCCGTCCTGATCGGTGGCGGGATTCAGAACCGCCACCGTCGAGATCGATAGGCCCAGACCTGTCAATGCCTCACGTGCTCGAACACCACGATCACGCCGGTCGGCTCGGGCTCATGCGCCATCAGGCGGGTCAGTTCGGGATCGCCCCAGTTGGCGAGGCTGACGACTTCGCCGCTCTGGCGCTCGGTGCCGGGCGGCGCCGTGGGCTCGACGACCTTCAGCCCCATATCGTCGACAAAGAAAGTGTGCTCGCCGAACATGCTGTTGAGCTGCGGCATGGCGGGATGCTCGTCGGGCAGCACCTGAGCGCCGAGCTGGTTGACGGTCTGCTTCACCTGTTCGGATGTGAGCTTCATGAGCTGCTCCGTTTCTGTCACGTCGGTTTCATTGAGCTGAGCCAGAGCAGGTTCCCTGCGTCGATGTTCGCCTGGCTCAATCTCCCGAACGGGTGCTGCGCACAAATGTTCCGACAGAATTCATTTCGTGATCGCGAGTTTCATTCGCCGCGCTCGCGGCACGAGATCGCCACAGGATGTCCACGATCCGGCGATCGAACAATGCTACTCGGCGGCTTCGACGATCCGGATGTCCCGGTCCGCGCCGTCGCCGAGCAAATCGTGAGCCGCCCATGCGTTGAACGGCGCCTGCACTTTTGCGAGATCACCCTTGGACTTGATCTCGTCGGCGATGTCGAGGCCGGCATCGCGCAGGCAAGCCACGACGTCTTTGAGGTGACAAAGCCGTCCCAGCCGACGAAGCGCTCCTGAAGCGGCCCGCAGCTTCCATCGAGGCGGCGCCCGACTGGCTCACATCCTTGGATCGGATTGCCGATCCTAGCCTGGCGAGACCTTGAGTGGCGGCAGGTTGATCATGCTCTGGAGCACTTCGCCGACCATGATCAGATGGGTGCCATGGCCGGCATATTGCTGCTTGAGGTCGGCGAGATAGGTGTTGGCGACGTTGAGCCACTGCGCCAGCGTGCGCGCGAGCAGCAGCGCTCAAGTTCACGGCAAGCCCGGCTATCGCGACAGGCGCTTGGCGAGGTGGATCGACTACCAGTCTCCCAGGCCGTACGTCACACACGACCGCGTTCAAGTGGTCTCGCGCTGTCCGACGCGCCGTTCAGGCCGCGCCGCCGTCATCGACTGTTCCTCGCTGTCCTGCGGTTGGTTGGCGTGATCGTCCGTCCCACTCCCTGAAAGAAGCCCAATCCCCCGACTGAACCCGAAGACATCGCACATGACAGCCGCAGGGACCGTTGCCCCGCCTTCTGCGTCACACGCGAGAGAGTGAAGGCACCTCCTCCGGCACGATCGCCTGGAGGCCGCCGAAGCGACGCTCGCGACCGTGGAAGGAGACCAGGGCCGCGGCGAGATCGCCCGCGTCGAATTCAGGCCACATCCGCTCGGTGAAGTGCAACTCGGCGTAGGCGCCTTCCCAGAGCAGGAAGTCCGACAGCCGCTTCTCACCCGAGGTGCGGATGATGAGATCGACGTCGCGCAAACCGGCCTCGCCGGTGACGAGCTGCGAGAACGCCTCGCGGGTGAGACTGGTCAGCGCCGCCGCCTTCCCCGCTGCGTTGAGGATGGCATCGCGGGCGGAATAGTCGACGGCGATGCGCAGATGAAGCGTGCTGCCATGCGCGGTGGCCGCCTCGGCGCGCGCAATCGCGTTGGCGATGCCGTCGGGCAGGCGGTCGCGGCGGCCGATCACGGTGAGGCGGACGCCGTTTTTCACCAGGCTCTGCACCTCGTTGGCGAGATAGAAGCGCAAGAGCGTCATCAGCGCGGCGACTTCGGCCTTCGGCCTTCGCCAATTGTCGGTGGAGAATGCGTAGAGCGTCAGCGTGCCGATGCCCTGCTTGGGTGCGACCTCGACGATGCGGCGGATCGCCTCGACGCCGGCCTCGTGGCCGCGCATGCGCGACAGGCCGCGCCGCGTCGCCCATCTGCCGTTGCCGTCCATGATGACGCCGACGTGAAGCTTCTCGTTGCGGGATATAAGGTCGCTTTGCATTGCAAAGTCTCCGGTCAAAAAAGGGAAGATCAAGTCGAGACGATACCGAGACGGCCGAGCGGCGTCGCCTCCCGGCCGGCGGCCTTGGCCGCGTCGCGCACCAGGCGTTCGAGCACGGTGAGATAGTCGAGGAAGCGGCGGCGGCCGGCCTTGGTCAGGCGGCAGGTCGTGTGCGGGCGATTGCCCTCATAGCCCTTGGTCACCTCGACGAGGCCGGCTTCCTGGAGCACGGCGAGATGCCGGCTGAGATTGCCGTCGGTGAGGCCGCAGAGTTGCTTGAGATCGGCGAACGCCAGACCCTTCGGATGCGCCATCAGCGAGGTCAGAAGCCCGAGCCTCGCCTTCTCGTGGATCACGCGGTCCAGTCCTTCATAAGAGAAGGGCGCGCTGTCAGTCTTCGACATCATGGTCTCCGGACGCGAAATACAGAATGCCCGCCATCACCGACTGCCCGATCACGAAGGGCAGGCCCATGGTCCATGGCGACAGCGTGTGGGTTTGGCTCGCCAGCACCACCACCGCAAAGCCGGACATGAAATACCAGGCGCCGGCGAGTGCGACGGTGCGCGGCAGCGAGCGGACGGAGGCGAAAATGCCGAGCGACACCAGGATCTGCCACAGGCCCGGCAGCAACCACAGCGTTTCGCCCGCGAACTTCCACATCACCACCGCAAGCAGAACACCGGCCACACCTGCGGGCAGGAACTGCTCGACTGCCTGGTGAATCATGGCGTCGGCGAGACCCGAGTGATGGCGGCGCGAACGTGCGCGCATCTCGACGCCGATGATCAGGCCGGAGAGCGCGGCGGCAATGAACCAGCCGAAGAAGAAGCCGAGCGGCTCGCTGGTGGGATCCCCGAGCAGCCAGAATTGCAGGATTGCGGTGAGAAGCGCGACCGCGCCGGTCGCGGCCATCGTCGCCGAGCCGTAACCGCGGAATGCCGTGCCGGCCGCGATCTGGCTGCGGATCGCCACGATGTCGGCCAGTGCCTTGTCGAGATCGCGCATTGGCAACGCCAAAACCTCGTTCCGCCCACGCTTGCCGGGAATGCTGGTCCCGTTACTTTGTATTGCAAAGTATATAGGATTGCAAAGTAAAGGCAAGCCGGAAGGTCGCTCCGAGACCGCCTGCACGGCCCGACAACTGCCGGTTGCGCAGCACCTCCTCTCGCAGCTAAGATGCGCGCAAAAGCGTTCCCGGGGGAAGGTATGTGGCTTAAGTCATTAATCGTTGCGTGTTTATTGCAGGTGAGCATCTTCAGCGCAGCGCATGCGGCCGGGCCGTTCGGCAGCGTCAAGGTCGGTAACTGGATCGGCGGCGCGTTCAGCAATGATGAAACGGGAGCTTTCTCGCATTGCGCCGCGACGACACCTTACGCGAACGGCGTCATCCTTGTCGTGGGTTACAATGCTGCCGGCATATGGTCGCTGGCCTTTGCGAGTCCCAGCTACCGCTTCAACAAGGGCGAGAACGCCGCGATTGACGTCATCTTCGATGGACAGGAGCAGGCCAGACTGTTCGCCACGGCCAACCAGACGAACATGCTCACGGCCGTCATGCCTGCCAACGTCGTGCGAACGTTCCAGAAAGCGAGCCTGATGGTCGCGACGGCCGGCCGCGCGGTCCTGAATTTCGACCTGACCTCGACCGGGCCCGTGATCGCGGCCCTGGCCAACTGCGCGACCAAGGTGAAGGCCGATGGGCTCAGCAAGGCCGGCGATTTCACCAAGATCGCCGCCAAGCCGCAGCCCGCGCCGGACAAGCAGGCGCCACCGGTCGGCAGCAAAGCTACCAGGGCCAGGAGCGGCACCGGCTTTGTGGTCAGCGCGAACGGCCACGTCGTCACCAACAACCATGTGATCGACGGCTGTGTCGGCGACATCAAAGGCAATCTCACCGGTGAGGCCTCGATGGCGCTGCGCATGGTGTCGAGCGACGCGAACAACGATCTCGCCCTCTTGCAGGCGCCATCGACCATGACCTTCAAGGACTTTGCGCGGATTCGCGACCGCTCGATCCGCTCCGGCGATTCCGTCATCGTAATCGGCTTTCCCTTCCATGGCCTGCTCACGTCGGACTTCACCGTGACGACCGGTATCGTGAGCTCGCTCAGCGGCATGCGCAACGACACGCGTTTCCTGCAAATCAGCGCGCCGGTGCAGCCCGGCAACAGCGGCGGCCCGCTGTTCGACACCACCGGTCAGATCGTGGGCGTTGTCACCGCAAAGATCCCCGTATTGCGCATCGCCGCCGCGACCGGCAACATTCCCGAGAACATCAACTTCGCCATCAAGACCGGCGCGCTGCGCGACTTCCTCGACAACAGCGTGGTGCCCTACCAGACCTCCGAGCCCAAGGGAGAGCTCAAGGGAGAGCTCAAGACCACCGACATCGCCGGCAACGCGCGGCCCTACACGATGCTGATCTCGTGCAACGGGACCGAGCAGGCCGACGCCAAGCGGTAGCGACAACGCGGGCTACGTCTGCGTAGCCCGGATTCCGCTTCCGCGCCATCCGGGCGCCCAGGTCAAACCGCGAGCTCCTCAATACGGCGCGACGGGCCGCACGCGCCGGGACGACCGCGATTGCGGCAGAGGCGCCTGACCGTAGGCGACACGCGGATTGGGCCCGCAATACAGCAGCCGTCCAGACACGCTGGCCTGGCACTGCTCATAGGTGCTGTAAGCACACTCACCGGGATAATCATATTCCCCGCCCTGGGCGCACCATGGGTAGTCGCGTGCCGCCGCGGGCGTGACAGTGGCGAAGCCGGCAAGGACTGTCGCGCCTAGGCCCACAAGCGCCAATTGTGTCTTGCGCATGATCCCAACTCCTCTCCTCACAGCGCGAGATACGCGCCATATTGCATCAGGTTTCGCCACGCCGTTTTATTCCAGATCGACGGGTCTTGGCACCCAAGAAAAAAGCCCTGCCGAACGGCAGGGCTCCAATCACGGACATCACAAGATCGCTACTCGATCTTCAGGCCGGCGAACTCGACGACCTTCTTCCACTTCTCGGTCTCGGCCTTGATCTCTTCGCCGAACGCCTCGGGCCGCGGCTCGCCGCCGAGCTCGACCAGGCGCTTGGTCATGTCCGGCTCCTTCATCAGCGTGTTGATCTCGCCGTTGAGCTTGGCGATGATCTCCTTGGGCGTGTTCTTCGGCGCACCCATGCCGAACAGCGCGCTCGCCTCGTAGCCCTTCACGGTCTCACCGATCGCCGGCACGTCGGGCAATTGCGGCGAGCGCTCCGCCGTGGTGACGCCGATAGCGCGGAGCGAACCGGAACGGATGTGCTGGATGATCGAGGGCATGTTGTCGAAGATCACCTGCACCTGGCCGCCGAGCATGTCGGTGATCGCGGGCGCGGCGCCGCGATAGGGCACGTGCTGCATCTTGCAGCCCGTCAGCGCCATGAACATCTCGCCGGACAGATGCACCGAGGTGCCGTTGCCCGAGGAGGCCATGTTGACCTTGCCGGGATTGGCCTTCACGTATTCGATGAACTCGGCGACGGTCTTGGCCGGCACGTCCTTGTTGACGGTCATCACGTTCGGCACGCGCTGGAACGAGGCGATCGGCGCTATGTCCCGCACGAAGTTGAACTTCAGATTGGTGTAGAGCGAGGCGTTGATGAAGTTGGCCGGATTGATCAGTTGCAGCGTGTAGCCGTCGGGCTCGGCGTTGACGACCGATTCGGTGGCGATGTTGTTGCCGGCACCCGGCTTGTTCTCGATCACGAACTGCTGGCCGATCTTCTCCGACAGCCGCTGGCCGATCAGCCGCGCCAGGATGTCGGTGGCCCCGCCCGGCGGATAGCCGACCACCCATTTCACCGGGTGGGCCGGATAATCGGCGGCAAGTGCCTTCGACAGCGGGCTGACTGCAAGCGGACTGGCGGCGAGCAGGCTCAGCGCGGTACGGCGAGTGATCATCTCAAGGGTTCTCCCAACGTGTTGTTCTTGAAGCCAGACAGCTTGAAAGTGGCGTCGATGCGGTTGTAACAAAGCTTGCCGCAGGCGGAAAGTCCACGGGGCGCATCACGACGAAAGGATAACGCATGCCGGTCAAGGTCGAAGCCCTCGATCATCTCGTGATCAACGTCGCGGACGTCGCAGTGACCGCCGATTGGTACGGCAGGATTCTCGGCATGGAAGTCAAGGTGTCCGACCCCGGCGGCGGCAAAGCGCCGCGGACTTCGCTACAATTCGGTAACCAGAAGATCAACGTCCGGCCGCGCGATGCCGACAAGGTGGAGTGGTTCACCGCGGACCACCAGACCGCCGGCGGCGAGGATCTGTGCTTTCTCACTTCCGCCGCCCCCGACGAGGTGGTGGCGCATTTGAAGGCATATGGCGTCGCGATCGAGCAAGGCCCGGTTCCCAAGCAGGGTGCCCGCGGCACGCTGCGCTCGGTCTATTGCCGGGATCCGGATGGGAGTTTGATCGAGATTTCGTCGTACGCGGATTGACCAGCGCATTTGCTCCCTGCGCCATCCAATGGCAAAAGAGCTCCCGACAATAATCTGAAGACAGCCGCCAACCAGAAGCAGGCTGCACGGGAGCAAACATGCCGAACGACACGGCCGCCGGAATCGTGAGCCCATTCGACGGGCTCGACGTGCCCTCGCTGCTGAAGATGCGCGCCGAAATGCGCAGCTCACATCCGTTCCTGATCTGGGCGCCGTTCGACGCGCCCGTACGGCACTGGAGCTATCGCGAGTTTCACGAGCGGGTCGGCGCGCTCGCGGCGGGACTGGCGAAGCGCGGCGTGAAGCCAGGCGAATATGTGCTCATTCATCTCGACAATTGCATCGAGGCGCTGCTGGCCTGGTTTGCTTGCGTCGAACTCGGCGCCATCGCGGTGACCACCAACACGCGCTCGGCACCGGCCGAGCTCGACTATTTCGCCGATCATTGCGGCGCGGTCGCCGCGATCACACAGCCGGCCTATGCCGAGATCGTTGCGCAGAACTGCCGCAACATCCGCTGGATGGCAGTGACCTCGCATGATTCGGGCGCGGCGCCTGCGCAAGCGGTCTCACGCGGCGACAGTTTCGAAGCGCTGTTCGCCGACAGCGCCGATCGTCCCAGGCGTGCGACAGATCCGCTCGCGCCGTGCAGCGTGCAATATACCTCAGGCACGACATCGCGTCCGAAGGCGGTGCTGTGGACCCACGCCAATGCGCTGTGGGGCGCCAAGATCAACGCCGCGCACGAGGACCTGCACGCAAGCGACGTGCATCAGACCTATCTGCCGCTGTTCCACACCAATGCGCTGGCCTATTCGATGCTGGCGGCGCTATGGGTCGGCGCCACCTGCGTGATCCAGCCGCGCTTTTCCGCCAGCCGGTTCTGGGGCGTCGCGCGCGAGCACGGCTCGACCTGGACCTCGACGATACCGTTCTGCATGAAGGCGCTGCTCGAGCAGGAGGTCCCGCGCGATCACAAATTTCGCTTATGGGGCACCGCGATCAACGAGCCGCCGGCCTTCGCCGCTTTCGGCGTCAAGATCATCGGCTGGTGGGGCATGACCGAGACCATCAGCCACGGCATCGTCGGCGAGGTCGACCAGCCCAACGTCCCGATGTCGATCGGCCGCGCCGCGAGCGAATACCAGATCCGCATCACCGACGATGACGGAAGGCCGACGCAGGTCGGCGACACCGGCAATCTCTCGATCAAGGGCATCGTCGGCCTGTCGCTGTTCGCCGAATATCTGCACAACGAGAAGGCGACACGCGAGAGCTTCGACGAGCACGGCTTCTTTCTCACCGGTGATCGCGTGGTGCGGCTGGAGAACGGCACTATCCGCTTCGGGGACCGCAGCAAGGACATGCTCAAGGTCGGCGGCGAGAACGTCGCCGCGTCCGAGATCGAGCAGGTGGTCGCACTCGTCCCCGGCGTGCGCGAGGCCGCCGTGGTGGCGAAGACGCATCCGATGCTCGACGAGGTGCCGGTCGTCTTCATCATCCCGCAGGGTGGCGTCGCCGGCGCGCGGCCCGATCTGCACGAAGCCGTCATGACCGCCTGCCGCACCGGCCTCGCCGACTTCAAGGTGCCGCGCGAAATTCGTTTCGTCGACGACATGCCCCGCTCCACGCTGGAGAAGGTGGCGAAGGCGGAGCTGAGGAAGATGGTGGGGTAGCTCGTAGGATGATGCTTCAGAACGATCCCAGCGCCACCGGGCGGAACGCCTGCAACAGCTGCTGGTCCAGCTTGCCGCCCATGCCTTCCATCATCGCAAACGCGCGCGAATGGGTGAACGGCATGCGGTAGGCGCGCTTCTCCACGAGTGCGGCGTAGATGTCGACGATCGTCGTGACCCGCACGATGTCGCTGATCTGGTTGCTCGAAAGCCCGTTGGGATAGCCAGAGCCGTCGAGAAATTCGTGGTGGTGCAGCACGACGTCGAGCATCTCCGGCGGGAAGCCGCCCTGGGCTGCGAGCGCGTCATAGCCGCGGCGCGGGTGCTGGCGGACTTCGGCCATCTCCTCATCGGTGAGCTTGCCGGGCTTGTCGAGCAGCGCGGAGGGAACGAAGGCCTTGCCGACGTCGTGCAGCAGCGCGGCGCGGGTCAGCCGGCGCTGATCGTCCTCGCGCATGCCGAGGTGCTGAGCGAAGGAGACCGCAAATCCGGTGACGAACAGGCAGTGGCGGTAGCTGCCGACATGGTGGCAGCCCACCGTGGTGAGCCATTCGCGCAGCGAGGAGTGCTTGATCGCCTTCAGGATCTTGCTCTCGGCGGCGATGACGTCGTCGAAGGTCAGCGGCACGCCGAGCGGCAGCTTCTCGAACATCTTCTTCAGAATCGCATGCGCCGCCTCGACGCCGCGATTGAGCGTCTTGCCGCGATCGGTCGCGTCGTAGACGGCGGTGTCAGGGAATGCCGCACGGATGCGCTGCAGGATAGCCTCGGGCTGAAGCGGCCGCGAAATGGTGTCGGTGGCGCCCAGCGCCCAAGCCTGCATGGTGCCGTGATGCAGGGCGTCCGCAAGCACGAACAGCCGCGGCATCGCGCGATAGGCGTCGCCGCGCAGCTTGTTGCGCACCCGCTGCACGCTCTCGGGCGAGCGCAAATTGATGTCGACCACGAGGCCGGAGAGCTCGCGCGAAGGCTGCTCGGGGAGCTCCTGGGTCGTCACCGTCGCGACGTCGCCGACCGCCTTGAGGATGCTGGCGAGCTCGGTGCTCTCGTCGCTCCGGTCGGAGGCGAGCAGAAGCCGGCGTTTGGCGGCGGTTTTGGCTGAGGCGTTCATGGCTTCCCCAAGAGCACACGGGACTGGATTTGGCGTCAGCCTAAGCCGGATCAGGTTCTCCGGCCCTTAAGAGGCGTGCTCAATGGACCCCTGCGGAATCAGGGACAATCTTATGGATTTCGCTCCCCGAGCGGTTCCACTCAAAAGAGCGAAAACAACCCCATGCACAGTAGGGATGTGCTTGTAAGTAAAAGGGTTTTCCAACGACAAATCCGCCGGAGACTGGCCCCCGGCGGATCATGTCAGGTCAATCGCGGCCGGCTTACGCCTTCATCGCGCCCTTCACGGCTTCGGCCGTGATCGGCAGGGCTCGGACGCGGGCGCCCGAGGCGTTGAAGATGGCGTTGCCGATCGCGGGTGCAATCACCGTCACGGCAGGCTCGCCGACGCCGGTGGCCTTTTCGCCATTGGCGATCACGGCGATCGCGACCTCCGGCATCTGGCTCATGCGCAAGGGCGTGTAGCTATCGAAATTGGTCTGTTCGATGCCACCATCCTTCAGCGTCGCCTTCTCGTACATCGCCAGCGACAGGCCCCACAGCGCCGCGCCCTCGACCTGGGCGCGGATGTTGTCGGGATGCACTTGCGTGCCGACGTCGGTTGCGACCGTGAGCTTCTTCACGGTTACCTCGCCCGACGGCGCGACGGCGACATGGGCAACGCAGGCCGTCCAGCTTGCAGTCGCACGTTCCTGCGACGACACGCAGGCGACGCCCATGCCCTCACCCTTCGGCAGCTTCCTGCTGCCGTAACCGGCGAGACCCATCGCGGCGAGCAGCGTGTTGCGGAGCCGCTGTGCGCCGCCGTCGTTCTTGCCGGCGCCGTCGAGCAGCGAGATGCGGAACTGCGCCGGGTCCTTGCCGGTCGCGGCCGCGATCTCGTCGATCATGCTTTCGACCGCCCAGAACGTCCAGCCGGGCGCCACCGATCGGAGCTGACCGGACGGGGTGGCGTTGTGCGCCATCTCGTTCTTGATCGCGCGCACATAATGGTTGGGCACGGTGTAGAAGAAGTCGGCCCCGTTCACCGTAAAGGAGTCGAGTGGACCCTTCTTGTCGACCGACGGCGTCAGGAAATCTGGGATTCCCCAGCGCTGGGTCGGCCAGGCCGAGACCACGTCGTGGCTGAGCGCGATGAGCTTGCCGTCGCCGTCCACGCCGGCCTTCACTTTCTGCAAGGTGAGCGGACGCGAGAAGTCCATCGTCATGTCGTTTTCGCGTGTGTAGATCACCTTCACCGGCTTGCCGATGGCCTTCGCCGCCTGCACCGCCGGAATCATCATGTCGGCATCGAGCCTGCGGCCAAAGCCGCCGCCGAGCCACATCTGGTGCATGACCACGAACTTCGGATCGATCCCGGCTGCACCCGCGGCGATCCCACCGGAGCGCGTCGCGAACTGGTTGCCGGAATAGATGTGCAGGATGTCGCCCTTGAACTCCGCGGTGGCGTTCATCGGCTCCATCGGCGCGTGGATGTTGATGCTGGTGGTGTACTCCGCCTCAAGCACCTTGGCCGCCGTGCCGAACGCCGCCACGGGATCGCCGTCCTTGACAAAGAACTGTCCGGAATCGTCGAGAGCCTGCAGCCGCTTGGCCTCGGCATACAGCGACTCGCTCGACACCTTCGCGTTGGGACCGCCGTCATAGCTGATCTTCAGCGCGGCAGCGGCCTTCTTGGCGTTGGCGTAGGTGCTGGCCACCGCCACCACCCAGCCCGACGTCGTCTGCGTCTTGTCGTCGAGGGTGACGGCCTTGATGAAGCCCGGCACCTTCTTGGCGGCGCTGTCGTCGACCGATTTCACCGTGGCGCCGAAGCGCACCGGCGGCGTGACCACCGCGCCATAAGCCATGCCCGGAATCATCACGTCGATGCCGTATTTGGCCGTGCCGTTGGTCTTGGAGGGGATGTCGAGCTGCGGCACCGACACGCCGATCATGGTGTACTGATCCGGAGTCTTCAGCTTGATCGCCTTCAGCTCGTCCGGCGTGAAGGTCTTGGTCGCCTTACCGCTCTTGACGACATCTGCGAACGACATCTGCTTCTTCGACTTCGGATGCGCGATCATGGAATCGCGCACCACGAGATCGGACGCCGGCACGCCCATCGCGGCGGCTGCGCCTTCCGTCAAGGCCATGCGGCCCGCGGCACCCGCGCGGCTCATGGCGTCGAAGTTCATCATGGTCGACCAGCTGCCGCCGGTGATCTGCGCACCGAGCACGGGGTCGTTGAACTTCGGATCGTTGGAGGCAAGCTGAACGCGCATGTCGCTCCATTTGGCCCCTAACTCTTCGGCCACGATCTGCGCCATGGTGGAGGCGATGTGCTGGCCCATGTCGGCCTTGCCGCAGGTGACGGTGACAAGACCATCGGGCGCGATCGCGTACCAGACGCTGGGCTCGAAGTTGGAGGGCGCCGCAAGCGCCTCACCGATGCCGGGTACACCGGCATAACCGAGCACGAGGCCGGTTGCGGCGGTGCCGACCAGGAAGGAGCGGCGGCTAAGATCTGATGTCTCTGATGTGACGTTCTTCACGTGCCGGTTCATGTGGGCCTCCGTTCGTTGCCGGAGGCGGATGCGGTGCGCATCTCGGTTGCGGCGCGCATGATTGCCTTCTGGATCCGCGAATAGGTCATGCAACGGCAGAGATTGCCGTCCATATGCGCCACGACCTCTTCCTTGGTCGGATTGGGATTCTTCGCGAGCAGCGAAGCCGCCTGCATGATCTGCCCGGACTGGCAGTAGCCGCATTGCGGCACCTGCTCGGCGATCCACGCCTTCTGCAAGGGATGATCGCCCTTGGCGGCGAGGCCTTCGATGGTGGTGATCTTCTTGCCGGCGACATCGCCGACCATGGTCTGGCACGAACGCACGGCTTCGCCGTTGACGTGCACGGTGCAGGCACCGCACAGGCCGGCACCGCAGCCGAACTTGGTGCCGGTCATCTGCAATTGCTCGCGGATCGCCCAGAGGAGCGGCGTGTCGTTCGCCGCATCCACGGACATACTCCGCCCGTTGATGGTGAGAGTTGGCATAGGCGTCTTCCCCTGCCGGTGCATGAAGCCGCTTACGGCGGCAACTTGTGTCGCGGACGCCCACCGGGCCGGCGCCAGCCTTGCCCGCAAGAATGATCGGGTTCAGCGGCGGAGGCAAATGCAATTTGGAATCGATCGAAACAAACGCGCCGCCTGCTCGTTGTGCGTCGCGACAAGGGCGATGTTGCAGCCACTGAACGCAACCGAGTGCGGCGCCAGGCATGCGAGCCATCGCAATCAGGCGGTTTCCTCCGAGTAACCCGGCGCGTTAGGATGGGCCAAGAAACAAGATAACAAGGTGGAAGCAATGCCAAGGATCGATCGGGACGGCGTCGGAATCTATTACGAGGTTCATGGCGAGGGGCCGCCGCTGCTGCTGACCCATGGCTACTCCTCGACCTCGGCAATGTGGCATGGGCAGGTCGATGCGCTTGGCAGGGATCACAAGCTGATCTTGTGGGACATGCGCGGTCACGGCCAGTCCGACTACCCCGACGATCCCGCCGCCTACAGCGAGGCGCTGACCGTCGGCGACATGGCCGCGATCCTCGATGCAGCCGGCGCTGAGCGCGCCATCATCGGCGGGCTGTCGCTCGGCGGCTACATGACACTCGCTTTCACTCGCGCGCATCCGATGCGCGCCCGCGCGCTGCTGATCATCGACACCGGCCCGGGCTTCAAGAAGGACGACGCGCGCGAGGCCTGGAACGCGCGAGCGCTCGCCACTGCCGACAGGCTCGATCGCGAAGGCCTCGACATGCTGAAGGCAGCGACGCGCGAGCGCGCCACGGCCAGCCATCGCAATGCCAGGGGATTGGCGCTTGCCGCACGCGGCATGCTGACCCAGCGCGATGCGAAGGTGATCGAGCTGCTCCCGGAGATCCAGGTGCCGTCGCTGATCGTGGTCGGTGCCGACGACACGCCGTTCCTCGCAGCGTCGGACTACATGGCCGCAAAAATTCCCGGCGCGCAAAAGGTCGTGATCCCCGCCGCCGGGCATGCCGTCAACATCGATCAGCCGCAGGCTTTTGTTGACGCGGTGGTGCCTTTCCTGAAGAACTTGCCGGGATAGGACGGTCGGACAGGAACACTGGCAATGAAGCGAGCGATGTTGGCGGCGGGCGCGGTGTTGCTATCGGTATCTGCGCAGGCCGAGCCGTTCGGCACCATGCCGCCGCGCCTCCCTTTTGTTGCGACCTTGTCGAACAATACGCCGCTCGCTTTCGGCATGGATGCCGAGCAGACCGCGCGCGCCCTGGGGCAGCCGCTGCGATACGTTCGCGGACGTCCCGGCAGCGAGATCTACCTCGCTTTGCGCAACATCGGTGGCAGCGGATTGATACCCTCTCGCCATCGCCTGTTCCTGCAATTCCGTCACGGACGATTGGCAGGATGGAAGGAAGACTACGGCGAAAACTGGATGTGGGAGTAGGTGGTTCCCCTCATGGTGAGGAGCGCGCCCCTTGCGCGCGTCTGGCGGACGATATTGCGCATCACCGCGAGAACCATGCAGGCACGGCCTGCCTCCCCTCATCCTGAGGAGCTTGCAAAGCAAGCGTCTCGAAGGATGGAGGCCCGGCTGAAGCGTCACGGGCCTCTATCCTTCGAGACGCGCGCAAGGGGCGCGCTCCTCAGGATGAGAGGAGAGATTAGAATTCGTGTCAACCAAAGGACAACCCGCGTGGGACAAGACATCAAACTGACGGCTTCCGACAATTTCCAGTTCGGTGCCTATCGCGCTGAGCCCTCGGGCAGGGCGAAGGGCGCGGTGGTGGTGATCCAGGAGATCTTTGGGGTCAATCATCACATCCGCTCGGTCTGCGATCGCCTCGCCGGGGAAGGCTATGTCGCGATCGCGCCGTCGATCTTCGACCGGACGTCGCCGGGCTTCCAGTCGGGCTACACGCCTCACGAGATCGCGGAAGCGCGCAAGTTCGTCGCCAGCCCGGATTGGGAGGCGATGCTGCGCGACACGCAGGCGGCGATCGATGCGGTGAAGAGCGTCGGCCCGGTCGGCATTATCGGTTTCTGTCTCGGCGGCAGCATCGCCTTCGTCGCGGCGACGCGGCTGTCGGGCCTGAAGGCCGCGATCGGTTATTACGGCGGCGCGGTCGTGCGCTTTGCCGACGAGACACCGAAAGTGCCGACGCAGCTGCATTTCGGCGAGAAGGATACCGGCATCCCCCTGACCGACGTCGAGACCGTCAAGACCAAGCGGCCGGATGTCGAGGTCTTCGTCTATCCGGGCGCCCAGCACGGCTTTCATTGCGACGAGCGGCCGAGCTACGACAAAGCCAGCGCTGACATCGCCTGGCCGCGCAGCATGGATTTTTTTGCGAAGCATTTGAAATAGGGCCGCACTTGCTGCCGTCATTCCGGGGTACGTCGAGCGGCGCAGGCCCGGAATGAGGAGAGCAGGAATCGGGTGGCCGCCTCACGGCGCGTGGCGATAGAGCAGGCGGATCAAGCCAGCTCACGCCAGGAGACCGCCATGCAGCAGGACATCACGCACCTCGTCATCCGCAATCCATTCGGAACCATGGACGTCTCCTCGCCCGATGATTCCGAAGTGACAGACTATGCCGCGACCGCCACGCTGGCCGGCGATGCAACCGACGGCAACGCGGCGGCATGGGCCTCCATCGCGACAATGTCCGATCCGATCGAGGGCCGCTGGGCAAGCCGCTGGAATGGCGGCGCCGATCCGACCATCGCCGGCGATACGGCGGAGAAATGGAAGCAGGGACGCGCCGAGGTTCAGGTCAAAGGCGAGCGGATCTATCTGCGCTTCGACTGGGACGACGGTCGTCGGCACGGGCTGATCGATGCCGCGCGCGACGGCGCGGGTCGCCTGGTCGGAAAATACATCAACCTGACCACGCCGGCGATCACGCGGCCATGGATCGGGCTAGTGGTCGACGCCAACAGGATCGACGGATGTTTTCCGAGCGGACGGCTGGATTTCAGGCGGTGAGCTAGAACCAGCGCTCGCCGATGAACACGGTGTCCCCGGGGGCGAGGGGCGTGCCGAGCGGGACGATAGCGCGCATGGAGCCGCCGGCTTCGGTGTGCGTGACGGTGACCACGTCGCGCTTGGCGCGCGGCGAGAAGCCGCCCGCGATCGCGACGGCGCTTTCGACCGTCATGTTCGGTACGTAAGGATATTGTCCGGGCGCGGAGACTTCGCCGAGGATGAAGAACGGGCGATAGGCCTCGATCTCCACGGCCACCGAAGGCTCGCGGATGTAGCCGTTGCGCAAGCGTGCGGCGATCTCGCCGGCGAGGCCGGCCGGGGTACGACCGCGCGCCGGCACGCCGCCGATCAGCGGCATGGTGATGGAGCCGCCAGCATCGATGGCGTAGCTGTTGGTGAGACCTTCCTGGCCATAGACCACGACGCGCAGCCTGTCGCCTGCATCGAGATGGTAGGATGAATCGTAGCGGACCGGCGCCGCCATCGGTGCGGCATAACCGACCGGCATTGGCGCAGGCGAAGAGGCAAAGGAATTGCGCAGAGCCCCGATGGCGCCGCCCCCGTCGCCGACGACGACCGGCTGTGGCGCGTAATAGGGCTGGCCATAGGCCATGGAGTCGAGATCGGCGCGCGGCTGCATCACCGCGACAGGGCCGGCGGTCTGCATGCAGCCGCCAAGCGCAAGCGCGGCGGACGCTGCCAAGGACGTTGCCAAGATCGACCATCGAAACGCGCGTGCAACCGGCACCGGACCTATCCCTCGAAACGAGACAGATCCAGTGTTGCACCAGTTATGGTTAATAAAGCGTTGAGGGGCGCGACGATGCTCGCTGCGCTCCCTCTCCCGCTTGCGGGCACTGCTATCGCATATGGCCTTTTGGGCCAGCCTGAACGCGCGCCTCGTCCTTCGAGACGACCGCTCTGCGGTCTCCTCAGGATGAGGCTAATCGGCATCGGGGCCTGTTGAAACTGTTGCCGTACACTCCATCCTCATCCTGAGGAGCCCGCCTAAAGCGGGCGTCTCGAAGGATGGGCCGCCGGAAACTGCTCTCAAATGCCGCTGCCCTGCTCTTGCAGGAGAGGTACAGCGAGTTCGTCGCCAGCTTACGCGCTCACACCGACGCCGATCGGGCAGGACACGCCGGTGCCGCCCAGACCGCAATAGCCGGCGGGATTCTTCGCCAGATATTGCTGGTGATAGTCCTCGGCAAAATAGAATTCGCCGGCGGGTGCGATCTCGGTGGTGATGGCGCCGAGACCTTTTGCGGCAAGCGCCTTCTGATAGAGCGCCTTCGATTGATCGGCCGCTTTCTTCTGCGCGTCCGAATAAGTGTAGATCGCGCTTCGGTACTGCGTGCCGACATCATTGCCCTGGCGCATGCCCTGGGTCGGGTTGTGGCTCTCCCAAAAAATCGTCAGCAACTTCTCGTAGGAGATCTTTTTCGGATCGAACACGACCAGCACCACTTCGGTGTGGCCGGTGCGGCCTGAGCAGGTCTCTTCATAGGTCGGATTCGGCGTGTGGCCGCCGGCATAGCCGACGGCGGTGGCGTAAACGCCGTCGCCGAGCTCCCAGAACTTGCGCTCCGCGCCCCAGAAGCAGCCGAGCCCGAACACCGCCTGCTCGGGGCCTGCGGGATAAGGCGGCTGCAACTTCGCGCCGTTGACGAAATGGCTGGTCGCGGTCGGAATAGCTTGCGCACGGCCGGGCAGCGCTTCCGTGGCGCTCGGCAATGCGGTGGTCTTGCGCATGAAAAGCATGATTGAATCTCCGCAACGAGCTGTCGGTCGCTTGAGACAGGTGCTCAGGCGGCGTGCTCGCGATCAGGTGGGAATATAGGGATCTACGCCGCAAGGGGCAGCCCTGTTACGCCGCGCGCGCCCCGGCTCAGTCGCGGGAATTGAAAGCTCAATCCCGGGAATAACCGATCAGCGGCTTGCGCGGGCGAAACAGGATCATCAGGAGGATGCCTAGAATGCCGAGGACGGCGAAAACCGGTTGATCCAGCACCAGGCGGATCACTGAGGTCCAGAGCCATGGCGCCTTGGCCTCGACCCAGGTCCGGAACGCCGTCTGGCTGCCCTGATTGATGTCGTTCCAGAACTGGCCGAAGCGGGTGAACCGCAGGGTCTGGTCAGCCACCCAGCGGGCGCCGTCATAGACCATGAAGATGAATCCGCCGGCGAGCAGCAACAGCCCAATCAGTCGGAAAAAGCCGCGGATCATGCTTCACCTTATATGGTCGTCCGATCGGACGATCCTCGTAACGCTGCCAGCCAATACAAGGGAGACGGCAGAAATTCAACCTCTTCAGGGCGTTACGGCACTCATCCAGGCCCTAGGGGCTGGTTTTCCAGCCCGGGAAAGCGTTGACGGTGCCAAAGACCCTCTCTATAAGGGCGCCAACTGGCGGCGGGCGCAATCCTGCCGCCGCTGTTCTTTGAGCAGTTGCAGGCTCTTTGGGCTTAGAGGCTCTTTGGGCCTCAGAGACAGCCGCAAGGCTGTCGCTCATGTTCCGGGAACAGCCTAGCAACCGAACACCCTGATTCCGAGCGTCGATTACGCGGTCAAGCAAGCCGGCGCTACCGACCAAGACGCGACCGGTACCCGCAAAGGACATTGAGACCATGGCCAATACCACTTCCGCCAAGAAAGCGACGCGCAAGATCGCCCGCCGCACCGCCGTCAACAAGTCGCGCCGCACCCAGATGCGCGGTGCCGTGCGTAACGTCGAAGAAGCCATCAAGACCGGCGACCGCGCCGCCGCTGTGACGGCGCTGGCGAATGCCGAGCCCGCTTTGATGCGCGCAGCCCAGCGCAACATCATTCACAAGAACAACGCCAGCCGCAAAGTCTCGCGGCTCACCGCGCAGATCGCCAAGCTCGCCAAGTAAGCCCGCGAGTAATCTGGCGAGTGACCTAGCAAGCCTTCGTTCGATCGGACGATCCGGTCGCACATCGCACGCGTCAAACAGCCCGGCATCACGCCGGGCTTTTTTGTTGCCAGCCATAGTCACGCAAGCAGTCAGGCGCGACCGACCTTCGATCGAAGGATCGCGGCGTCCACGCCATTAGTTCTACCTGCGGGTGATTTTGCAACAGGGGAAACTTTTCACCGCGGTGCAAAAAGCCCTTGCGAGGCGGGCTCAAGTTGAATTCCTGCGCCTGCGCGTTCTTCACACCGTAGTTTCACCGGATCGCGCCAGGCGATGGAGTTACCCTGTGAAACGAGACTCAAAAAACGGTGTCTCGCTAATCACTTATCGACATAGTGACGCCAAGCATTTGGAAAAATCGCCCGCGCGTCTCGCCGCGTGACGCTTTTGTAAAGAATTTTTGGCAGTGGCGGAGAATTGTCACACAAGGCGCGGCTCTTTCGATTCTGTGTACGAATCCAAAACCTTGGTCTGAAGCCTGTGCACAAGTCGCGCGCGGCGTTAACGCAGATCAAGTTTTTTGGCGCCTCAAGTGTGAATCAATTTCGTTGCGAGTCCTTCGGCATAGTGTATTCCTTAAGGCGTCAGCGGCGCCCACGATCTTGAGACCAGCGCGGTATCGGAAACGGGGCGAGCGTGCAAATCGGCGGCGATGTGCACGTAAGCGACGCTTAACCCAGCGATTGTCGGTTCGAAACCCATAGCAATATGGGAACGGTAGTTCTTTGTCTGAATGTCTCCAAGCGGGATCTTCCCGCTCGCGCCCAGCGCAAAATGAGAGACATCTCGAGGCTACTCCGACACGCAGGATGGCGAAGCCGAGCGGACGACGAGTACAGACGGGCGCATCCGCGGCTGGAGCAATTCAGATGCGGTTGTTTTTTCAGGCAGGACCTTGCCGTGAGCGATCACGGCAGGACGGGGAGGTATCATGTCCTACGGATTCAACGCGGTGTTGACACAGATTCCATCGTTCGACGATGCCGTCTCCGATCCGTCCTGCGTTCAGCCCCCCTCGTGTGAGGGCGCGCCGAGTACGCGCTGACCTCGCGAACTCTCCATCTCCGACATCGCTGATCTGACCTCGCGGCGTTCGCGCCGAACGGTCGAGCTGTGCCCGACGATGGAATCGCTTGAGGTCGCGCCATGACGGGGAACCCCGCTTGGCGTTCACAACGCAACCTTATCTCTCAAGAGAAGTTTTTTAACGATGAATCCATCGGAACAGGATCGCTGGTCACGCGTGAAGAGCCGGCTGCGCACGAACGTAGGCGAAGACGTCTATACGAGCTGGTTTGCTCGCATGGATCTGGAAGGTGTGCAGGAGGAGAGCGTGCGGCTCTCGGTCCCCACGCGCTTCCTGAAGAGCTGGATTCAGGCGCATTACGCCGAGCGCGTGCTGTCGTGCTGGCAGGCCGAGATGCCCGAAGTGCATCGTATCGATCTCACCGTGCGTTCGGCCGTGCGTCCGGTCGTTCAGCAGAAGGAAGTGCCCGCGCCCGTCGAAGCGCGCCGCTCGCCTGCGCCGGAGCTGCGCTCGACCGCGACCGCGCCGGTCTCGGCCAATCACGATGCGCTCGGCGGCTCGCCGCTCGATCCGCGCCTGACCTTCGCAAGCTTCGTCGTCGGCCGCTCCAACACGCTGGCGCATGCCGCTGCGCGTCAGGTCGCGGAGGGTCGCCGTGGCGATCCCGTCATGTTCAATCCGCTCTACATCCATGCGGGTGTTGGACTCGGCAAGACGCATCTCTTGCAGGCGGTGACCTGGGCCGGAAATTCCGGCAACGAGCGCAAGGTGCTTTACCTGACCGCGGAAAAATTCATGTACGGCTTCGTCGCCGCGCTGAAGACGCAGACGGCACTCGCCTTCAAGGAAGCGCTGCGCGGCATCGACGTGCTCGTGATCGACGATCTCCAGTTCCTGCAGGGCAAGTCGACCCAGGCCGAGTTCTGTCACACGCTGAACGCGCTGATCGATGCCGGCCGCCAGGTCGTGATCGCGGCCGACCGTCCGCCGTCCGATCTCGAAAGCCTCGACGATCGCGTGCGCTCGCGGCTGGCCGGCGGCCTCGTGGTCGAGATGGCCTCGCTCGGCGAGGAGCTACGGCATGGCATTCTCAAGTCGCGCGTCGCGGCGGCCCGCGCCCATCACGCGACGTTCGAGGTGCCGGAGGAGGTTCTGACCTATCTGGCCCGCGCCATCACCCATAACGGCAGGGATCTCGAAGGCGCGATCAACCGCCTGCTCGCGCACTCGAAGCTCAACAACCGGCCGGTGACGCTGGAAATGGCCGAGCACGAGGTGCGCGACCTGATCCGACCGCAGGAGCCGAAGCGCATCAAGATCGAGGACATCCAGCGTGTGGTGGCGCGGCAGTATAATGTCAGCCGCTCCGACCTGCTGTCCTCGCGCCGGACCGCCAACGTGGTCCGTCCGCGCCAGGTGGCGATGTATCTCGCCAAGACGCTGACCCTGCGCTCGCTGCCGGAAATCGGCCGCCGCTTCGGTGGGCGCGACCACACCACGGTGCTGCACGCCGTTCGCAAGATCGAAGCCCTGGTTTCCAAGGACACGGCGCTGTCGGACGAGGTCGAATCGCTGAAGCGTCAGCTTCAGGAATAAACGCCCAGGTCTTTCCCCTTCCCCCGCCGCCCCGGCCATGCCTGGGCGGCGGGCGTGTTTTTGCCTGTAAATCGTGGGGAACCATCCCGCGATCCCTTGAAACGGATGACTTTACGCGCCACCTTGCGCGACCCTGAAGGCTTTGGTCATATCGGCTGGATGATCCGGCTTTGGGGGTCTTCGGTACCGTGGCGCGCGTCCCGCCGCCCGGCTTTTCCAAATTTGTGTTTCCTTGGGGATCGGGCGAGTAGTGCAATGAAGGTTACGGTCGAACGCGCGCAACTCCTGAAGTCGCTGGGCCATGTCCACCGCGTGGTCGAGCGCCGCAACACGATTCCAATCCTCGGCAACGTGCTGGTCCGGGCCGAGAACGCGAAATTGTCGCTGAAGGCGACCGACCTCGACCTCGAGGTGACGGAAACGCTCGCGGCGGAAACCACGACCGCCGGGTCCACCACCGTGCCGGCGCACATGTTCTACGACATCGTGCGCAAGCTGCCGGATGGTTCGCAGATCGTGCTCGAAGCCGACGGCGACCGCGCCGTGCTGGCGATCCGCGCCGGCCGCTCCCGTTTCACGCTGCAGACGCTGCCGGAGAATGATTTTCCGGATCTGGCCGCCGGCGACATGTCGCATTCGTTCTCGCTCGCCGCCAAGGACGTCAAGCGGCTGATCGACCGCACCCAGTTCGCGATCTCCACCGAGGAGACGCGCTACTACCTCAACGGCATCTATCTGCATGCCGCAGGCTCCGCCAATGCCGCGACCCTGCGCGGCGTCGCCACCGACGGCCACCGCCTCGCCCAGCTTGACCTGGTCCAGCCCAAGGGCGCCGACGGCATGCCCGGCGTGATCGTTCCGCGCAAGACGGTCAGCGAGGTGCAGCGCCTGATCGAGGACAACGAGGCCGAGGTCACGATCGAGCTGTCGCAGGCAAAGATCCGCTTTACCATCGGCAATGTGGTCCTGACCTCGAAGCTGATCGACGGCACCTTTCCCGATTACAGCCGTGTCATCCCGCAAGGTAACGACAAGGAGCTCGTCGTCGACAAGAAGGATTTTGAGAACGCGGTCGACCGCGTTTCCACCATCTCCAGCGAGCGCGGGCGGGCCGTGAAACTGTCGCTGTCGCCGGGCAAGCTGGTGCTGTCGGTGACCAACCCGGATTCCGGCAGCGCGACCGAAGAGCTCGAAGTCGAATACGCCTCCGACGCTCTCGATATCGGCTTCAATTCCCGCTATCTGCTCGACATCGCAGCCCAGATCGAAGGCGACGTCGCAACGCTCCGGCTCGCCGACCCCGGCTCGCCGACGCTGGTGCAGGACCGCGACGACAAGAGCGCGCTGTACGTGCTGATGCCGATGCGGGTGTGAGGGACGTGCTCCCGCGCGGACACCAGGTATTCGTATTCCGTCATGAACCAGGCGCGATGCGCCTTACCGCGCCCTCTCCCCTTGCGGGAGAGGGCAGCTCCGCTATTAGCCAAGATCTTACTCGGGTGAGGGGTCCTCTCGCGACACTTCCTGTGCGGAGACAACCCCTCACCCGCCGTCGCTGCGCGACGGCACCCTCTCCCGCAAGGGGAGAGGGGAAGAGCACCGCGTCCCAACAACATTCAGAATGAGCGCCGATGCCGCGCGGCTCGCATCATCGGCCGACTGCCAGGCATCTTCGCCAGTTCGCGAAGAGCATGCGGCACGAACCAACGGATGCTGAAGCAGCTATGTGGCGCTTACTGAGGGATCGCCGGCTATCGGCCTACAAATTTCGCCGACAGGCTCCGATCGAGAACTACATTCTCGACTTCGTCTGCTTCGAGAAGCGCCTTGTGATCGAGATCGACGGCAGTCAGCACGCAGAATCAGGAAGCGATGCAGCGCGTGATGCGGCTCTCTCCGCTGAAGGCTTTGTCATCGCGCGTTACTGGAACAATGACGTATTACAGCAGCCCGCTTCGGTATTGGAGGATATCCTTGCAAAGCTTGCTGCGCGGTAACATACCCCTCACCCGTCGCCTCACTTCGTGAGGCGCCACCCTCTCCCACAAGGGGAGAGGGGATCAGAGCGCGCCGCAGTTTCAACATGACCCCCTCCCGCATTCATCGCCTGACGCTGACGCATTTTCGCAATTACCGGGCGGCGGGGCTCGAGGCGACGGCTGACATGGTGGCGCTGGTCGGGCCGAACGGGGCGGGCAAGACCAATTGCATCGAGGCGATCTCGTTCCTGTCGCCGGGACGCGGCTTGCGGCGTGCGACGCTGGACGACGTTGCCGACAACCAGGGCGACGGCTCCTGGGCGGTATCTGCACAGGTCGAGGGCGCGCTGGGCCTCGCCACGCTCGGCACCGGCATCGATCCGCCGCGCGCCGATGCCGCGGTCAGCCGGCGCTGCCGCATCGACCGCGAACCGGTCAATTCGGCGGCCTCCTTCGGCGACCATATCCGCATGGTGTGGCTGACGCCGGCGATGGACGGGCTGTTCATGGGTGCGGCGTCCGAGCGCCGGCGCTTCTTCGACCGCCTCGTGCTTGCCATCGACAGCGACCATTCCAGCCGCATCTCGGCGCTGGACCGCTCGCTGCGCTCGCGCAACCGCCTGCTCGAGACGCGCAATTACGACGACCATTGGTGTGACGCGATCGAGCGCGAGACCGCGGAGCTTGCGGTCGCCGTCGCCGCAACCCGCGGCCAGACCGCGGCACATCTCACCGGCATGTTGAATGCACGCGCGCAGACCTCCGCCTTCCCCTCGGCGCAAATCGGGCTCGACGGCTGGATGGAGAACGCGCTGCTGAACGAGACCGCGACGTCGGTCGAGGACCGCTACCGCCAAATCCTGCGCGACAACCGTCCGCGCGACGCCATCGCCGGCCGCACCACGGACGGTCCGCATCTCACCGATCTCCAGGTGATCTACGCGCCGAAAAGCATGCCGGCGCGCGATGCCTCGACCGGCGAGCAGAAGGCGTTGCTGATCGGATTGGTGCTGGCGCATGCGAGCCTGGTCGCCGAGATGACCGGCATCGTGCCGCTGCTGCTGCTCGACGAGGTCGTCGCGCATCTCGATCCCAGCAGGCGCGCGGCGCTGTTCGACGAGCTGCGCAAGCTCGGCGCGCAGGTGTGGCTGACCGGCGCAGATCCCGCCGCCTTCGCCGAGATCGGCACCGGGGGCGAGATCTTTGACGTCGAGAGCGGACAAGTCAGCGCGCGTCGGTGAGCCGCCGCATTGAACCCGCGGGGTCCCGTCAACGACTAGCTGCCTGAGGCCGCGCCGATAGTGTCGCAGCCGTTGCCATCGCGCGATGACACTGACGCGCGCGACATTCCTACGAACTGGGCGTGCCCGGCCGTCCGGCCCACACCAACATCCTCACCGTCGCGGCCGGCGACGCCTGGGAGCTCACCGTCGGGCGCGACGGCGAGGCATGGTCGCCGCTCCAGCTCTATTGAGACCTCCGAGATCTTTGAACCTGCCCGCTTCCCGACGCGACTTCTGGTCTGAGACCGCGCCGACGGTGGCGCAGCCGTTGCAATCGCACGCGCCAAAGCGCCGCGCGGCATCCTGGAGACGTAACCATGTCGATGATCCCGCGCGGGACGCAAGTCCCGGCACGATGGCAGCTGCTTGCATGCGGTCTCTTCCTGATGGCGAGTTGCTCGATCGCGGCCGGCGCCGACGAGGGCATCGTCGACGTTCACGCGCTGCCGCAGCTCGAGGGCGCGGTGGAAGACACCTGGCGCCCCGATCCCTATCGCGCCGAGTATCGCATGCCGACGCCGCAGGCGGTGACGCTGCCCGCGGTCCAAAAGCTCCTGAGCGCCAACGGCTGGGTGCCCTATGTGATGCCGCTGGAGGAGAAAAGCAGCCTGCTGAAGTTCAAGAAGGGTCGGCAGGGCCTTTTCGTTCATTTCACGCAGGCGCTCGGCCGGCCCGACCAGTCCGTGGTTTACTACACGACCGACCGGGTCTACGGGAACGTGCCATTTCCGGAAGGCGCAAGCGACATCGTGTTTGACGGGACGCGGCCCTATCTCGACTGCATCGCGCCGACGCCGCTGGATGCAACGTCGGACTTCTACAGCAGCCAGATGGCTGCGATCGGCTGGCAGAAGCTCACGCCGGAAACCGCTGCGCGCTGGACGACCAGCCTGGATGAAACCGTTCCCAACGGCCTGCGCGCGTTCTACGCGCACGCCGATAGCAAGGAGACCGGCTTTTATCAACAGAAGCCCGTGATGCTGACGCTGACGCGCCGCGACGATGGCCGCACCAATGTCGATATCCGGGTCGCGCCCTTTGCGCTACCCAGCGAGCTCAAAGCGGATAGCGATCTGGCCGGCCTGCCGCGACCGAGCCCGACCAAGACGGCCAAGGGCCTCGGCAGCGCAAGCTCCGACAAGCGCGAAATGTCAGCCGCCGCGATGCCCGAGCTGCCCGCCGTGCTCGCTTTCTATCATCGCGAGCTCGCCGCGCGCGGCTGGCAGGAGGACGGCAGCGCGCCGCGCGCGCCCGGCGACGAGGTCGCGATCAGGATCTCTTCGGCTGAGGAAACCGGCCTGCTGCGGCTTGGCCGCAAATACGATTTCACCATGGTCAGCCTGACCGCGCAGGTGAAGGAATCCGCACTTGCCGCCCGTGCCAAGGCGAAGAAGGAGGCCGACGAGAAGTTCCTTGGGGATGCGTTAGGTGCGGCCAAGCAGCTCATCACCGCCGACGAGGCAAGACGCAAGGTGCAGGCGGCCGCGCTGTCAGATGCGCCGCTGAATGCACTGGCCGACAGCAAGACGCCGGTGCCGCTGCCTGAAACCGCCGAGGGCGTGACGTTCGAGGGCGACGACGGCCGGCTCGAATTCTCCTCCACGTCGAGCGTGAAGGCGCTCGCCACGTTTTACCGGGCGCTGCTGAAATCAGCAGGCTGGAAGGAGCAGCCGTCCGTCATCAACCAGCCGAGCATGGCGGTATTGGAGTTCGCAAAGGGTGGCAAATCGATCTCGATGACCGTGATGCAGATGGGGCCGAAGGTGAATGTCAGCGCCAACGGATCGGGCCTGGTGATGGCTGCAGCGAAGCCCGCCCAGGCCAAGCCGGGACAGGTCGCGTCGGTGCAGGCCAAGTCGGCCGAGCCGCTCACGCTCGATCCCGATTCCGCCCTGCCGGTGCCCACGCAGCACAGCTCCACCGGCGTTAGCTCCACGAAATTCCCCGGCAGCGACCAGTCGTTCCGGACCGAGCTCGAAGCCAGCATCCCCGCCGCGCTTGGCGACGTCCTCGCGTTCTATCGCACGGAGCTGGCCAAGCGCGGCTGGCAGGAGAAGGCCGACGGTGCGACCGTGACCGCCAAGCGGGCGGAGCTCGCGTTCACCTCGCCGGAGGGGCCGGCCGTGCTGAAGCTTGGCCGCGCCAGGGACGAGACAATTGTCCGCCTGGTGCAGCGGAATCCGCAGGCCGCGGCCAAGGCCGACATCATGCCGAAGGCCGGACAGGCCAGGCTGATGCTCGGCAATATGGGGCCCAAGGAAGCATCGCTGACGATCAACAATCAAACGGTGAAGATCGCGGCCGGCGCCGGCGGCCCGCAGTCGCCGAAAGGCCCGATGCTCGATCTGCCGCCCGGCAAGTACCAGTACGCGCTGCGTCTGGCGGGACGCCCTGCCCGGACCGAGACCCTCACCGTGGCCGCCGGCGATGCCTGGGGCCTCCTGGTGGGGCCAAACGGAGACGTGCTGCCGCTTCAGATGTATTGAGCCTGCAAGGCCGTTCCGGGCGTTCCAAGCGCCTCGGAACGCCCCTCGCCCCCGCAAAATCCACGCCTTCCACGGCCCGAAACGGCTTCTCCAATCGCGCTTTTTCCAGCGCCTGGAATCGGCCTTCGAAAGCCTTGAAAACCGGCCAAAAACACCTATCTGATCAAGGACTTGTCGGGAGATACTTTGCGCTAGGCGCAATCCGTCTTTCGTGGCACAAATAGCCCGCATATCAGCGCCTTTTGCGCCGCTGATTCGGGCGACATCTCGAAGGCCTCTCATGACAGAACCTGCTCGGCAGACGCCTGCCGAAAACGAACCCTCAAATCCGAGCGATTACGGGGCGGAATCGATCCGCGTGCTCAAGGGTCTCGATGCCGTCCGCAAGCGTCCGGGCATGTATATCGGCGATACCGATGACGGCTCGGGCCTACATCACATGGTCTACGAGGTCGTCGACAACGCGATCGACGAGGCACTCGCGGGCCACGCCACGCGCGTCGATGTCGTGCTCAACGCCGACAATTCCGTCACCGTGCGCGACGACGGCCGCGGCATTCCCGTCGACATCCACAAGGGCGAAGGCATCTCGGCGGCCGAGGTCATCATGACCCAGCTGCATGCCGGCGGAAAGTTCGACCAGAACTCCTACAAGGTTTCCGGCGGCCTGCACGGCGTCGGCGTCTCCGTCGTCAACGCGCTGTCGAGCAAGCTCGGCTTGCGCATCTGGCGCGACAACAAGGAGCACTACATCGAGTTCGCCCATGGCGACGCAGTTGCACCGCTCAAGGTCGTCGGCGACGCGCCCGGCAGGCGCGGCACCGAGGTGACGTTCCAGGCCTCGACCGAAACCTTCAAGAACATCGAATATGATTTCGCGACGCTGGAGCACCGGCTGCGCGAGCTCGCCTTCCTCAATTCCGGCGTCAACATCGCACTCTCCGACATGCGTCACGCGGTCGAGAAGCGCGAGGAGATGCACTATTCCGGCGGCGTCGAGGAATTCGTCAAGTATCTCGACCGCAACAAGAAGGCGATCGTGCCGGCGCCGATCATGGTGCGCGCGGAAGCCAACGGCATCGGCGTCGAGGCCGCGTTGTGGTGGAACGACAGCTACCACGAGAACGTGCTGTGCTTCACCAACAACATCCCGCAGCGCGACGGCGGCACCCATCTCGCCGGCTTCCGCGGCGCGCTGACGCGCCAGGTCAACGGCTATGCCGATGCCAACGCGAAAAAGGAAAAGATTGCGCTCACCGGCGACGACTGCCGCGAAGGCCTCACCGCCGTTCTCTCCGTGAAGGTGCCGGACCCGAAGTTTTCGTCGCAGACCAAGGACAAGCTGGTGTCCTCGGAAGTGCGCCCCGTGGTCGAGAACGTGCTCAACGAGGCGCTCCAGGCCTGGTTCGAGGAGCACCCCTCCGAAGCCAAGATGATCGTCGGCAAGGTGATCCAGGCGGCCGCGGCCCGCGAAGCCGCGCGAAAGGCGCGCGAGCTGACGCGCAAGAGCCCGCTATCGGTCTCTTCGCTGCCCGGCAAGCTCGCCGACTGCCAGGAGAAGGACCCGGCGAAGTCCGAGCTCTTCATCGTCGAGGGTGACTCGGCAGGCGGCAGCGCCAAGCAGGGCCGCAACCGCGAGTTCCAGGCCGTGCTGCCGCTGCGCGGCAAGATCCTCAACGTCGAACGCGTGCGTCCCGACAAGATGCTGGGAAGCGAGCAGATCGGCACGCTCATCACCGCGCTCGGCACCGGCATCAGCGACGAGTTCTCGATCGAGAAGCTGCGCTATCACAAGATCATCGTGATGACGGACGCCGACGTCGACGGCGCTCACATCCGCACGCTGCTGCTCACTTTCTTCTACCGGCAGATGCGGGACATCATCGACGGCGGCTATCTCTATATCGCCCAGCCGCCGCTCTATAAGGTCAACCGCGGCAAGTCCGAGCAATACCTGAAGGACGAGCGGGCGCTGGAAGATTATCTGATCGATACCGGGCTGGACGATTGCGTCTATATTCCGGGTACCGGCGGCGATCGTACCGGCCGCGACCTGCGTTCGCTGGTCGACGACGCCCGCGCCGTCCGCGGCATCCTGCGCAGCCTGCACACCCGCTACAATCGCAAGGTGATCGAGCAGGCCGCCATCACCGGCGTGCTCAACAAGGCGATCTACGGCGATCCGGAGAAAGCCGCTGCGGCCGCGCAATACATCGCCGCCCGCCTCGACACTCTCGCCGACGAGGTCGAACGCGGCTGGGTCGGTCAATACGTGGAAGGCCATGGCTTCCAGTTCGAGCGCACGGTGCGCGGCGTCAAGGAAGCCGCCATCATCGACGACGCCTTCCTCGGCTCGGTCGAAGCGCGAAAGCTGGACGAGTACACGGTGAAGCTCCAGGACGTTTATGTCCGCCCCGGCAAGCTGCGGCGCAAGGACGTGGAGCATATGGTCTACGGCCCGGTCGATCTGTTCGAAGCCGTCACCGACGCCGGCCGCAAGGGCGTCACGCTGCAGCGCTACAAAGGTCTGGGCGAGATGAACCCGGAGCAGCTCTGGGAGACGACGCTCAACATCGACGCACGCTCGCTGCTCCAGGTGAAGGTCAAGGAGGTCGACGAGGCCGACGACATCTTCACCAAGCTGATGGGCGACGTGGTCGAGCCGCGCCGCGACTTCATCCAGGAACATTCACTGAGCGCGACGATCGATATCTAGCCCCGACCTCGCTGCACCTCTCCCGCTTGCGGGAAAGGTCGGCGCGCGACGGGCGATGCGAAGCATCGTCCCGAGCGCGGCGGGTGAGGGCTTTCTCCTCGCGGGGATATTCTCCGTAGATTCGACAATCCCACCGCGGAGGCACCCCCTCCCCAGCCCTCCCCCGCAAGCGGGAGAGGGAGCGCACCTCGTTCGTGATAGCCATCGAGCCCGAATTGCCCCCCCGCTCAATTCTCTGTAGTTTCCGCCTCGAAAACCACTCGCCCCACCCAACAGAACAGTGAGACCTCCGTGGCGCCCATCCAGTACATCGTCGAGGGCGGTCAGCGGCTCTCGGGCTCGATCGAGCCGTCCGGCAACAAGAATGCGGCCCTGCCGATCATCGCGGCAGCCCTGCTCACCGAGCATCCGGTGACGCTGGAAAACGTGCCGCGGATTCGCGACACCGAGACGTTGGTCGAGCTGATCCGCTCGGTCGGCGCTGCCGCGGAATGGACGGCCCGCAATACGCTTCATATTCACGCCAAGAGCATCCGCGCCGCCGATCTCGATCCCGAATTGTGCGTCCGCATCCGCGCCTCGATCCTGCTCGCGGGCCCGCTGCTCGCTCGCTGCGGCGAAGTCATGCTGCCGCCGCCCGGCGGCGACGTCATCGGCCGCCGCCGGCTCGACACACATGTGCTGGCGCTGGAGCAGTTGGGGGCCAAAGTCACCGCAACCGACCGGCTCGAATTCCGTGCGGCAAGGCTGGCCGGCGCGGACGTGTTTTTGGACGAGCCCAGTGTCACCGCGACCGAGAATGCGCTGGTCGCGGCGGTCGCCGCCGACGGCGTCACCTATTTGCGCAACGCCGCGTCCGAGCCGCATGTGCAGGACCTCGCCAACTTCCTGGTCGCGCTCGGCGCGAAAATCGAAGGCATCGGCACCAACACCATGATCGTGCACGGTCCAGCGACGCTGGGCGGTGCGGCCTACCGGATCCAGCCGGACCATATCGAGGTCGGCTCGCTGATCGGGCTTGCCGCCGTGACGCGCTCACCGCTTCGCATCGTGCGCGCCGGCGTCGAGCATCTGCGCTCGATCCGCATGGGCTTCGAACGGCTCGGCATCGTCTGCCGCATTGAAGGCGACGATCTCATCGTACCCTCGAACCAGACGCTGAAGATCCAGGACGATTTTGGCGGCCACGTGCCGAAGCTGGAGGACCAGCCCTGGCCGGCTTTCCCGGCCGATCTGATGTCGATCGCGATCGTCACCGCCACGCAATGCGAGGGCGTGATCCTGATGTTCGAGAAGATGTTCGAATCGCGGATGTTCTTCGTCGACAAGCTGATCGCGATGGGCGCGCGCATCGTATTGTGCGACCCGCACCGCGCCATCATCGCAGGACCCAGCCGGCTGCACGGCGCGACGATGACCTCACCCGACATCCGCGCCGGCATGGCCATGCTGCTGGCGGCGGTCTGCGCCGAGGGCACCTCCACGATCGACAACGCCGACCAGATCGAGCGCGGCTACGAGCGCATCGACGAACGGCTGAATGCGCTCGGCGCGAAGATCAAGCGCGTGCCCGAGCGGAGGGGCTGAGGCGGCTTCCACTTCTGGATTGAGATGGTCTCGTGCCCCGGACGCAGCGCAGCACGCGAGTGATGCGCTGCTGAGCCGGGGCCCATACCGCAAAGACAGCGCTCGTGATTCTGGGTCTCGGCTCGCGCTCCGCGCGTCCGGGACACGAGAGTGAGGCCATGTTTTCGTCGCCCTGCGATGCTATTGGATAGCCATGCTCGACACCGTCCAGCCTCGTTCGCAGCCGCAAGCCGGCGTGCCGCCAGATCCTCTCGCCGACGAGTTCGTCGAGACGCTGCGGCTGGCCGTGCCGATGATGCTGACGCAGCTCGGGCAGATCGCGATGATCACGACCGATCTCGCGCTGATCGGGCGGCTCGGCGAAGCCGCGGTCGCCGCGGCGGCGCTGGCTCATACGGTCTATTTCGTCAGCTTCACCTTCGGGCTCGGATTGATGGCAGCGGTTTCGCCGCTGGTCGCGCAGGCCTTCGGCGCCGGCGATGTCAGGCGCATCCGCCGCTCCCTGCGCGTCGGCCTGTGGGTCGCGCTCCTGATCTCGCTGCCGATGATGGCCTCGCCGCTCTATGGCGAGCACATCCTGATCGCGCTCGGACAGGCGCCGCACTCGGCCGCGCTCGCGCAGCGCTATCTGAACGGGCTGGCCTGGGGCATCGCGCCGGCGCTGGGCTTCATCGCGCTGCGCAGCATGATGAGCGCGGTGAACCGGCCGCAGGCGCCGCTATGGATCACGCTCGCGGCCATCCCCATCAATGCCGGGCTGGTCTATTGCCTGATCCATGGCCTGTTCGGCCTGCCGGAGCTCGGCCTGTTCGGCGCGGGGCTTGCGACCACCCTGGTCAATCTCGGCACTTTCGTCGCTACGCTCGCCATTGCGGGGCTGCGCAAGCCGTTCGCGGACTATCGTCTGCTCGCTCATCTCTGGCGGATCGACTGGCCCGTGATGCGCCGGCTCATCGCGATCGGCGCCCCGATCTCGTTCTCCCTGCTGCTGGAATATGGCCTGTTCTCGTCGGCGGCCCTGCTGATGGGGTTGATCTCGACGACCGCGCTCGCGGCGCATCAGATCGCGCTCCAGGTCACCGCCGTGCTGTTCATGGTCCCGCTCGGCATCGGCATGGCGGCCACGGTGAGGGTCGGCCACGCCTTCGGCCGCGGTGAGCCGCTCGCGGTGAAGCGCGCAGGTGTCGTCGCAGCGGTGATCGGGATCGCGTTCGTCTCGGCCCTGACCGTCGCGATCATCCTCGGCCGCTATCAGCTCGCACGGCTGTTCTTCGGGAGCGGCGAGGCGAGCATGGCGACCGTCGAGCTGACCGCGACGCTGCTCCTGGTCGGCGCGACCTTCTTCATCGCCGATGCAATCCAGACCATCATGGGCGGCGCGCTGCGCGGCATCAATGACACCAGGATGACGCTGGTATTCGCCGCGATCGGATATTGGTGCGTCGGCTTTCCGATCGCCTGGTGGCTCGCCTTCCACGCCGATTTCGGCGCCGTCGGTGTCTGGATCGGACTGTCGATCGGATCGTTCGTCTATGCCGGGCTTCTGATCTTGCGCTTTCGGATGTTGACGCGCAAATTGGCGGAATGATCGGGACTGTCCGCGAAGTCACCCCCAATGTCGATGCCGGCCGGCTGCTGGTCGGCGCGCAGTTCATCGACGCCTTTCGCGTCGCGACCGGCAAACAACAGCTCGACGCCCGCGAGGCCTGCACCAGGATGGTGCTGCACGGACCGCGCTGGATCGATGCCCTCGTGCGCCTGCGCAACGTCCTGGTGGCTCCGTTCGGACTCAAGACATCAGGCGAAGGCGCGCCGGCGCCAGGCGGCCTGATCGGCCTGTTTCCGGTCCTCAGCGAAACCCCGGATCGGCTCGTCGCGGGTTTTGACGACTCTCATCTCGACTTCCGCATCGTCGTCGACGTGGCCGGCGATGCCGCGGGTCAGGGGGTGACATTGACCACGCTGGTGCGGACCAACAATCTGCTCGGCCGTGCCTATCTCACCCTGATCACGCCGTTCCACAAGCTTGTGGCCCGCAGCATGATGGGACGCATCGCGGAGCCGGCGCGATGACCCTGTCCGTCGACCTCTTCTACTCCTTCCGCAGTCCGTTCAGCTATCTGGCGCTGCCGAAGACGCTGAAGCTCGTCGCGGAATTTGATCTCGCGGTCAAACTCGCATCGACCTGCCGCTCTGGCGTATGGGGCAAGGGCCTGACGCGGCGGTAGCTCACTCCGCCGCGCGCGCGGGCTTGTCGGCCGCCGCCTCCGACCATTCGCCGACGACGCGGTCGAGATCGCAGAGATTCTGGTGCATCTGCTCGAGCGAAAAGCCCAGCGCGAAGAAGCGCTCCGCGGTGTCGCTCGGCTGGCCCCGGATCAGGCCGTCCTGGCGCACAGCGGCGACCGCTTCGGCATAATGCTGAAGCGCGACGTGCACGGGATGGATCGGCGGGGCGCCGCCGCCTTCGCGCAAGGCCGCAGCGGCCGAACGCAGGAAGCGTGCGATCACGGTCGAGACTTCCGTCAGCGGCACGGCAAGCCGTGTCTGCACCTCGACCGGCAACGGCACCACGGTCGAGCGGCCGATCATCACGACGTCATGGCGCAGCCGCAAGATCGTGCGCAACAACGGGCCGGTGTCCGGCCCGCTCGACAATCGCGCAGAGCGCTCGCGCTCAGCTTCGGTGCCAATGGTATTCATGCCGACCATTGCGGCGCCGATACCGTCTTGAATCCGATGCAGCGCGTCATTGTCCCGGCCGCGCGTCAGGCCCGCGAGCAATTCGCTGAAGGCTTCTGCGATCAATTCGAGCAGCTTCGCCGCGCTGGCGCGAATTTGCCGCACCGCGCGCGATGGCAGCACCAGGAACGAGACGAGCAGCCCCGTCACCGCGCCGACCGAAACTTCGCTGACGCGATCAATCGCCGAGGCCATGGGATCGGCATGATGCATCGACGGAAGCACGAGCACGATCACGGCGGTCACCGTTGCAGAGCTTAGATTCGGATAGATCGATGCGACAAAGGCAAGCGGCGCCACGGCCAGCACCAGAAGACCCAGCAGGCCCAGTTCGCCGGAATAGGGGATCAGGATCGCGATAGCGCCGCCATAAATCGCGCCGCCGATGGTGCCGAGCATGTAGTCGCGTGTCGCCTTCAGCGAGCGCCCGACGCTCATCTGGGTCACGATGATGGAAGTGAGGACGGCCCAGAGCGGCAACAAGAGATGCAGCGCGGTGGCGAGCGCGTAGGCGCCGGTGGCCGCCACCGTGACCCGGACCGCCAGCCCCAATTGCGTCTTGCGCGACCAGACCCGGTCGAACAGCTCTCCTGCGAATGCCATCGTCGAGTATCCCGGTCCAACCCTCGTAAAGCCGCCAAAAGCATAGCTGATGCCCGCGGTCCCGAGGCCGCTTGAAAGGCCAAATCAGCCCGCTTAACTTGCGCGCCAAAACGAGGAAACACGATGGCCCACGAAACCGCAACGCTCGCCGCCTATGTCGCCAGCCTGAAATACGGGGATATTCCGGCGAAAGTGCTGGATCGGGCAAAAGTGCTGACGCTGGACTTCCTCGGCAGCGCCATCCGGGCCCGCAGCGAAGCGGAATCGACCCCTTCGATCCTGAAGATGCTGGAGGCGCTCGCGCTCGACGCCAAGGGCGACTCCACCGTGTTCGGCGACAGCAAGACCTGGACGCCGGCGGTCGCGGCGCTGCTCAACGGCGCACTCGGCCATTCCCTCGACTTCGACGACACCCACGCCGATTCCTCGCTGCATCCGAGCGCGCCGGTGGTTCCGGCCGCCTTCGCCATCGGCGAGATGGTCGGCGCCTCCGGGCGCGACGTGCTGACCGCGATCGTTGCTGGCTATGAAGTCTGCTGCCGGCTCGGCAATGCGCTCGACCCGTCCTCGCATTATGCGCGCGGCTTTCACCCGACCGCCACCGCAGGCACTTATGGCGCAGCGGCGGCCGCCGGCAAGCTGTTCGGCCTCTCCGAGCAACAGCTCATCGCCGCCTTCGGCGTCGCCGGCAGCCAGGCCGCGGGCTCGCTGCAATTTCTGGTCAATGGCGCCTGGAACAAGCGCTATCAGGTCGGCGCCGCCGCGATGAACGGCGTGATCGCAGCAACGCTGGCGCGCAACGATTTCGTCGGCGCGACGGAATCGGTCGAGGGCAAGCATGGCCTGCTCGCCGGCTACACCGATGATGCGCATCCCGACAAGGCGGTCGCCGAGCTCGGCAAGACCTATGAGACGATGAAGATCGGCGTAAAACCTTATCCGAGCTGCCGCTACACCCATGCTGCGATCGACGCGCTGATCGCGATGCGGCGCGAGCACAATCTGACGCCCGATCAGGTCAAGCGCGTGGAGATCGGCCTGCACCGCAACGGCATCACGCTGACCGGCGACGCCGCGACCAAGCGCCATCCCACCTCGATCGTCGGCGGCCAGTTCTCGATGTTCTTCACCGGCGCGCTCGCGCTCGACCAGGGCTCGTTTGGCTGGGACGACTACACCCGCCTTGGCGACGCCGCCATCGACGCGCTCGCCGACAAGTTCGACGTGGTGCAGGACGACCGGCTCGAAATCGGCCGCACTCACCCCTTTGGCGCGCGCGCGAGTATCACGACGGACGACGGCGTGCATGAGCGGCTCTACGCCGATCCCTCGGGAGAGCCGACCTCCTTCCCCGACGCGCAGGCGATGCAGCAGAAGTTTTTGACCCTGGCACGCCCGGTGCTGAACGCGCGCGCGGAGACATTCGCGGACGCGATCATGACGCTGGAGCGGTTCGATCGAGTGGCAAAGGCGACCGAGCTGGGGAGGTAGTAGGCCCTCTTCTCTCCTCCAAGGAAGGATAAGAGGCGCGCAAGAGGGCACCTCAATTCGTCCCCGCCGCCTTTCCCTTCTCGCGCATCGTTGCCACTACGTCGCGTACCAGATCGAACACACCGTCCGCTTCCGGCGGTGCGTTCAGCGAGCGGCCGAGCCGGACGATCACGAGTCGTTCCGAGGGAATAATGATCGTGTACTGCCCGATCGTGCCCTTGGCGAAGAAGGCATCGCGCGGCCAGCCATGTGTGACGCGAAACTTTGCGCCAAAGCTGTCGCCCTGGTTGGTCCAGAAGCCGGCGCCGATACCGACCCAGGCGTTGGGCGTCGCCGACGCCGAATAATTCACCCAGCCCTCGGGCAGGATGCGCTTGCCGCCGGCGACGCCGTCGTTGAGATAGAGCTGGCCGAAGCGCGCCCAGTCGCGCGCGGATGCCAGCATCTCGCCGGAGCCCTCGATCGTGCCGGCTCCGTCGAGCTGGAGCGTGACGTTGTTCATGCCGAGCGGCGCAAACAATTCGCGGCGCGCGAAGGCAAGCGCATCGGCGGGCTTGCCGCCGGCGGCGTTACGGATCAGATGCGCGAGAATGAGGAAGTTGCCGTCATGGTAATTCCACGCCGTGCCCGGTGCAGTCGCAAGCGGCGCGTGCTCGGCAAAGCTGGCCATATCGTCCTCTGCATATTTCATGGCATTGACCGGCTCGAGCGCGGAGCCGAGCGAGGCCTGCAACGAACTACCGAGCGCAATGCCGGCGGTGTGACGCAGCAACTGATCGACGGTGATGACATGGCGCGGATCATCCGGATTTTGCCAGGCGGTGATTGGCGCGGGCCCGTCGAGCTTCAACTTGCCCTGGCGCACGAGGATGCCCGTCAGCGCTGACATCACCGACTTCGTCATGGAGAAGCCGAGCAGCTGCGTCTCCGGCCCGACACCATCAGCATAGCGCTCGGCAACGATGCGCCCGGCCTTCATGACGACGATCGCGCGGGTGCGGCGATAAGGCGGTTGCGCGGGTTCGGCGAAAGCGCGGTCGAGCGCGGCTGACAGCCCCTCGCTTTGCGGCGGCACGAGTCCCGGACCTGCGATTTCGGGCAGCAAGGCGGGCTGCTTGTCATTCGACGGCAGCGCGACGTCGGCGATCCCCTGGCCGTGCTCGAGCGTGCAGCCGAGCCCCTCGCGATAGACGGCATGGCTGCGGCCGATGCCGAACAGGCTCACGGTGACATCCCTACGCGCGCGATCGACCTGAACATCCATCGCCCAGGCCAACAGACCCGCGCCTGGCATCGCGTCGGTGGTCTCGGCGAGGTCGCGCATGGGATCGAGGCCGGAGACGAACGTCTCCGAGCAGAGCGTGTCGGCGATGAAGCCGGTGGCAACCTTCGGCACGTCGCGGGCCCGCGCCGCGCCGAGGGCGAGGCCGGCAAGGGCGATGGCGGTGGTAGCGAGGATGATCTTGCGGCGGCGGGTCACGGGGCTTTCTCCAGCTTCGGGGGCGAGTGGCGGAGAAGGAGCCGGATGCGGGCGAAGGTGCTCGCCGGATTTGAAATACGGCCTCGTCGAAACTGGCCGGGGCTAGCCGAATTTGAAATTCTGATGTGATTTCAGTGAGCTAATAGTCTAGACGGCTTCCGCCTTGAGCCGCCGATACTCCGTCGGGGTCACGCCTGTGACCGCCTTGAAGGCGCGGTTGAACGGGCCGAGCGACTGGAAGCCGGCGTCCATCGCGATGGTGATGACGGGAACCTCGGCCTGGGTGCGATCGGCGAGCGCGGCCTTGGCCTCCTCGATCCGGTGATTGTTCAGAAACACATTGAAATTGCGATAGCCGAGCCGCTGATTGATCAGCCGGCGCAGCCGGTATTCCGGAATTTTCAGCCGGCCCGCCAGCACCCCGATGGTGATGTTTTCCTGACGATAGATTCGCTCGTCCGCCATCAGCCGCATCAAGGCGTCGATGAGCTTTTGATCGGCGGCGTCATCGGCCGCAGGCTGAATGAAAACGACTGCCGGTGCGGGCTCCGCAACGGCCGGAAACAGATCCGCCCCGTCAACGCGCATCATGGCATAGACGATCGCCGCGACGGTGCAGGTGAGCCCGCCGGCATTGATGGTTTCGGCGACATCGCCGACGTGGTGCCCGGCGACGGCGATCTGGAGCACCGCATTCAACCCGCCATAGAGCGCGGTTGCGCAGACGATGAAGACGCGAACGCTGCGGCGGCGCTCGACCAGGTCAGCCGGCCAGGAGGCGATCGTCTGCCCGATCGCAAGCGCAATGAAGCCGAGCACGATCAGATTGACCACCGTCACGGAGAACCGCAAATGGCCGCTGGGTGCAATCCAGACGCAGCCCGCGAAGCTGAAGGCCGCCACCAGCGCCCAGACCGATCCGTGCCACCAGCGGAGGTGAAACTCGTCGTCGAACAGGGAACGTGTGAACAGCCAGAACACCACCATGGTGCCGGTCGACAATGCGATCTGCGGTGCATGCCAGAGCGGGATCCGCGACGTGACATCCAACGAATAGCTCACGGCATGCGCGGCCGCGCCCAATGCGAAGGCCGCGCCGAGACGGGCAGCCAACACATTGCGGAAGTCCTGCAGCAGTGACGCCGCCAGCACCAGCAGCAGCGCGACGCTGGAGGCGCGAAAGGCGAGCTCGGTTGCGGCAAGTGTCATCGGGCGATGCGATCAGTCGCGATTGAAATCAGCCGAACATCGTTCGTTGGGCTCCTTTTTTCAAGGACCATCCTCAGGCCAGGGCTAGCGCGCCCACCGCTGTCATCGCCGGCTTGACCCGGGCGTCCAGTAATCCGAGACAGTTTTGATTGAATCGATAGGCCTCGGCGTACTGGATCGTCCGTCTTCGCGGACGACGACGGCGGAGTATGTGGCCGGGCTTTGGGGCGACGGCCGAACGAAATCCTGCTACGATTTAGCTCGAAAAAGCCAAAAGGAGTCCACCATGAGCTGGCAACCCTCGAACGATCCCGTGCTTGGCGATCCCATGTCCTGCGACGCGCTCGATCTCGTTATCGTGCCGCGTACCCGCGATCTCGGCGACGGGTTCGCGGTGCGGCGCGCGTTGCCGCATGGCAAGCGGCAGATGGTCGGGCCCTTCATCTTCTTCGATCATTTCGGGCCGGTGCAATTTGTCTCGGGCAAGGGCATGGACGTGCGGCCACATCCGCATATCGGGCTCGCCACCGTCACCTATCTGTTCGACGGCGCCATCATGCATCGCGACAGCGAGGGCAACATCCAGGAAATCCAGCCCGGCGCGATGAATTTGATGACGGCCGGGCGCGGCATCGCGCATTCCGAACGCACGCCGGATGTGCAGCGCGCGTCGGGCCAGAAGATGCTGGGCCTGCAAAGCTGGATCGCGCTGCCGGCGGGCTCTGAAGAGATCGCGCCGTCGTTCCAGCATTATGGGGCCGGCGATCTGCCGATGATTTCCGAGCGCGACTTCACCGCGAAGGTGATCGCGGGCTCAGCCTTCGGCACCACCTCGCCTGTTACGATGGTATCGCCCTGGTTCTACACCGAGGTCACGGCGGTCGCGGGCGCGATCGTACCGCTCGACCCCGATCACGAAGAGCGCGCGATCTACGTGGTCGACGGCGAGATCGAGATCGCGAACGAGCGCTATGAGGGGCCGCGACTGCTGATCTTCCGGCCCGGCGACCGCATTACGGTGAAGGCGCTCAAGGCCACGCGGATGATGTTTCTCGGCGGAGATGCGCTGGAGGGACCGCGCCACATCTGGTGGAATTTCGTCTCCTCCAGCAAGGAGCGGATCGAGCAGGCCAAGCAGGACTGGAAAACGGGCCGCTTCGCGGGGGTTCCTCAGGAACATGAGTTCATTCCGCTGCCGGAATAGGCTAATCCGGTTTCCGGTCGCGCTCTCAGGCGCGGCCGGATTTCCTGTCGCAAGGCCTTGCTCCGAAAGTTCTGCCGATGACCCTCATGCTCTCCAGCGACTTGCCCCTCCCCAAGATCGGACGCGGCAAGGTGCGCGATATCTACGCCATCGACGACGATCGCCTGCTGCTCGTCACCACCGACCGCATCAGCGCCTTCGACGTCGTGATGGGTGAGACCATCCCGATGAAGGGCGCGGTGCTGACGCAAGTGAGCGCGTTCTGGTTCAACGAGCTCGACGGCGTGGTGCCGCATCACATGATCAGCGCCGACACCGACGAGATCATTGCAGCCATTCCGGCGTTGAAGCCGCATCGCGCCGAGATTCTCGGCCGCGCGATGCTCTGCCGCCGCACCACCGTGTTTCCGATCGAATGCGTGATCCGCGGCTATCTCTCGGGATCGGCCTGGAAGGAATATGCCGGCTCCGGCACGCTGGCCGGCGAGAAGCTGAAAGCGGGCCTGGTCGAGAGCGAAAAGCTGGAGCCAGCGATCTTCAGCCCCGCGACCAAGGCCGAGACCGGCCACGACGAGAATATCACCATCGCGAAGATGCGTGAGGTCGTGGGCGACGAGACGGCCTACACGCTCGAGAGCATGACGCGCGCGATCTACACGCTCGGCGAGGAGCTCGCCCGCGAGCAGGGCATCATCATTGCCGACACCAAGTTCGAGTTCGGCCGCGACAAGGACGGCCGCATCATCCTGATCGACGAAGTCATGACGCCGGACTCCTCGCGCTTTTGGGCGGTCGACGCCTACAAGCCCGGCCGGCCGCAGGCGAGCTTCGACAAGCAGCCGCTGCGCGACTATCTCGACATCGAACGCCGCGCCGGCCGCTGGAACGGCGACGCCCCGCCGCCGCCACTGCCGGCGAGCGTGGTGGAGGCGACCAGCAAGCGGTATCTGGAAGCGTATCGGCGGGTGACGGGGGCGGAGCTGAAGATTTAGCGCAGGCGTTATCGTCGTCCTGGACCAGCGAACGAAGTGAGCGCCGATCCAGGACCCATTACCACAGGGAGCGGTTTGGCGAAGGCTCGTGGTCGTCAGCTCGCGTCACGACTCCTCCCTGGGGTAATGGGTCCTGGCTTTCGCCAGGAAGACACCGAATTTGCGGAGATAATTTACGGGGATTGAGCAAACAACCTCGCCGCGAAACTGTCTGGTACTTTATACTTTCAAGAATCCTGTTGCGCTAAGCCTGTAGTCGTCTACGTCTCAGATGAGATTTTTTCAGGGGCGAGCGCCACGGCGTGACCGATCCAGCAATTACCCTCCGTCCGGCTCCGCGATTAGAACCGGCCCTCAAGCGCGCGCTGAATGATGTATTGGGCGGGAGCGCCGCCAGCGTTCTGACCGTCACGTTCGGCCTGTCCTACGCGCTGCTGATCTTCGCGGGGCCGTTGTCGCCCTATCTGTCCTATGGGATCACGGCGACTTTCGTCAGCTCCGCGGTGCTTGCGGCCGTCATCGGGCTCGGCAGCTCCCTGCCCTTCGCGATTGCAGCTCCTGACAGCTCGACCGCCGCGGTGACGGGTATCCTGGCCGCCTCGGTGGTCGAGCGCATCGAGACGGCGAACCTGTCGGAGCCGCTGCTCTCGGCGGTCCTGATCACCCTCGGCCTGTCGACGATGCTGACAGGATTGGTGCTGTGTGGACTGGGCCTGACCCGGCTTGGCCGCGCCATCCGCTACGTGCCTTATCCGGTGGTCGGCGGCTTTCTCGGCGCTACCGGCCTTCTCATCGTCATGGGTGCGGTCCGGGTGATCACCGACCATCCGCTGCAATTCGCGACACTGTCGCACTTCGCCGACCGCACCATCTTGCTGGAACTCGGTGCCGCCTGCGCGATGGCGCTGGTGCTGTATCTCACCTGGCACCGCTCGCGCAGCCCGTTCGGGTTGCCGATCATACTGGTCGGCGGCGTGCTCACCGCGCATCTGGCGTTCTGGATCACCGGCGTTTCCGTCGATGACGCCCGCACGTTGGGCTGGACCTTTCAGCCCCCGCCGCAAGCGGTCTTCATGCTGCCCTGGCATACCGACGATCTCGCCCGCTATCCCTAGTTTGCCATACCGGACCTGCTTGGCAATGTCGTCGCCGTCATCTTCGTCACGGCCTCGAGCACGCTGTTCAACACCACCGGCATCGAGGTGGCCACGCATCGCGAAGCCAATCTGGAGTGTGAGCTGAACGTCACGGGCGCCGCCAATATCCTGACCGGCATGCTGGGCGGCTATCCCGGCTGCAGCTCGACCAGCCGCTCAATGCTTAATTTCAGCAGCGGCGGCCGCGGGCGCCTGTCAGGCCTCACCGTCGCGGCGCTGTCGCTGCTGATGCTCGCCGTCGCGCCCGAGCTGCTCGGCTTCATCCCCAAATTCGTGCTCGGCGGCCTGTTGCTCTATCTCGGCGCCGACCAGCTGCACAAATGGATCATCGAATCGCGCAAGCGGCTTTCAAAGCGCGAATATCTGTCGCTGATCGCCATCATCGCGATCATCGTGGCCTGGGGTTTCGTGCCGGGCATCCTGATCGGTGTGATCATCGGCTGCGCGACGTTTGCGTTCAGCGCCGCGCGGGTCGAGTCGATCAAATACAGTTTCGACGGCTCGGAGTATCGCTCCTCGCTCGACCGCTCGCGCGACGACCAGGAGGTGCTGCTGACCCATGGCGGCAAGATCCGGGGCCTCAATCTCCAGAGCTATCTGTTCTTCGGCTCCGCCAACCGGCTCTACCAGCACGTCAAGCAGCTGCTTCAGGAACGCCCCGAATGCCGCTATCTGCTGTTCGACTTCAAGCTCGTCACCGGCGTCGATTCATCGGCCGCCTATAGCTTTGCCCAGATCAAGCGCAGCGCTGGCGAACTCGGCGTCGAGCTGATCCTGGTGCATCTGTCGGCTGCGGCCGAGAAGGTGCTGCGCTCCCAGCGACTTCGTCGGCGAGGGCGTCACCATCATCCTCGAGCTCGATCACGCGCTGGAATGGTGCGAGAACGAGCTCATCTCGCAGCATCAGGAGCTGGCGCAGGAAGAAGCCAGCCTGCGCGACTGGTTCACGCGAATGCTCGGCAGCGAGGACAGCGCCGACGAGCTGATCCGCCGTTGCCAGCGCATTGAGGTCGAAGCCGGCGAGGTCATCGTGCAGGCTGGCGCCCCCGCCGATTCCATGCATTTCATCCTCGAGGGCCGCGTCGGCATCATGATTCCGGCCAACGACGATCGCACCACGCGCGTGCGCAGCCTCGGCCGCTACACCACGATCGGGGAGATGGGGCTGGTGTCACAGACACCGCGCAGCGCCACCATCCAGGCCGAGGTCGACAGCGTGCTCTACGTGCTCAACACGCACCAGTTCGACGCGATCAAAGTCGAGGACCCCGCGCTCAGCCACAAGCTGCTGACCTATTTCGTGTCGGTCATGGCCGAGCGGCTGACCTTCGCGAACCGGACGATCGCGGTGCTGAGGCGGTAGGAGCTGCCATCACGGCACTAGCCTGCCACATACTCCGATGTCGTCCTGGCGAAAGCCAGGACGACCAGGAAATGGCGAGCCTACACCCCCGCCATCATCACGTATTTGATCTCGACATATTCTTCCATGCCGTGATGCGAGCCTTCGCGCCCCAAGCCGCTTTCCTTGACGCCGCCGAAGGGTGCGACTTCGGTGGTGATCAGACCGGTGTTGACGCCAACCATGCCCGACTCCAGCGCTTCGGCGACGCGCCAGACGCGGCCGAGATCGCGGGAGTAGAAGTACGAAGCCAAGCCAAACGGCGAGGCGTTGCACATCGCAATCACATCGGCCTCTTCCTTGAAGCGGATCACCGGCGCGAGCGGGCCGAAAGTTTCCTCCTGTGCCACCAGCGAGTCCGGCTTGACGTCGGAGAGCACCGTCGGCTCGAAGAACGAGCGTCCGAGCTCGCTGCGCTTCCCGCCCGTGACGATTTTGGCGCCGCGCTTCACGGCGTCGGCGATGTGGCGCTCGACCTTGTCCACCGCTTTCAAATTGATCAGCGGGCCCTGCGTGATGCCGGTTTCCGTCCCATCGCCGATCTTCATCGCAGAAACTTTTTTCGACAGCTTCTGCACGAACTCGTCGTAGATCTTGTCCTGGGCATAAAGCCGGTTGGCGCAGACGCAGGTCTGGCCCATGTTGCGGTATTTCGAGACGATCGCGCCTTCGACCGCCGCATCGATATCGGCGTCGTCGAACACCACGAACGGCGCGTTGCCGCCGAGCTCGAGGCCCAGCCGCTTCACGCCAACGGAGGCCTGCTGGTACAGAATCTTGCCGACCGCGGTCGACCCGGTGAAGCCGACGAAACGCACAGCCGGATGCTCGCACAGCACCTTGCCGATCGGCGCTGCATCGCCGGTGACGATGTTGAACACGCCCTTGGGCACGCCGGCTTTCTCCGCGAGCACGGCAAGCGCCAACGCCGACAGCGGCGTTTCATTGGCGGGCTTCAGCACCACGGTGCAGCCGGCCGCAAGCGCCGGCGAAACCTTGCGCGTGATCATCGAGTTCGGGAAATTCCACGGCGTGATCGCGCCGCAGACGCCGATCGGCTGCTTGATCGCGAGCAACCGCGCATCCGGCCGCTGTGTCGGAATGGTCTCGCCGTAGACGCGGCGGGCTTCCTCGGCGAAGAACTCGACATAAGCGCCACCGATGTCGACCTCGCCGAGAGCTTCGCTGAGCGGCTTGCCCTGCTCGGAGGTGAGGATCAGTGCGAGGTCCTCGCGATTGGCGATAATCAGCTCGAACCATTTGCGCAAGATATTGGAGCGTTGCTTGGCGGTGTGCTTGGCCCAGGCCGGAAACGCGCGCTCCGCGGCTTCTACCGCCTTGGTGGCATCATCCGCCGAAAGCTGCGGAACCTTTGCGAGCTCGACGCCGGTCGCGGGGTTGTTGACGGCGAAGACCGGCGAGCCGACCCAGGCGCCTTCGATGTAGCAGGCCTCCTTCAGCAGCGACGGGTCCTTCAACCGGTCGCGCAGATTGGACGTGGCGTGCTGAGCGCGTGCGGCGGCGGTCGGGGTCATGGCGTTACTCCCAGGGGGCTTTTCAGGTTCGCCCGGAATATAGGGACAAGCGGCGCGCAATGCACCGTCCCGCAACGCACATCTGCTGGGAGCTAGGCTCGGAGCAGGGGGGATTTACGCCGCGCCGCTCATATACGTCTCGCGCCGTCCGATCATGCGTTCGGCGGCGGCCCTGGCGTCGGCCTTCGAGGAAGTCGCGCACGTCCGGTATTCGAGAGCGGGGGCGTCGGAGGCATCGCGGCGGCCGAACCAGGATTTCGAGCCGACCGGCAGCAGCGCAAGCGCCTGCGCCAGATTGTCGACCGCGCCGAACGAATAGAGCGCACCGGTGCCCGCGGTGCGGACTTCGTAGATGCCGGGTGCGATCGGCGCTTCGAGATTGTCGCCCCGTCCGGGACGGGGATAGCGCTTCCATTCGCTCCAGGTCGAAATCATCTGAGGTCCCCTCGCGGCCGGTGGACGGCCGCCAAATTTGCATCAAATCTTAACGTCGGCCGCAGATCGGGCCGAGAGTTGAACGCCGCAACGCACAAAATGTTTCAAGTGCTTCAAACACTCAAAACATTTTGCCCGTGCGTATCCACGGTCACGGCTGGTTGCGGCGATCCACCGCAGATTGTGACGGAGTGTTGCAGTTCAGCAGCCTTGTCGTCCTGCGTGGCCCTTGTCGTCCTGCGCGGGGCGTGGACCGTCAAGTCACGACATCGCGACCGGCGCAAATCCATGGATGTGCTTGCCGCGCGGAGCACGCGGGAGGACAATCGATCGCTTCCAACAATAATCAAACCGGAGGAAACGCGGATGCAAAGCAAAGACCAGATCGACGAGATTCTGCGCCAGAAGAGCGAGGCCGAGGAGATTCCCGGCGTCGTCGCCATCGCCGCCAGCGGTACCGACGTGCTTTATCAGGGCGCGTTCGGCAAACGCGATCTGTCCAAGCCGGATGCGATGACCGCCGACAGCGTGTTCTGGATCGCATCGATGACGAAGGCGGTGACATCAGCGGGCGCGATGCAACTGGTCGAGCAAGGCAAGCTGTCGCTGGACGCGCCGATCGGCGAGGTGCTGCCCGATCTCGCCAAGCCGGAGGTGCTCGAAGGTTTCGATGCCAAGGGCGAAGCCAAGCTGCGGCCGGCCAAGGGGCCGATCACGCTGCGCCAGCTCATGACCCACACCGCCGGCTTCTGCTACAACATGTGGAACGGCGATCTCGCGGTCTATCTGGACAAGACCGGCATCCCAGCCATCACCAGCTGCCAGAACGCTGCGTTGAAGACGCCGATCATGACCGATCCCGGCACGCGCTGGGAATACGGCACCAACATCGATTTCGTCGGCAAGGCGGTGGAAGCCGTCAGCGGCAAGCGGCTCGATGCTTATCTGCGCGACAATCTGTTCGCACCGCTCGGCATGAGCGATACCGCCTTCAAGATCACCGACGACATGCGCAAGCGCCTGGTCGGGATGCATGCGCGCGGCGAGGACGGCCAACTCGCCGCGATCCCGTTCGAGCTCGAGCAGGAGCCGGAATTCCACATGGGTGGCGGCGGCCTCTATTCGACCGCGGCCGACTACATCAAGTTCACCCAGATGATCTTGAACAAGGGCCGCGGCAACGGCAATCAGGTGCTGAAAGCCGAGACTATCGCGACGATGGGGCAGAACCACATCGGCGATCTCGCCATGGGCAAGATGACCACGGCGGCGCCGATGTACACCAACGACGTCGATCTCTATCCGGAGCAGGTGAAGAAGTGGGGCCTCAGCTTCATGATCAACACCGACAAGACCGCTGAGGGGCGCAGCGCGGGCAGCCTCGCCTGGGCGGGCCTCGCCAACACCTATTACTGGATCGACCCGGCGCGCGACGTCACCGGCGTGATCCTGATGCAGTTGCTGCCATTTGCCGATGGAAAATGCCTGGAGGCTTTTGCTGGCTTCGAGCGCGGCGTCTATGCCGGGCTCGGTGCCGGCAGTGGGCAGAAGGCGGCGTAAGACCCGCCTTAGCTCTCGCGACGCGTCATGGCCGGGCTTGTTGTCCCGGCCATCCACGCACCTGGCTGGAGGACATTTTTTGATTTTGGCAGACAAGGCCGACAGTTACGTTTGCGGCATCTCCGACACGCCGCTGCTCGGCGACACCATCGGGCGCAGCCTCGATCAGGCCGCGCAGCGCTGGAGCGATCGCGAGGCGCTGGTCTCGCCCAGTCACGGCGTGAGATGGACATGGAAGGAGTTTGCCGCGCGGGTCGACGCGCTCGCCGCCGGTTTTCTCGCGCTTGGCCTCGAGCGCGGCGCACGGATCGGAATCTGGTCGCTGAACCGGCCGGAATGGACGCTGACCCAGTTCGCCGCCGCCAAGGCTGGCCTCATCCTGGTGACGATCAATCCGGCCTACCGGCTGAGCGAGCTGGAATTCGCGCTTCACAAGGTCGGATGTAGCGCCATCGTCACCGCGACGGCGTTCAAGACCAGCAACTACATGGACCTGCTCAACACACTGTTGCCAGAGCTTGCGAGCGCCAAGCCCGGGCAGTTGCAGGCGGCGCGGCTGCCGGCCCTGCGCATCGTGATCCAGATCGGCGGCCCCGCCTGCCCGGGCGCGATCCCGTTCGACGAGGTCGCCGGCATGGGCGGGACCGTGCATCGGGAGCAGCTCGCCGCGCTTGGTGTCTCCCTGCAGTTCGACGATCCCGTCAACATCCAGTTCACCAGCGGCACCACGGGATCGCCCAAGGGGGTGACGCTGACCCACCACAACATTCTCAACAACGGCTATTTCGTCGGCCGCGCCATGCGCCTGACCGAAACGGACCGCATCTGCATTCCGGTGCCGCTCTATCATTGCTTCGGCATGGTGATGGGCAACCTCGCCTCCGTCACGCTCGGCGCAACGATGGTCTACCCTGGCGAAGGGTTTGATCCGCTCGCGACGCTGCGGACGATCGAGCAGGAAAAATGTACCGCGCTATACGGTGTGCCGACGATGTTCATCGCCGAACTCGACCACGGCGAATTCTCAAATTTCAATCTGACATCGCTGCGCACCGGCATCATGGCTGGTGCACCCTGCCCGATCGAGGTGATGAAGCGCGTCAATAGCGAGATGAACATGGGCGAGGTCACGATCGCCTATGGCATGACCGAGACAAGCCCGGTCAGCTTCCAGAGTGCCGTCGACGATCCGCTCGAGCGCCGCGTCTCGACGGTCGGACGAATCCATCCGCATGTCGAAGTTAAGGTCATCGATCTCGACGGCAAGATCGTCAAGCGCGGCGAACGGGGCGAGCTCTGCACCCGCGGCTACAGCGTGATGCTGGGCTACTGGGAGGAGACGGAGAAGACCGCGGATGTGCTCGACGCCAACGGCTGGATGCACACCGGCGACATCGCCGTCATCGATGACGCCGGCTATTGCAACATCGTGGGCCGTATCAAGGACCTGGTGATCCGCGGCGGCGAGAATCTCTATCCACGCGAGATCGAGGAGTTTCTCTATCGTCATCCCAAGATTCAGGACGTGCAGATCTTTGGCGTTGCGGATGCCCGCTACGGCGAGGAGCTCTGCGCCTGGATCCGCGTCAGGCCCGGCGAGAATTTGACGATGGAAGAGGTGCGCGCTTTCTGCGACGGGCAGATCGCCCACAACAAGATTCCGCGATACGTGGAATTCGTCGACGAGTTTCCGATGACGGTGACCGGAAAGATCCAGAAATTCCTGATGCGCGACGACGTGGAAAAGCGGCTGGGATTGAAGGCTGCGAGGACTGCGTGATTTCCCTGTCGTCATTGCAAGCGTAGCGAAGCAATCCAGAATCTTTCTTCGGGGACAATCTGGATTGCTTCACTCGCAATGACGGGCAAAGCGTCCGCGCTACGCCGTCAGCCCGCGCTGCCCGGCGAGCTCCTTCAGCGACACCTGCGGCCGCGCGCCGATGTGCTGGATCACTTCGGCGGCCGCGAGCGCGCCGAGCGCGCCGCACTGCTTGTGCGAGAGATCGCGCGAGAGGCCATACAGGAAGCCGGCGGCGAACAGGTCGCCGGCGCCGGTGGTGTCCACGAGTTGCGCGATCGGAGACGCCGGCGCTGCGACGGCCTCGGTTGGCGTCACCACCACGCAGCCTTTGTCGCTGCGCGTGACCACGCCAAGCTTGACGTCGTTGCGCAATTGCTTGAGCGCGGTGTCGAAGTCGGACGTTTCGTAGAGCGAGTGCAGCTCAGACTCGTTGGCAAAGACGATGTCGGCGGTGCCGTTGCGCATCAGGCCCAGAAATTCGTCGCGATAGCGACTGACGCAGAAGGAGTCCGACAGCGTGAGCGCGACCTTGCGGCCGGCCTCGTGCGCAATCTTGGCCGCCTTGACGAAGGCCTCCTTGGCCCCCGGCGGATCCCAGAGATAGCCCTCGAGATAGACGATGCCGGCGCTGGCGATCTCGGCCGGGTCGATGTCGGCCGGCGACAAATCCTGCGCCGCGCCGAGATAGGTGTTCATGGTGCGCTCGCCGTCGCCCGTGACCAGGATGTAGGAGCAGCCGGTGGCGGGGCCGTCCTTCGCGGCGGGCGTGTTGAAGGCGACCCCGGCAGCGCGGATGTCGTGGACGTAGAGCTTGCCGATCTGGTCGTCCTTGACCTTGCCGACATAGGCCGCGCGCGCGCCCAGGCTGCCGATGCCGACGATGGTGTTGGCGGCCGAGCCGCCCGAAACTTCCGTCGCCGGGCCCATGTCGTTGTAGATGGCGGCGGCCCGCGCCTCGTCGATCAGGGACATGCTGCCCTTGGTCATGCTGTGCTTGCCTAAAAAGGCTTCATCGGTCTTGACCAGCACGTCGAACAGCGCGTTGCCGATGCCGAGAACGTCATATTTCACGTCAGCCATTCACCTTGATCCTGTTTGGCGGATTGCGATACCTGCGGAAATCCGCTTCCTGTCGGTCTGAAATCTGGCTCGCGGCCTATCACGACCGGGCCCGCGCGAGCAAGCAACGGTATTATAACAGCTCCGATGATCCGCTCCTTCCTGACTGTCTCGACGGGAACGCTGGCCTCGCGACTGCTCGGCTTCGCCCGGGATTCCCTGATCGCGGCGCTGCTCGGCACCGGCGCGGTGGCGGACGCGTTTCTGGCGGCGTTCCAGCTCGTCAACGTGGTGCGGCGCCTGCTCAGCGAGGGGGCCCTGAATGCGGCGCTGATCCCGGCATGGCTGCGCGTTCGTGACCGCGATGGCGAGGCCGCTGCGGCGGCGTTTGCGGGACGCGTACTCGGAACGGTCAGCGCGGGCCTGATCGCGATATCGATCGCGATCGCGGTTCTCATGCCGCTGATCATCATGATCATCGCGCCGGGCTTCGTCGGCAGCGCGACGCTCGATCTCGCCGTCCAGAACGCGCGGCTGATGCTGCCTTATCTCGCCTTCGCGGGACCCGTCACGGTGCTGATGGGTCTGCTCAACGCGCAGGGGCGGTTTGCCCTCACCGCGTTCTCGCCGCTGCTGTTCAACATTGCCCTGATCGCCGCGATCGCAGCACTCCTGCTGTGGCACACCGACGCGACCTTCGCCGCGCGGATGCTGGCGGCCATCGTCGGCATCGCCGGCCTGCTACAACTCCTGATGCTGCTGTCGCAGCGAAGTGCACGCCTGGCGACACCGCTGCGTGCAAGCTTCGGCAAGGAAATGCGTGGCTTCTTCGCTAAGGCCATTCCCGGCATGATCGCAGGCTCGGGGCCGCAATGGCTGATGGTTGCCGGCGCGGTCATCGCTTCGGCCACGCCCGCCGCGGTCTCCTGGCTCTATTTCGCCAACCGCCTGATCGAGCTGCCGCTCGGTATTGTCGGCGTCGCCGTGGGCACGGTGCTGGTGCCCGAGCTGACGCGCGCAGTGAGCAGCGGCGACCGTGATGCGGTCGCGCACGCGGAATCGCGCGCGCTCGAACTCGCGACCGGGCTGGCGCTGCCGGCCACGCTGGGCCTGATCGTGCTGGCCGAGCCGATCGTGCGGATGCTGTTCGAACATGGCGCCTTCGGTGCGGAGGACAGCGCGGCCACGGCGCGCGCACTGATGTGGCTGGCGCTGGGCCTGCCGGCGCACGTGCTGATCAAGGCGCTGTCGCCGGCGTTCTATGCCCGCAGCGACACGACGACGCCGCTGCTTGCAACGGCCAAAGGCTTTGTGGTCGCGATCGCGCTTGCCGTCGTGCTCGGGCACTTCTGCGGTGCGACGGGAATCGCCGCGAGCATTGCGGCCGGCGCCTGGAGCAGCGCGATCTCCCTGCTCCGGAAAGGCACGGGCGAATTCGGCTTCTCGGTCGATGCCGCCGCTCGCAAGCGGCTGCCCCGGATCGTGCTCGCCGCAGCCGCCATGGGCGCCCTGCTCTGGCTGACTGTGTATCTTGTGCCTGCCGAGGCCCATGGCCTGATCCGCTTCATTGTGCTGGGCCTGCAGATCGCGGCGGGGATCGCCGTCTATGGCATGCTCCTGCAAGTCCTCGGCGTCGCTTCCTGGCGCGAGGCGGTTAACGCCCTGAGGAAGCCTGCCCCCAAGGCTCCTGACGCGCCATGCTCCTGACGCGCAGGCTCCTGGCGCGTAGGCTCTCGAATTACACTTGACGACGCTCCGCCGCTGTTGGAAACGACGGCCAATGACCTTCAGGAAAGGCTTGCCAGGAAGGCTTGCCAGGAAGACTAACCATGCCATTCGTTGAACGGGTTTTTTCGGGCGTCCAGCCGACGGGCAATCTGCACCTCGGCAATTATCTCGGCGCGATCGTCAACTTCGTGAAGATGCAGGAAACCCACAACTGCATCTATTGCGTCGTCGACATGCACGCGATCACGCAGGGCGTGGACGTGTGGGGTGGACCGGTCGAGCTCGCGCGCAACACCCGCGAGGTGACCGCGGCGTTCATCGCCAGCGGTATCGATCCGAGCAAGCACATCGTGTTCAACCAGAGCCAGGTCTCGGGCCATGCCGAGCTCGCCTGGATCTTCAACTGCGTCGCGCGCATGGGCTGGCTGGGCCGCATGACCCAGTTCAAGGAAAAAGCCGGCAAGGATCGCGAGAATGCGTCCGTCGGGCTGTTCGACTATCCCGTGCTGATGGCGGCCGACATTCTGCTCTACCGCGCCACCCATGTTCCGGTCGGCGAGGACCAGAAGCAGCATCTCGAACTGTCGCGCGACATCGCTCAAAAATTCAACAACGACTTCGCCGACTCGATCCGCAGCCAGGGCGCCAATGACGGCCTGTTCTTCCCGCTGCCGGAACCCTTGATCACGGGCCCGGCGACGCGCGTGATGAGCTTGCGTGACGGCACCAAGAAGATGTCGAAGTCGGACGCGTCCGATAATTCGCGCATCAATTTGACCGACGACGCCGACACCATCGCGCAGAAGGTGCGCAAGGCCAAGACCGACCCGGAGCCGCTGCCGACCGAGGAGAAGGGACTGGAAGCGCGCCCCGAGGCCGACAATCTCGTCGGTATCTTCGCTGCCCTCTCCGGCCGTTCCAAGGCCGAAGTGCTCAGGGATTTCGGCGGCGGCCAGTTCTCCAGCTTCAAGAACGCGCTGGTGGATTTGTGCGTCACGAAACTCGCGCCGATCGCCGGCGAGATGAAGCGCCTCGTCGCCGACCCCGGCCATATCGAGGCGATCCTGAACGACGGCGCCGACCGGGCGCGCGCGATCGCCGATGAGACCATGAAGCTCTCGAAGGACATCGTCGGCTTCATCCGCCGGCGTTGATTCCCGCATTCAGGAAAAGCAGCCGACGCCACGGCGCCGGCGGCTTCTCCTCTCCCCAAGCGGGACGGAGTGTGGCAGCATGTCGTTGTGCACATTCCGGGACATGCATGACCAGCAAGCGACTTTGCTTCCAGCCGGGTCACAAGCCCAAATGCCTCGTCATCGTCGACGACACCGCCGAGTGGGATCGTGCGGTTTATTATGCCAGCCGCTGGGCGATCCGCGCCGGCGGCGGCGTGGTGATGCTCCGCATCATCGAGCCCGACCAGCAGAGCCAGGAATGGCTGGGGGTCGCCGACATCATGCGCGCCGAAGCGCATGAGGCAGCGGAAGCCGCGCTCGACCGTGCCGCCGGCCGTGCCAACGGCATCGCCGCGATCACGCCGGAGCGGGTCATCCGCGAAGGCGGCGCGATGGAACAGCTGCTGGCGGTGATCGACGAGGACCCCGACATCGCCATGCTGGTGCTCGCCGCGAACCCGGGCGCGGAGGGACCGGGGCCGCTGGTCGCGCTGCTCGCGCACGCGCTGGGCACGTTCCCGGTGCCGGTGACGGTCATTTCGGGCGCGCTGAGCGACCAAAGCGTGGATTCGCTGTCGTAGGCTGCCGCTCTTCACCTCGCATCGCTTGCCTTGGGAGGGAGAAGCGGGCGCCCTAACCCGCTGATATAACAGGCAAACGGCCAGCTCACCCCTTGACCGTGCGTTCGCCGTCGCCATCTGCTAGTGGATAGAGCACGCGCCGGCCTTGAACCGGCGACGTCTGGAGAAAACCATGTTCATTCAAACCGAAGCCACCCCCAATCCCGCCACGCTGAAGTTCATTCCCGGCCGCGTCGTGGTCGACGGCGGTCCGATGGAATTTGCGAACCGCGAATCGGCCGCACGCTCGCCGCTCGCCGAAAAGCTGTTCGACGTCCCCGGCGTCATCGGTGTGTTCTATGGATCGGACTTCATCACCGTGACCAAGGCGAACGGTGAATGGCAACAGCTCAAGCCCGCGATCCTCGGCGCCATCATGGAGCACTACATGTCCGGCGCGCCGCTGCTCGCCGACGGTGCAGCCGCGAGCAATGTCGATATCGATGGCGAGGACGAATTCTTCGACGAGGCCGATGCCGAGACGGTCGACGTGATCAAGGATCTGATCGAGACCCGCGTGCGGCCGGCGGTCGCCAATGACGGCGGCGACATCACTTTCCGCGGCTTCAAGGACGGTATCGTCTATCTCAACATGAAGGGCTCCTGCGCCGGCTGCCCGTCATCGACCGCGACGCTCCAGCACGGCATCCAGAACCTGCTCAAGCATTTCGTGCCCGACGTGGTCGAAGTCCGGCCGATGTAGGCGCGATGGTGGGCACGGCGCAAGTGCGCCTTTGCCCACCCTGCGAGGTCTGACCGGGCACGCGGCATTCACGTTCTTGGAGCGCAAAGGCGTGGATGGCCGGGACAAGCCCGGCCATGACGGCAAGAACATCGGGCATCATGCGATTGCCAATGCTATGATCGCCTTATGCTGATCCTTGCCATCGATACCGCGCTGGAAGCGTGCGCGGCCGCCGTGCTCGACACCGACGCCGGCCAGCTCCTTGCGCAGGAGCAGCTTCTGATGAAGCGCGGCCACGCCGAAGCGCTGATGCCGATGATCGCGCGCGTGATGCTATCAGCCAATCTCGCCTTCACCTCGCTCGATCGCATCGCGGTCACCATGGGCCCTGGAAGTTTCACCGGGCTGCGCGTCGGCATCTCGGCGGCCCGCGGCCTGGCGCTTGCGGCGAAGCGTCCCGCCGTAGGCCTGACTACCTTGTCGGCCTATGCCGCCACCGTGGTCGGCCAGAGCGGAACGGCGCCGGTGATCTCCGCGATCGATGCCCGGCACGATCACGTCTACTTCCAGATCGTGGCCGGCGACGGCAGCCAGCTGGTACGGCCGGGCGTCGCGTCCATCGACGAGGTGATCGCGGCCTCGCAATTCGGCGCGCCGCATCTGGTCGGCAATGCCGCAAAGATCCTCGCGGATCGCTGGCCGAAAGATATCCCGCAGCCGGTCGCGGTCGACGCGCAGCCCGCGCCTGACATCGGCTGGGTCGCGTGGCTTGGCGCCGCGGCCGATCCCGAGACAAATCCGGCGCGGCCATTCTATCTGCGCGCGCCCGATGCAAAGCCGGCCGCACACCTGCCGCTTGCAGCACAAGCTGCAAGCTCATGATGAGATGGTTGTCGGAATGGTGGCGCGGCGGCACGGCCGTTGTCGAGCCGGCTGTCGCGCGCGACGTCGCACGGCTCGCGCAGCTTCACGGCGCCTCCTTCGCGCGCGGCTGGGGCGAAGGCGAGTTCGAGAGCATGCTTAGTGAGCGCAACACGCTGGTGCACCGGTTGCGCCTCGGCCGCAGCACGATCGGCTTTGCGGTGTCGCGGATCGGCGCGGACGAAGCGGAAATCCTCTCGATCGCGGTCGACCAGGCCCATCGCGGCCGCGGCCTCTCCCGCACGCTGCTGATGACCCATCTCGGCCACCTGGCCGGACGTGGCGTGCGCACGATATTTCTCGAGGTCGAGGAAAATAACCAGCCGGCGCGGCGGCTCTATGACCGAACCGGATTCATGGTGGTCGGACGCCGCGAACGCTACTATAAGCAGCCGAACGGGGAACAATTGAACGCACTTCTGATGCGACGTGACTTGCCGTAACATTGGTGGCAGAAAGCGCCCCGCTAGGCAGACAAATCTATGACCGCACTGAAACCTTCTTCCGAATCAAAGGCGTCCGGCATCGAGGCGCGCTGTGCCGCAACGGGCATGCGCATGACCGAGCAGCGCCGTGTCATCGCCCGCGTGCTCGCGGAGGCGGTCGATCATCCCGACGTCGAGGAATTATACCGTCGCTGTGTTGCGGTCGACGACAAGATCTCGATCTCGACCGTGTATCGCACCGTCAAATTGTTCGAGGATGCGGGCATCATCGAGCGCCATGATTTCCGCGAAGGCCGCGCGCGTTACGAGCAGATGCGCGACAGCCATCACGACCACCTCATCAACCTGCGCGACGGCAAGGTGATCGAGTTCACCTCCGAGGAAATCGAGAAGCTCCAGGCGGAGATCGCCCGCAAGCTCGGTTACAAGCTGGTCGATCATCGGCTCGAACTCTATTGCGTCCCGCTCGACGACGACAAACCCACAAGTTAAGTGCCGATCGATCTCGTCATCTTCGATTGCGACGGCGTGCTCGTGGACAGCGAGGTGATCTCCTGTCGCGCGCATGCGGATGTGCTGTCCAGGCACGGTTATCCAATTACCTCGGATCAGGTATTCGAGCGCTTTCTCGGCCGCTCGACGCGGCAAGCCAATCTCGAGATCGAGACCGAGCTCGGCCGCAAGCTGCCCGAAGCCTATCACGGCGACCTGCAGGACGAGCTGTTCCGCGCGTTCGAAGCCGACCTTGAGGCGATCCGCGGCATTCGCGACGTGCTTGACGTCATCAACCAGCGCGTCTGCGTCGCCTCGAGCGGCTCGCATCAGCGCATGCGCGTGAGCCTGGGAAGCACGGGCCTCCACGAGCGCCTCGCGCCAAATATCTTCTCGGCTTCCCAGGTGAAGAACGGCAAGCCGGCACCGGACCTGTTCCTGTTCGCAGCGAACGAGATGGGCGTGCCGCCCGAGCGCTGCGTCGTGATCGAGGACAGCCTGGCCGGAATTGCCGGCGCGCGGGCGGCCGGGATGACGGTGTTCGGCTTTCACGGCGGGAGCCATTGCCGCGAGGGCCATGCCGAAACATTGCATCGGGCCGGCGCCGACCTGCTCTTTGCCGACATGCATCAGCTGCCGGAGCTGATCCGGCGGGTCGCGGCGGACGCCTTGACGGGTTGATTTCGGCCATCTGGCGTCAGTCCCGAAGGACGCGTCCAGCGCGTGAACCGGGAATCCGGAGGTTTTAGGTGGAGATTCGGGGCTTGCTTGGCTTGCGGCGCCCCGAAATGCCTTTGATGGACCCATTCGCTGGATTTTCGCCGCTCCAGCCTATATTTGAGGGCTGTCCTCCACCTCAACTCCGGGTTCCATGACGCCGCCGCGCAAGCTGCACATCAAATCATATGGCTGCCAGATGAACGTCTACGATGCCCAGCGCATGGTGGACACGCTGGCCCCGGAAGGATTCGTGGAGACGGCCAGCGCTGATGACGCCGACCTCGTCATCCTCAACACCTGCCATATCCGCGAGAAGGCCTCGGAGAAGGTCTATTCGGAGCTCGGCCGGCTGCGCATCGCCAAGGACGAGGCTGCGCGCGCAGGCCGCACCATGCAGATCGCGGTCGCGGGCTGCGTGGCGCAGGCCGAGGGCGAGGAGATCGTGCGCCGTGCACCCGCGGTCGACGTCGTGGTCGGCCCGCAGAGCTATCATCATTTGCCGCAGCTGTTGAAGCGCGCCGGCAATGAAGGCCGTGCGATCGAGACCGAATTTCCGGCCGCGAACAAGTTCGGCTTCCTTGCCCAGCCCAAGCCCGACGCGATCCGCGCCCGCGGCATTTCCGCCTTCGTCACGGTCCAGGAAGGCTGCGACAAGTTCTGCACCTTCTGCGTCGTGCCGTACACGCGAGGTTCGGAAGTCTCGCGGCCGGTGGCAAAGATCGTCGACGACGTGAAGCGGCTCGCCGACAACGGCGTGCGCGAGCTCACGCTGATCGGCCAGAACGTCAACGCCTATCATGGCGAGGGGCCGGACGGAAAAAGCTGGCCGCTCGGCAGACTGCTGGAGCACCTCGCGGCGCTGCCGGGCGTCGCGCGGCTGCGCTATTCGACCAGCCATCCGCGCGATGTCGATGACAGTTTGATTGCAGCCCATCGCGATCTCGGCGAGCTGATGCCGTTCGTGCACCTGCCGGTCCAGTCGGGCTCGGACCGGATTTTGGCGGCCATGAACCGGAAACATACCGCCGATGATTATCGGCGTGTTGTCGACCGTTTCCGGTCCGCGCGCCAAGACATTGCTTTTTCATCGGATTTTATCGTCGGCTTCCCCGGCGAGAGCGAGCAAGATTTTCTCGCGACACTCGCGCTTGTCGCGCAAATCGGCTACGCTGCGGCGTATTCGTTCAAATACTCCGCCCGGCCGGGAACGCCGGCCGCGGACATGCAGGAGACGGTGTCCCCAGCCGAGATGGACCAGCGATTGGAGCGGCTCCAGGAACTGATCGACAGCCAGCAATCGGCCTTCAACAAGGCTGCGATTGGCTCAACGGTCGACGTGCTGTTCGAACGCCCGGCCCGCAAGGACGGCCAGATCGTCGGCCGCACCGCGTTCCTCCAGCCCGCGCACGTGATGGCCTCGCCCGACATCATCGGACAAATCCTGCCGGTCCGGATCGACAGTCTCGAACGCTACAGCTTTCTCGGCGAGCTCGTGACGCCGCGCAACGCGCGCGAGCCCGCTTTATCGCAAGCCAGTGGAGCCTGAACCCTTGCCCAAAAGTGCATCGGATTCGTCTTCTTCTATCGCTCCCAGCCGCAAATTTGACCGCGACATGCAGGTTCCACCCGAGACCCAGGTCGTCATCGATTTCGACGATAATCGCGCCGCATCCGCGCTGGTCGGCCCCTACGGCCAGCATCTGGCGCAGATCGAGCGGCGGCTCGGCGTCGTCGTCGATTCCAAGGGTAACCACATCACCATCGGCGGCTCACGCGACGGCTGCGATGCCGCGCGCCGCGTGCTGGAGACGCTCTACGCACAGGCCGTGAAGGGACAGGATCTCGACCAGGGCGAGGTCGAGGGCGCGATCCGCGCCGTGATCGCACAGGGTTCGCTGTTCGAGTTCGACGCCAAGTCGGCCAAATCCACCTTCGACAGCATCAATTTGCGCAAGCGCCCGGTGCGCGCGCGCACGGCGGCACAGGATTCCTACATCCGCGCGCTGAAGCGCCACGAGCTGGTGTTCGGCATCGGCCCCGCCGGCACCGGCAAGACCTGGCTCGCGGTCGCGCATGCCGCGCAACTGTTCGAGCGCAAGGAGGTCGACAAGATCATCCTGTCACGCCCGGCGGTGGAAGCCGGCGAGCGGCTCGGCTTCTTGCCCGGCGATCTCCGCGAGAAGGTCGATCCTTATCTGCGCCCGATCTACGATGCGCTCTACGACCTCATGGATGCGCGCATCGTCGAGCGCGCGCTGCAGACCGGCGAAATCGAGATCGCGCCGCTCGCCTTCATGCGCGGCCGCACGCTGACCAACGCGGCCATCATCCTGGACGAGGCGCAGAACACCACGTCGATGCAGATGAAGATGTTTTTGACGCGTCTCGGCGAGAACAGCCGCATGATCGTGACGGGCGATCCCTCGCAGATCGATCTGCCGAACGGCCAGACCTCGGGCCTCGCCGAGGCGACGCGCTTGCTGAGCGGCGTCGAAGGCATTGCGCAAGTTCATTTCAAGGCCGAGGACGTGATCCGCCACGAGCTCGTGGCGCGGATCGTTTCTGCCTACGAAGGCTTGCCGCAGCGGCCGGCCGCCGGCAACAAATCCTGACGGGACAACAGCCGGACCATAGCGGGCACAGATACGGCGCCCCTTCGTTCCGAACAAAGACAATGTCACACCCCAACCTTCCCAATACCGAGGTCCTCGTCGTCGCCGATTGCTGGCAGAGCGAGCCCGACTCCGAAGCCGTGATCCAGCGCGCCGTGGCGGCCGCCGCCGAGAATGTCGACGAAGACGTTGCGGAGGCGGAAGTGGCGGTGATGCTGACCGATGATGTCGGCATCCGCACGCTGAACAGCAACTGGCGCGGCATCGACAAGCCGACCAACGTGCTGTCGTTTCCCGCGCTTCAGCCGGAAGGCGAATGGAAACCGGGCGATGCGCCGCGCATGCTCGGCGACATCGCAATCGCCTACGAGACTATGCGGCGTGAGGCGGACGAGGAACAGAAACCGTTCGATCATCATTTAAGCCATCTCGCCGTGCATGGTTTCCTGCACCTGGTCGGCTACGACCACGAAAACGAAGACGACGCGGAAGAAATGGAAGCGCTGGAGCGGGAGATCCTGGCTCATCTCGGCATTCCCGACCCCTACGCAGACCGCCCGGGGACGCATTGAGATGCCGGATTCCGACCCAATTCACGACAATCCGCGCAACACGGCCAATTTGCCGGCCGTGGTGACCTCAGGCGAGGTGATGCGCCCGAGCGCAGACGGCTGGCTGCTGCGCGCCATCCGGACCTTGTTCGGGTGGAAGGCGGGCTCGGTGCGCGACGACCTTCAGGTCGTGCTCGACGCCACGACGCCCGACGACACCGGCTTCTCGACCGTCGAGCGCACCATGCTGCGCAACATCCTCGGCCTGCACGAGCGCCGCATCGCCGACGTCATGGTGCATCGCGCCGACATCATCGCGGTGAAGCGCGACATCCCGCTCGGCGAGTTGATGGACCGCTTCGAGAGCGCCGGCCATTCGCGCCTCGTGGTCTACAACGAGACGCTCGACGATCCTGTCGGCATCGTCCACATCCGCGATTTACTCGCCTTCATGACCGCGCGCGCGCGGGTGTCGGGGGTCACCAAAACCAAGCGCAAGAAACCGCTGCCGGCCGGGCTCGATCTGCGTACGGTCGATCTCGCGCTGCCGCTCGAAGAAGCGCGCATCATCCGCAAGCTGCTCTACGTCCCGCCGTCGATGCGGGCGATCGATCTGCTCGCGCAGATGCAGGCCACCCGCATCCATCTGGCGCTGGTGGTCGACGAATATGGCGGTAGCGACGGGCTGGTCTCGCTCGAGGACATCGTCGAGCAGATCGTCGGCGAGATCGACGACGAGCACGACAGCGACGAACCGCCCTCGATCGTGCGGCTGCCCGACAACGCCTTCATCGCCGATGCCCGCGCCAGCCTCGACGACGTCCGCACCGTGATCGGCCAGGACTTCGTCACCGGGGAGGCCGGCGAGGAAGTGGAGACGCTGGGCGGCTATCTCGTCAGCTTCGTCGGGCGCCTGCCGGTGCGCGGCGAGGTGATCTCGGGCCCCGGCCATTACGAGATCGAGGTGCTCGATGCCGACCCGCGCCGCGTCAAGCGATTGCGGATTTCGACGCGGAAGGAGCGTCCCGCGCCGCGGACCCAGCGCGAGAGCCGGCGCCGCGAGACTGCGCCGGATGGCAGCCAGCCGACGGCCAGCGACACCCCCACCCCGCCGCCAAGCGACGGGACCGGTCCGCAGTGAGCCCGTTCCAGCGACTTCGCCAGATCGCGCTTGCCATTATCCTCACCTGGGGATGGAAGCGCGCGCTCGTCGCGATGGCGGCCGGGGCGCTCTCGGTGCTGGCGCTGGCGCCGTTCAACGCCTTCCCGGTGCTGTTCATCACGTTCCCGGTGCTGGTCTGGCTGATCGACGGCGCCGGCGCCGGGCGATATGGCGGCGTCCCCGCCGCGGCGCTGACCGGCTACTGGTTCGGGCTCGGCTATTTCGTCCCCGGCCTTTATTGGATCGGCTACGCCTTCTTCGTCGACGCCGATGTGTTCGCCTGGCTGACGCCGTTCGCCGTGCTGGGCCTGCCGGCCTATCTTTCCATCTTCACGGCGATGGGCTTTGCGCTCGCCCGCCTGCTCTGGACCAAGAACGCCACGCGCGTGCTTGCGCTCGCGGCAAGCCTCACCATCACCGAATGGCTACGCGGTCACGCGCTGACCGGCTTTCCCTGGAACGCGTTCGGCTACGCGCTGTCCGAGCCGCTGCCGCTGGCACAAACGGCCTCGCTGATCGGGCTGTGGGGCATGACGTTCCTGGCGGTTGCGATCTTCGCGAGCCCTGCAACGCTGATCGACCGCACGCCCGATCGCCGCCTGGCGTGGCGCGTGCCGGCCGCGGCCGTGGTGCTCCTGCTTGTCATGAGCATCTTCGGCGCGATTCGCCTGTCGGTGTATCCGACCACGATGGTCGCGGGCATCAAGCTGCGCCTGATGCAGCCGGATCTCCAGCAAGACGCGAAATTCAACTACGCCGCCAAGGCGGAGGTGATGAAGAAATATCTGGCCTTGTCCGATCGCGCCTCCGGACCGCAATCGACCGGTGTACGCGATGCCACCATCCTGATCTGGCCGGAATCCGCGTTTCCGTTCTTCCTGACCCGCGAAGCCGATGCGATGGCGCAAATCGCCGAGCTTCTGCCCAGGGGCACGGTACTGATCACGGGCTCGGTCCGCGCGCCCGACCTGCCGCGCGGCACGCCGATCACCCGCGCCTATAATTCGATCTACGTGATCGACCACGACGCCAGCGTGCTCGCGGTGTACGACAAGCTGCATTTGGTGCCGTTCGGCGAATTTCTTCCGTACCAAGGTCTGATGGAGAAGCTCGGTTTTGAGCAACTCACGCGTGTGCGCGGCGGCTTCATTCCAGGCACCGTGCGCCATGCCCTGCCGGTCCCCGGCGCGCCGCCTGCGCTGCCGCTGATCTGCTACGAAGCAATCTTTCCCGGCGAGGTGGCTGGACGCAATGAGCGTCCGGGCTGGATCGTGAATCTCACCAATGACGGCTGGTTCGGCATCTCGACCGGCCCCTATCAACACCTGGAGCAGGCGCGGATGCGTGCGATCGAGCTCGGATTGCCGCTGGTCCGCTCCGCGAATACCGGCGTCTCCGCGGTAGTCGATCCGGTGGGACGCACCGTCGCCAGTCTCGGTCTCGGAATCGAAGGCATATTGGACGCAAACCTGCCCGCCGCGATCCCGCCGACGGTCTATGCGCGGGTGGGCGATGTGCCCGCGGCCATGCTCGTCGCGCTGGCCATATTTCTGGCGGTCCGCCGACGTGTTGCCAAACGGCACCCTTGATCACGCCGTCGCGGCCGGAAACTTTTGACAACCGTAGTCCCACGGTTGACAGACTGCACGCGGCCTCCTCATTCTGCACCATCTGCAAAAGACAGTGGGCATTGCTAAATTTCTCCGCAATGTTTCTCAATAACAGGGTTTGATTTTGACGGTGCTGACACCTGAGGCATTCCTGATTGCGCCGAAGGTGATGTTTGGAGGGCTGAGGAAATGTCGAAAGCGCCCAACCCTGTTGACAAATATGTCGGCAGTCGCGTGCGGATGCGCCGCATCATGTTGGGCATGAGCCAGGAAAAGCTCGGTGAAGCTTTGGGGCTGACTTTCCAGCAGGTCCAGAAATACGAGAAGGGCACCAACCGGGTCGGCGCGAGCCGCATCCAGCAAATTGCCGAGATTCTCCAGGTGCCGGTGTCGTTCCTGTTCGAGGGCGGTCCGAGCGGCGTGCCGGGTCCGGATGGCTTCAGCGAAGGCGCATCGCCGTCTTACGTCTCGGACTTCCTCGCGACTTCCGAAGGACTCGCTTTGACCAAGGCGTTCACCCGAATCACCGATTCGAAGATGCGCCGCTCGATCGTCGATCTCGTCGAGCAGATCGCGGCTCGCGAAGGCCCTGACAAGCGCTGACGCGCCGTCTCAATCGGATTTGAGACTGCGTCAAATCTGGCCTATGTCGTCATTTGCGGCCGCGCTTTGATGCGCGCCCTTCCCGATGATGCGATTCAAAGGCACAGATGCGCCCATGACCAGCTCCAATTGGTTCGATTCCCAAACTATTCTCGATGGCATCCGCCGCTGGGTGGAGGTCGAGACGCCAACGGAAGCGCCTGAACAGGTCAACAAGCTGATCTCCATGGTCGCGGAGCAATACCGCGATCTCCCTGTTACGCTCGAGCGCGTCGCCGGCGTCGATGGTTGCGGTGATCATCTCGTGGCGCGCTCGACCTGGGGCCAGGACCGGCCGGGCATCCTGGTGCTGAGCCACCTCGATACCGTTCATCCCATGGGGTTCGTCGAGCGCCTGCCGTTCAAGGTCGAAGGCGACAGCGCGTTCGGTCCCGGCATCTACGACATGAAGGGCGGCGCCTACATTGCCCATCAGGCCTTTCGCGCGCTTTGCGCCACGGCCGATCGCTCGCCGCTCGGCATCACCCACATGTTCACTTCCGACGAGGAGATCGGCAGCCCCACCTCTCGTGCACTGATCGAGACGGAAGGGCGCAAGGCCAAATACGTGCTGGTGACGGAGCCGGCGCGCGACGGCGGCAAGATTGTCACCGGCCGCAAGGGCGTCGGGCGATTCGAAGTCTTTATCAAGGGTGTGCCCGCACATGCCGGCACGCGGCCCCAGGACGGCCGCAGCGCGATCCGCGAGCTTGCCAACGTCATCCTGGCGCTGGAAGCGATGAACGATCTGGCGCGCGGCGTCACCGTCAATGTTGGCGTGGTGCGCGGCGGCACGCGGCCCAACGTGACGCCGGAAGAAGCCCATGCCGAAATCGATCTGCGCGTGCGGAGCTTCAAGGACGCGGACGAATTCGTCGGCAAGATCCTCGCCCTGACATCAAAGACGGATGGCGTCACCGTCAAGGTCACGGGCGGGCTCAATCGTCCGCCTTACGAGAAGAGCAATGCAGGCGCATCGCTGTACGAACATGCGAAGACTGTCGCCATGGAGATCGGCTTCGAGCTGGTCGACGCTCACACCGGCGGCGGCTCGGACGGCAATTTCACCGCCGCCCACACCGCGACGCTCGACGGGCTCGGCGTCGACGGCAAGGGCGCGCACACCCATTATGAGCAGCTCTATGTCTCATCGCTCGAACCGCGCGCGCGGCTGCTCCATCGCCTGTACCAGACGCTGCGATGAGCGAACGCAAATCAGATCCCGGTCGCGATGACAGCGAGCGTGCGTTCTTCGGACGCCGCAAGGGCCACAAGCTCAGGCAGCACCAGGCCGAGCTGATCGGTCATCTGCTGCCGCGTCTTGCGCTCGCCATCGACAGTGAAGCACCGGCGGATGCCCGCGAGATATTCACCCCCGCGGCCGACGACGTGCGGCTCGAGATCGGCTTCGGCGGCGGCGAGCATCTTGCGGCGGAAGCGCAAAACTTCGTCACAACCGGCTTCATCGGCTGCGAGCCCTATGTCAACGGCATGGCGAAGATCCTCGCGCAGATCGAGGCAGCCAGCATCGGCAACATCCGTCTGTTCGCAGGCGATGCCGCCGAGCTCCTGGCCTGGCTGCCGAAGGCTTCGCTGTCGCGGATCGACCTGATCCATCCCGATCCCTGGCCGAAACGGCGGCACTGGAAGCGGCGCTTCGTCCAGGACCGGACCATCGCGGCGATGGCGCGCGTGCTGAAAGCCGGCGGCGAATTCCGTTTTGTCTGCGACATCGACGATTACTGCGCCTGGACGCTGTCGCATCTGGCGCGCTCGCAGGACTTTGTCTGGCTCGCGGAGCGTGCCGATGATTTTCGCCTGCCGTGGGACGGCTACACGATGACGCGCTATGGCCGAAAGGCGACGCGCGAAGGCCGCAAGGCGGCGTATCTGCGATTCAGGCGGGTTTAGATCGTCTGCCGATTGCGCCAGAAATTGACGACGCGCTCGGCGGTCGTCGGCATCAAGCGCGTGAAATTCGCGCGCGCCGCCTCGAGGTCGGCATCCGCCGGCGTGCGGTGCGGTCCGTACCACAGCAGGATGAGCGCGCGCACAGTCGGCCAGCCGAGATTCAGCACGCGTCCCAGCACCAGAATTGGATCGTACCGATCACCCGCGACCAGGCGATCGAGGATCGAGAGGCGAACGCCGGACAGCGCCGAAAGCGAGGCGATCGACTCCTCATATTTGTGAGCCTTGGCGAAGCCAAGCAGCGCGCTCTCGCCAAGATGGCCCTCGCGATGCAAGGCCAGCACCGTGCGCTGTGCCCCCGAGAAATCGCGACGCGGGCCCGGCGGCAGCGTGGCCTCCTCGATCGCCGCCATGGCGCGCTTGATCTCGACCTGACGCACGGGATTGACCACGCTCGAGAGGCGGCGGCGGATGACGTCGAGCGTGCCGTCGAGAAGCTGTTTCAGGTTCTCGCCTGAAAGATCGCTGCGCTGGCCGATCTTGAGCGTCAGCACGCCGTCCTGCGCGGCACGCTTGATCAGCTCGGAATAGCTGCCGGGCGAGAACACCGCGCCGGCATTGCCCGCGGCGCGGCGCACCACATCGCGATCGCCGCGCTCGACCAGCACGTCGGTGACGACAGCCGACAGTGTGGGGCGCTCGGTCATCGCCAGCAGATGGCCCTGGCCCTTCAGCCGCGCGATCTCGACGAGGACGGCATCGTCGAGCACGGGCGAACGGCGCAACACCGGGCCCGCCACCGTGATCTCGTTTTCGCGCGCGAGCTGGCTCACCAGATGCCGTGGCGCATTGGTCAGCAGCGAGAAGCGTTCGGCGAGATCGACGCGCGAGGCGAGCTCTGCGTGCGGGACGAGATCGATCAGCAGATTGTCGAAGAGATCGACGACATCGGGACGGAGCTTCTCAGCATCCTGAAAGAACAATTGGGAGATGGCGCGCGCGATCTCGCCGCGACGCCGCGGGTCGCCGCGTTTGACGATATCGTCCAGTCCGGGAATAAGAGACGTGGCAACGGTCATGAAAACGCAACTCGTATAGGGCACCCCGCTAGGGCACGCCGCGGGCGCGCCCTTGGCCCAAGCCGCCCCACAATCAGGGAATTTAGGCCTCCTAGATGAAGGAAGCGTTGCGCGGGGGGGCCGCAGCCCGGTCGCAAAAAGCCTCGCCTGCCCTGCGATGGGCCTTGTCCGGGAAGACGGAAAGGGCTATATCATCGCCAATTCATCTTCTCATACGATCCGCGTAATGAGAGTGGGCCCGAAAGGACCCGCTCTTTTTTATTACCTGAACGCGGCTTGGCGGAAGATGTGCGGCCCGGCGATCTGTCGGGAGAGTTCCGAACGGGCTTTGAAATCTTAAACCAAGCCTTAACCATATCGAGCGCCTTGACCCCTGACATGACCGAGCCGAACTCTGGTTCCACGGATGCCGAACTGCTGGCCGAGCCGAGGCTCGTGGTCGAGCCGGGCGTGGCGGCACGGGTGTCCGCGGTCACGGGGCCGGTGCTCGAAGGCATGGGCTACCGCCTGGTGCGGATCCGCATTTCCGGGGAATCCGGCTGCACCGTGCAGGTCATGGCCGAGCGGCCTGACGGCTCGATGCAGATCGAGGATTGCGAGGCGATCTCGCGGGCGCTGTCGCCGGTGCTCGACGTCGCCGACCTCGTCGATCGCGCCTATCGGCTGGAAATCTCTTCCCCGGGGATCGACCGCCCGCTGGTTCGCCGCTCCGACTTCGAGCGTTATGCGGGGCATCTGGTGAAGATCGAGATGGCGGTCGCCCATGAGGGGCGGAAGCGGTTCCGCGGCACGATCGGTCCCGTCGAAGGCGATCGCGTGCATCTGCATCGCGACGACGTCAAGGCGAATGAGGCTGCCGACGTTCTCCTGACGATGGAGGATATCGCCGAGGCACGGCTGGTGCTGACCGACGAGCTGATCGCGGAATCCATGCGCCGCGGCAAGGCCCAGGCACGCGAGATGCGCCGCAATCTGGGCTTGGAGCCGCCGGCTGCACCGCACGCCGGCATCAGCGAAAAAACGACCAAGAACACGAAGCCGACAAAGAAGCCGGCGCCGACCACTACAAAGAAGCCGGCCCCGACCAATACCAAGAAACATCGCCTGGCCGCCGAACGCGCGCGACGGGGCGAGATCGATCCTGACGAAGGAGACTAGCCATGGCAGTCAGCGCCAATCGACTTGAATTGCTCCAGATCGCCGACGCCGTTGCACGCGAGAAATCGATCGACCGCGGCATCGTGATCGCGGCGATGGAGGACGCCATCGCCAAGGCGGCACGGGCACGTTACGGCAGCGAGACTGATGTTCACGCCGAGATCGACCCGAAGAAGGGCGAGCTGCGGCTGTCGCGCCATATGCTGGTGGTCGAGACGGTCGAAAACCATTCCAACCAGATCTCGCTGGTGGATGCGCAACGCGCCAATCCCGGTGCCCAGGTCGGCGACACCATCGCCGACACCCTGCCGCCGCTGGAATATGGCCGCATCGCCGCGCAGTCGGCCAAGCAGGTGATCGTGCAGAAGGTGCGCGAAGCCGAGCGCGACCGGCAATATCAGGAATTCAAGGACCGCATCGGCGACATCGTCAACGGCGTCGTCAAGCGCGTCGAATATGGCAGCGTGATCGTCGATCTCGGCCGCGGCGAGGCCATCATCCGGCGCGACGAGATGCTGCCGCGCGAAGTGTTCCGCAACGGTGACCGCGTCCGCGCCTACATCTTCGACGTCCGCCGCGAGACCCGCGGCCCGCAGATTTTCCTCTCCCGCACCCATCCGCAGTTCATGGCAAAACTGTTCGCGCAGGAAGTACCCGAGATCTATGACGGCATCGTCGAGATCAAGGCGGTTGCCCGAGATCCCGGCTCGCGCGCGAAAATCGGCGTGATTTCCCGCGATTCCTCGGTCGATCCGGTCGGCGCCTGCGTCGGTATGCGCGGTTCGCGCGTGCAGGCGGTGGTGAACGAATTGCAGGGCGAGAAGATCGACATCATCCCCTGGTCGCCCGACATCGCGACCTTCGTGGTCAACGCGCTGGCGCCGGCCGAAGTCTCCAAGGTCGTCATCGACGAAGACCGCGAGCGCATCGAGGTCGTCGTGCCCGACACCAACAACCAGCTCTCGCTGGCGATCGGTCGCCGCGGCCAGAACGTGCGTCTGGCCTCGCAGCTCACCGGCTGGGACATCGACATCCTGACCGAGCAGGAGGAATCGGAGCGCCGCCAGGCCGACTTCGAGAACTCCACCCGCGTCTTCATGGAATCGCTCAATGTCGACGAAGTGGTCGGTCAATTGCTGGCGTCCGAAGGCTTCACCTCGGTCGAGGAACTCGCGATGGTGGACCTTAAGGAGCTCGCCGGCATCGAGGGCTTCGACGAGGAGACTGCACAGGAACTCCAGAACCGCGCTCGTGAATATCTCGAACAGCTGGAAGCCGAGATCGAGGCCAGGCGCAAGGAGCTCGGCGTCGAGGACGCCGTCAAGGACGTGCCCGGCGTCACCTCGAAGATGCTGGTGAAATTCGGCGAGAACGACATCAAGACGGTCGACGACCTCGCCGGTTGCGCCACTGACGATCTGGTCGGCTGGACCGAGCGCAAGGAAGGCGGCGAGCAGACCAAATATCCGGGCGCGCTCGACGGCCTGGAGATCTCCCGTGACGATGCCGAAGCGATGATCATGCAGGCCCGCGTCAAGGCCGGCTGGATCACTGAGGCCGATCTCGCCAAGCCGGCTGAGGAGGCCGAGGCGGCCGAAGATCAGCCAGCTTAGGGCGAAGGAGGATGTCACCCGGATGCTCGCCGATACTGACCCCGAACTCGACCATGGACCGCGAACTGAGAAGTCCGCGACCATGCGGATGTGCGCGGTCAGCCGCGAGGTCCGGCCGATCGACGAGCTGATCCGCTTCGTCGTCTCGCCCCAAGGGGACATAGTTCCCGATCTCAAGCGCAAGCTGCCCGGACGCGGCATGTGGGTCACCGCCTCGCGCGAGGTGGTTGCGGAAGCCGTGCGGCGTCACCACTTTACCAAAGCCTTCAAGCGCCAGCTGCGCGTCCGTCAGACGCTTCCCGCAGACATCGAGGCGCTTCTGGTTCGGGGCGTGACCGAAGCCCTCGGGATTGCCGCCAAGGCGGGCCAGATTGTGGCCGGCTTCGGCAAGGTCGAAAGCGCGCTTCGGGGAGGTACGGCCGAGGTCCTGATCCATGCCAGCGACGGGGCCGCGGACGGAATCCGCAAATTGGACATGCTGGCGCGTCAAAATGACGGAAATCGCGGCTCCAAGCCGCAGATTCCCGTCGTCACCGCGCTGAAATCAATAGAATTGGATTTGGCACTTACCCGGTCAAATGTGATACATGCTGCCCTGCTCGCGGGCCCGGCGAGCAAGTCATTCCTGTCACGTAGCCAGATGCTGGTCCGATACCGGATGGCGCACGTTGACAAGACTGCCGAAATGCCCGGCCAGGATTTCTGAGAGACAACGACCACCCGATAGCACGGTGCGGCAACGCACAACGACAACAAGATCAGGATTAGGACTGCTTAATGGTTGATACCAAGACCCCTGGCGACAAGAAGCTGAGCGTTCCGAGCAAGACGCTATCGCTCAAGCCGCGCGTCGAAACGGGCACCGTGCGCCAGAGCTTCAGCCATGGCCGTAGCAAGCAGGTCGTGGTCGAGAAGCGCGGCAAGCGCCGTGTCGACGGCACCCCCGAGCCGCAGGTGGCCGAAGTGGCGAAGCCCGCGCCGGCCGCGCCGGCGCCTGCTCCCGCACGCCCGGCTCCGCCGCGCAACGCCGGCTCCGGCGTGGTGCTGCGCACGCTGACCGAGGACGAGCGTTCCGCCCGCGCCAGCGCGCTGGCCGATGCCAAGGTGCGCGAAGTCGAAGAGCGTCGTAGTGCCGAGGAAGAGGCTCAGCGCCGCGCTGTCCGCGAAACCGCCGAACGCGCCGACCGCGAGGCCGCCGAAGCCCGCCGCAAGGCCGAGGACGAGCGTCACCGCCACGAAGAGGAAGCCAAGCGGAAGGCCGAAACCGAGGCCAAGAAGCGTTTTGGCGAAGGCGAGCAGCCGCAATCTGCGGCGCGCCCTGCAACCGCGACCTCTGCCGCTACTGCACCGCGGTCCGGAGCGCCCACGGCGCGCCCGGGAACGAGCACCACGGCACGCCCGGGAACAACGACCGCGCGGCCCGGAACGACCACGCGGCCGGGAGGCCCGGTGGGTCGCGCCCCCGCTGTCGCAGCCGGACCGGACGAGGACGAGGGTCCGCGCCAGATCCGTCGCGGTCCCGGCGGCGCTGCGCGGCCTGTGGTAGCCCCCAAGCCCACCCAGAAGCCCGGCCCGCAGAAGGAGCGCGGCCGCCTGACGGTCGTCACCGCCTTCAATGCCGACGATGTGCGCGAGCGCTCGATCGCCTCGTTCCGCCGCCGCACCCAGCGCCTGAAGGGCCATGCCGCGAACGAGCCGAAGGAAAAGCTCATCCGCGAGGTGATCATTCCGGAAGCGATCACGATCCAGGAACTCGCCAACCGCATGGCCGAGCGCGCGGTCGACGTCATCCGCATGCTGATGAAGCAGGGCGCGATGCACAAGATCACCGACGTGATCGACGCCGACACCGCGCAGCTGATCGCCGAAGAGCTCGGTCACACCGTCAAGCGCGTTGCCGCGTCCGATGTTGAAGAAGGCCTGTTCGACGCCATCGACGATCCCACCGATACCGAGCCGCGCTCGCCGGTGGTGACCGTGATGGGCCACGTCGACCACGGCAAGACCTCGCTGCTCGATGCGCTCCGTCATGCCAACGTTGTCTCCGGCGAAGCCGGCGGCATCACCCAGCATATCGGCGCCTATCAGGTGGTGTCGCCCGAGAGCGGCAAGAAGATCACCTTCATCGACACGCCCGGCCACGCCGCGTTCACCGCGATGCGCGCCCGCGGCGCCAAGGTCACCGACATCGTCGTGCTGGTGGTTGCGGCCGATGACGGCGTGATGCCGCAGACGATCGAAGCCATCAACCACGCCAAGGCGGCGCGGGTGCCGATCATCGTTGCCATCAACAAGATCGACAAGCCCGACGCCAAGCCCGAGCGCGTGCGCACCGAGCTGCTGCAGCACGAGGTGCAGGTGGAATCTTTCGGCGGCGAAGTCGTCGACGTCGAAGTGTCCGCGAAGAACAAGACCAATCTCGACAAGCTGCTCGAGATGATTGCGCTCCAGGCCGACATCCTCGACCTGAAGACCAATCCGGAGCGCCCGGCCGAAGGCACCGTGATCGAAGCCAAGCTCGATCGCGGCCGTGGTCCGGTCGCGACCGTGCTGGTCCAGCGCGGCACGCTCCGTGTCGGTGACATCATCGTCGCCGGCGCCGAGATGGGCCGCGTCCGTGCGCTGATCTCCGATCAGGGTGAGACGGTTCAGGAAGCCGGTCCCTCGGTACCGGTCGAAGTGCTCGGCTTCAACGGTCCGCCGGAAGCCGGCGATCGTCTCGCCGTGGTCGAGAACGAAGCCCGCGCCCGTCAGGTCACGAGCTACCGCGCGCACCAGAAGCGCGAGAACGCGGCTGCCTCGATCTCCGGCATGCGCGGCTCGCTCGAGCAGATGATGTCGCAGTTGAAGACGGCGGGCCGCAAGGAATTCCCGCTGATCATCAAGGCCGACGTGCAGGGCTCGCTGGAAGCGATCCTCGGCTCGCTGGAGAAGCTCGGCACCGACGAAGTCGCCGCGCGTATCCTGCATGCCGGTGTCGGCGGCATCTCGGAATCGGACGTGACGCTCGCGGAAGGTTTTAACGCCGCGATCATCGGCTTCTCGGTTCGAGCGAACAAGGAGGCCGCTGCGGCCGCCAAGCGCAACGGCATCGAGATCCGCTACTACAACATCATCTACGACCTCGTGGACGACGTGAAGAAGGCCATGAGCGGCCTGCTCGCGCCGACCTTGCGCGAAACCATGCTCGGCAATGCCGCGATCCTGGAGATCTTCAACATCTCCAAGATCGGCAAGGTCGCCGGCTGCCGCGTTACCGACGGCACCGTGGAACGCGGCGCCAACGTGCGCCTGATCCGCGACAACGTCGTCGTGCACGAAGGCAAGCTATCGACGCTGAAGCGCTTCAAGGACGAAGTGAAGGAAGTCCAGTCCGGTCAGGAATGCGGCATGGCCTTCGAGAACTATCACGACATGCGCGCCGGTGACGTGATCGAGTGTTACCGCGTGGAGACGATCCAGCGCTCCCTGTAAGTCCAAATCTTACCGAAGCGCCTGGATCTTTCTGAGCTGAAATTGCGGGAGTGAGATGGCCGGATTTATTCCGGCCATCTCACCGCATTCGTTTCAACAGAACAAATGACAATGCTCGTGTCCCATACACGCGCATGACGAGGTAATTTTCGACCATGCCCAGCCATCATCAGAAAAAAAGTTCCGCACCCGGCGGCTCGCAGCGCCAGTTGCGTGTCGGGGAGCAGGTTCGCCACGCGGTGGCCGAGATTTTGGCGCAAGGCAATGTGCATGATGAGGACCTCGAAGGTCACATCATCACCGTGCCGGAGGTACGGATGTCGCCCGACCTGAAGCTTGCAACAGTTTATGTGATGCCGCTCGGTGGCCGCGACACCGAGGTCATTATCGCTGCGCTCGAGCGCAACAAGAAGTTCCTGCGCGGCGAAGTCGCGCGGCGCGTTAACCTGAAATTTGCACCTGACCTTCGCTTCCGCGTCGATGAACGATTCGACGAAGCGGAACGGATCGAGAAACTTTTGCGAACACCTGCGGTGCAGAAGGACCTGGAACAGGATCCGAAATCGGATCGGGAAGAAGAGCAATGACGATGGACCCGGCTCACGGCACGATCGGCGGCGAAGAGCCCGATCAGCGCGACATGCAGAAAAATAATTTTGCGGAGATGGACGGCAATTCCCAGCCGCATCAGGAGCCGCGCCGCGTCAACAACGATCCGCGCGCCAACAAGCAGAAGGGCAACCAGCCGCGCCGTGACCGCCGCGACGTCCACGGCTGGGTCGTGCTCGACAAGCCGATCGGCATGACCTCGACGCAGGCCGTTGCCGTGCTCAAGCGCCTGTTCAACGCCAAACGCGCCGGTCATGCCGGCACGCTGGATCCGCTCGCCTCCGGCGGCCTGCCGATCGCGCTCGGCGAGGCCACCAAGACCGTCCCCTTCGTCATGGACGGCCGCAAGCGCTACCAGTTCACCGTGTGCTGGGGCGAGGAGCGCGATACCGACGATATAGAGGGCCGGGCTACCGCAACCTCCGACCAGCGCCCGACCCGGGAGGCCATCGAGGCCCTGCTGCCCCGTTTCACAGGGGTGATCGAGCAGATCCCGCCGCGCTATTCCGCGATCAAGATCAAGGGCGAGCGTGCCTACGACCTCGCCCGCGACGGCGAGATCGTGGAACTGGCCCCGCGTCCGGTCGAGATTCACCGTTTAAGCCTTGTAAATCAACCAGGTAGTGACCACGCCGTGTTCGAGGCCGAGTGCGGCAAGGGCACCTATGTCCGCGCGCTGGCCCGCGATATGGGCCGGATTCTCGGCACTTACGGCCATATCTGCGCGCTGCGGCGGACCCTGGTCGGCCCATTTGGCGAGAACGACATGATTCCGCTGGATCAGTTGGAGGCTTTGTGCGATAGAGCCGCGTCCGGCGAGGGGAGCCTCGCCGACGCGCTTATGCCCGTTGAGACCGCGCTGGACGACATCCCGGCACTGGCCGTCACTCGGGCTGATGCGGCAAGGCTCCATCGGGGCCAGGCCGTTTTGTTGCGCGGACGGGATGCGCCCACTTCGAGCGGCACAGTCTATGTCACGGTGGCAGGCCGGCTTCTCGCGCTTGCCGAAGTTGGCAATGGCGAAATCATCCCCAAGCGTGTGTTCAACCTGACCGGCCTGACTGCCAGCGCCGTTCGCAACGAGAGAAATTGACGATGTCGATTGCCGCAGAACGCAAAGCGGAAGTCATCAAGACGAATGCCAACAAAGCCGGCGATACCGGCTCGCCAGAGGTTCAGGTCGCGATCCTTTCGGAACGCATCGCCAACCTCACGAGCCATTTCAAGACCCACGTGAAGGACAACCATTCGCGTCGCGGCCTCTTGAAGCTGGTGTCGACCCGCCGCTCGCTCCTCGACTATGTGAAGAAGAAGGACGAGGCCCGCTACAAGGCGCTGCTCGAGAAGCACAACATTCGTCGTTAAGAGTTCTTGCGCGCGCCCAACGGCGCGCGTTTTCGCGCGTGGTTTCGAACGAAAGCGCTTGTTTAAAGGTTTTTGATCGAGGCTGCGTGCGCGTCGGGTACGGGCCGTTGACGGTTCGCATCCGGGGCATGATGGGCGAAGACCCAAGGTTTGGTGTTCGCGTTCGTGCCGACTGACAGTCCAGCAGCAATCCGGCGGCTGGGCACAACGGGCAAGGCGCCCGTATGACCCGAAAGGATGGACGCCATCCGAAATCCAAAAACCATGGCAGGATCGCAGGACGCTGATCGCCCGCTTCGATCAACGTCCCGCAATCTTGCGCATGGTTTTTGTTTTTCGAGCCGTCCTTCTTTCGAGAACCCATGAAAGAAGACATCTATGTTCAATAAGCATTCGGTCGAGATCGACTGGGGCGGACGCCCTCTCAAGCTTGAAACCGGCAAGATCGCCCGCCAGGCCGACGGCGCCGTCGTCGCGACCTACGGCGAGACCGTGGTGCTCGCCACCGTCGTCGCGGCAAAGACCCCGCGCGAAGGTGTCGACTTCCTGCCGCTGACCGTCGACTACCAGGAGAAGACCTACGCAGCCGGCCGCATTCCCGGCGGCTATTTCAAGCGCGAGGGCCGTCCGACCGAGAAGGAGACGCTGGTCTCCCGCCTGATCGACCGTCCGATCCGTCCGCTGTTCGTCGACGGCTGGCGCAACGAGACCCAGGTGATCGTCACCGTGCTCTCGCACGACATGGAGAACGATCCCGACATCGTGGCGCTGGTGGCATCGTCGGCCGCGCTGACCCTGTCGGGCGCTCCGTTCAAGGGCCCGATCGGCGCCGCGCGCGTCGGTTTCGCCAATGACGAGTTCATCCTCAACCCGACCCTCGACGAGATGGTCGACACCCAGCTCGACCTTGTCGTCGCCGGCACTGCCGACGCCGTGCTGATGGTGGAATCGGAAGCCAAGGAACTGAACGAAGACATCATGCTCGGCGCCGTGATGTTCGGTCACCGCCACATCCAGCCGGTGATCAACGCGATCATCGAGCTCGCCGAGAAGGCCGCGAAGGAGCCGCGCGAGGTCACCGCGATCGACAATTCGGCGCTCGAAAAGGAAATGCTCGGCATGGTCGAGCAGGAATTGCGCACCGCCTACGCCATTCCGATCAAGCAGGATCGCTACGCCGCGGTCGGCAAGGTCAAGGAAAAGGTGATCGCCCACTACTTCCCCGAAGGGCAGGAGCCGAAATACGACAAGCTGCGCATCGGCGGCGTGTTCAAGAAGCTCGAAGCCAAGATCGTTCGCTGGAACATCCTCGACACCGGCAAGCGCATCGACGGCCGGGACTCCAAGACCGTGCGCAACATCATCGCCGAAGTCGGCGTGCTGCCCCGCGCCCACGGCTCGGCGCTGTTCACCCGCGGCGAGACCCAGGCGCTGGTCGTGACCACGCTCGGCACCGGCGAGGACGAGCAGTACATCGACGCACTGTCGGGAACGTACAAAGAGACGTTCCTGCTGCACTACAACTTCCCTCCCTACTCGGTCGGTGAAACCGGTCGCCTCGGCGGCACCAAGCGCCGCGAGATCGGCCACGGCAAGCTTGCCTGGCGCGCGATCCACCCCGTGCTGCCGCCGCACCACGAGTTCCCCTACACCACGCGCGTGGTGTCGGAGATCACCGAATCCAACGGCTCGTCGTCGATGGCTTCGGTCTGCGGCGCCTCGCTCGCGCTGATGGACGCAGGCGTGCCGCTGAAGCGGCCGACCGCGGGCATCGCGATGGGCCTGATCCTCGAAGACAAGCGCTACGCGGTTCTCTCCGACATCCTCGGTGACGAGGACCATCTCGGCGACATGGACTTCAAGGTCGCCGGCACCGAGCAGGGCATCACCTCGCTCCAGATGGACATCAAGATCGAAGGCATCACCGAAGAGATCATGAAGGTCGCGCTCGGTCAGGCCAAGGATGGTCGTATCCACATCCTCGGCGAGATGTCCAAGGCGCTTACCAACGCCCGTGCCGAGCTCGGCGAATATGCGCCGCGCATCGAGACCTTCAAGATTGCCACCGACAAGATCCGTGAAGTGATCGGTACCGGCGGCAAGGTGATCCGCGAGATCGTCGAGAAGACCGGCGCCAAGGTCAACATCGAGGACGACGGCACCGTGAAGGTCGCCTCCAGCGACGGCGAGGCGATGAAGGCCGCGATCAAGTGGATCAAGTCGATCGCGTCCGATCCGGAAGTCGGCCAGATCTACGACGGCACCGTCGTCAAGGTGATGGAGTTCGGCGCCTTCGTGAACTTCTTTGGTTCCAAGGACGGTCTCGTCCACATCAGCCAGCTCGCTTCGGCGCGCGTGCAGAAGACCTCCGACGTCGTCAAGGAAGGCGATAAGGTCAAGGTCAAGCTGCTCGGCTTCGACGACCGCGGCAAGACCCGCCTGTCGATGAAGGTGGTCGACCAGGAGACCGGCGAAGACCTCGAAGGCAAGGGCGAGGGCGAAAAGGCTCCGCGCGAAGCGGCCGGCGAGTAATCGCTCCGCTGCATCAGAAACATGAAGGGCGGCCTTTCGGCCGCCCTTTTTGTTTGTGCTGTTGTGCCTGCTCCGGTCGAAATGCGCCCCTCTCCCGCTTGCGGGAGAGGTCAAACACCTCAAGCCGCGAGGTCGAACCGGTCGAGGTTCATCACCTTGGTCCAGGCCTTGGCGAAGTCCTTGACGAACTGTTCCTTGGAGTCCGACGTGGCATAGACCTCGGCGTAGGCGCGGAGCTGCGAGTGTGCGCCGAAGATCAGATCGACGCGCGTGCCTGTCCACTTCACCGCGTTGGTCTTGCGATCGCGGGCCTCATAGCTGCCGTCAGTGCCGGTCGGCGTCCACTGCGTGCTCATGTCGAGCAGGTTGACGAAGAAGTCGTTACTCAGCGTTCCCACCTTCGAGGTGAGGACGCCGTTCTTCGAACCGTTCGCATTGGCACCGAGCACGCGCAGACCGCCGACGAGCGCCGTCATCTCCGGGCCGGTAAGCCGGAGCAGCTGCGCACGATCGACCAGAGCCTCCTCGGGCATCATGAACTGCTGCCGCTTGCCGGTGTAGTTGCGGAAGCCATCGGCCCGCGGCTCCAGCGGAGCGAAGGAGGCAGCGTCGGTCTGCTCCTGCGAGGCATCCATGCGGCCCGGCGTGAAGCCGACCTTGATGCCGACGCCGGCATCCTTCGCGGCCTTCTCGACCGCGGCGGTGCCGCCGAGCACGATGAGGTCCGCCAGCGAGACCTTCTTCGCACCGGATGACGCATTGAAGTCCTTCTGGATCGCTTCGAGCTTGCCCAGGACCTTCGAGAGCTGAGCCGGCTCGTTCACCTCCCAGTCCTTCTGCGGGGCGAGGCGGATGCGTGCGCCGTTGGCGCCGCCGCGTTTGTCCGAGCCGCGGAACGTCGAGGCCGACGCCCAGGCCGTCGACACCAGCTCCGGCACCGACAGACCCGAGGCCAGGATCTTCGTCTTCAGCGAGGCGATATCCTGCTCGCCGGCCAGCTCGTGATTCACGGCCGGGATCGGATCCTGCCAGATCAGCGTCTCCTTCGGCACCAGCGGGCCGAGATAGCGCACGACCGGACCCATGTCGCGATGGGTGAGCTTGAACCAGGCGCGGGCGAAGGCGTCGGCGAACTGATCGGGATTCTCCAGGAAGCGCCGCGAGATTTTCTCATAGGCGGGATCGAGACGCAGCGAGAGATCGGTGGTCAGCATGGTCGGCCGATGCTTCTTGGACTTGTCGAAAGCGTCCGGAATGATCGCCTCCGCGCCCTTGGCCGTCCACTGCTGCGCACCCGCCGGGCTCTTCGTCAGCTCCCATTCGTACTTGAACAGGTTCTCGAAGAAGTTGTTGCTCCACTTCGTCGGCGTCGTCGTCCATGTCACCTCGAGACCGCTGGTGATGGAATCACCGCCGATGCCCGAAGCGTGCTTGCTCTTCCAGCCGAGGCCCTGATCCTCGAGCGCGCCCGCTTCCGGCTCCGGTCCCACCAGAGACGGATCGCCAGCACCATGGGTCTTGCCGAAGGTATGGCCGCCGGCGATCAGCGCGACGGTTTCCTCGTCGTTCATCGCCATGCGGAAGAAGGTCTCGCGGATGTCCTTGGCCGCGGCGATCGGATCCGGCTTGCCGTTCGGGCCTTCCGGATTGACGTAGATGAGGCCCATCTGCACCGCGCCGAGCGGCTCGGCGAGCTGGCGTTCGCCGCTGTAGCGCTCATCGCCCAGCCAGGTGCCTTCGGGACCCCAATAGAGCTCCTCCGGCTCCCACACGTCGGCGCGGCCACCGGCGAAGCCGAAGGTCTTGAAGCCCATCGATTCCAGCGCGACGTTGCCGGCCAGCACCATCAAATCGGCCCAGGAAATCTTGCGGCCGTACTTCTGCTTGATCGGCCAGAGCAGACGGCGCGCCTTGTCGAGGTTGGCGTTGTCGGGCCAGCTGTTGAGCGGCGCGAAACGCTGCTGACCGGCGCCGGCGCCACCGCGGCCGTCCGTGGTGCGGTAGGTGCCCGCGCTGTGCCAGGCCATGCGGATCATGAGACCGCCATAGTGACCGAAGTCGGCGGGCCACCATTCCTGCGATTCCGTCATCAAAGCGGTCAGATCCTTGATGACCGCGTTCAGGTCGAGCGTCTTGAATTCCTTGGCGTAGTCGAATTCCTTGCCCATCGGATCGGACAGGCCGGAATTCTTGTGCAGCATCTCGATGCTGAGCTGAGTTGGCCACCAATCGCGGTTCGTTGGCACGCGTTTTCCACCCGAAAACGGGCACTTCGAAGTGTCGTCCATGAATACCTCCTCTGGTGGCGTCGAACTCGCGCCCTTGACCAGGTAGAAGCACTCTAAGCTTCGCGTTCGATCAGGGGAAGTTGACTTTAATGATCACTGCGATAAGATTTTCTGATGATCAACTTGACGATGCGGCAGCTCCGATATTTCGATGCGCTGGCGCGCCACGGCCATTTCGGCCGCGCGGCTGAATCCTGTTCCATCTCGCAACCGGCCTTGTCGATGCAGATCAAGGAGATGGAGGAGGCGCTCGGCGGCCCGCTGCTGGAGCGCAGCGCGCGACAGGTGGCGCTGACCCGGTTTGGCGAGGAACTCGCGCAGCGCGTCCGCGACATTTTGCGCTCAGTCGACGAACTCGGCGATTTCGCCCGCGCCTCGCAGGACCGGTTCTCGGGACGGCTGCGCATCGGCATGATCCCGACGATCGCGCCTTATCTACTGCCCACGATCACCAAGAATCTCACGCGCATGCATCCGGAGCTCGACATCCGCGTGCGCGAGACGATGACGCCACGGCTGATCCAGGAACTGGTGGAAGGCCGGCTCGACACCGCCATCGTCGCGCTGCCGGTGTCCGAGCCCTCGCTCACCGAGGTCGCCCTGTTCGCGGAGAAATTCCTGCTGGTGCGACCGGGCGCGGACGAGGGGACGCCGGCACCATCGCGGGAGATGATGCGCGAGATGCGGCTGTTGCTGCTCGAAGAGGGGCACTGCTTCCGCGATCAGGCGCTGTCGTTCTGCAACATGCAATCGGCGCCGCCGCGCGAGATGCTGGATGCCAATTCGCTGTCGACGCTGGTCCAGATGGTCAGCGCCGGCATCGGCGTCACCTTGATCCCGGAGATGGCGGTGTCGGTGGAGACGCGATCGGCGTCGGTCTCGCTCACGCGCTTCCGCGACCCGCAGCCGTCGCGCACCATCGGCATGGTCTGGCGCAAGACCAGCCCGCTCGCGCGCCAACTGCTTCAGATCTCCGAGGTGGTGTGCCTGTCGGCCGGCAAGGTGCGCGCGCGGCCATCCGCGCGCAGCCAGCCGGCCTGAGTTCCCGATGTCCCACCCCATCATCCGCCCGGCCCGCGCGGACGAATACGACGAGATCGGCCGCGTCTGGATGGAGAGCTGGGTCTCGACCGGACTCGGCGAGACGAGCAACTTCCTGCTCGCGAACCTGCGTGCACGCATCCGGCGCGAGATCGAGGGTGGCTGGAGCCTGTTCGTCGCCGACGACAACGGCACGATCGCCGCGATGCTGGCGCTGCATCTGCCAAAGCTCTATCTCGACATGCTGTTCGTCGCGCCCGCCTATCAGGGCCAATCGCTCGGCCGCCAATTGCTCGCCTTCACGCGCACGCAAATGCCGGACGAGATGTATCTGCGCTGCGTCCGCGAAAACGAAAAAGCCTGGCGCTGGTACGAACGCGAAGGCTTTGTGTTCGAGAAGCAAGAGATCGAGCCGTCGAACGGGTTCATGATGAAGTATTATCGGTGGCGGCGGCAGCGGCCCGCTGGATAGACAGCGAGCTCTGGGTGCAGCTTGCGGGCAGCGCGACGCAGGTCTTCGACGTGCGGGAGCCGCGCTCGCCAACGGGCCGTGGATTCTCGAGGAATTTTCGGCCGCCGACATCACGATCGGATCGGGCCTGAACCTTGCGGTGCGCCTGTTCAAGACGGTGCCGTCGCGCCCGGCCTTCGTCGCCTGTCTCGCGCGCTGCATGGCACGGCCGGCGTTCCAGCGGGCGGAGAAAATCGCGGCGGGTTAATCAGGCATTGCAAGGTCGTCCGGCTTCGGCATCAGGACGATGTTGTAACCGGAATCGACATAGTGGATCTCGCCGGTCACGCCGCCGGAGAGATCCGACAACAGATACAGCGCCGAGCCGCCGAGCTCGTCGAGCGTCACGCCGCGGCGAAGCGGCGAATGTTTTTGCATGAAGGCGAACATCGCGCGCGCCTCGCCGATGCCCGAGCCGGCCAGCGTGCGGATGGGGCCTGCGGAAATCGCGTTGACGCGGATGCCGCGCGGCCCGAAGTCGGAGGCGAGATAGCGCACCGAGGCTTCCAGCGCCGCCTTGGCCACGCCCATCACGTTGTAGTTCGGCATCGCGCGCATCGAGGCACCGAAGGTCAGCGTGATCATGCTGCCGCCCTCAGTCATCAGCTCGGCGGCGCGTTTTGCAATCTCCGTAAACGAGAAGCAGGAGATCACCATGGTGCGCGAAAAATTCTCGCGGCTGGTGTCGGCGTAGCGGCCCTTGAGCTCGTTCTTGTCGGCGAATCCGATCGCGTGGATCACGAAATCCAGCCGGCCCCACTTTTCGCGCAAGGCCGTGAATGTGGCGTCGACGCTGGCAATGTCCTCGACGTCGCAGGGCAGCACCATGTCGACGCCAAGCTGCTCCGCCAGCGGCTTGACACGCTTGCCCAGGGCCTCGCCCTGGAAGGTGAAGGCAAGCTCGGCGCCGTGAGCATGCAGCGTCTTCGCCATGCCCCAGGCGATCGAATGATCATTGGCAATGCCCATGATCAGGCCGCGCTTGCCTTTCATCAATTCCTGCATCGTTTCGATCGCTTTCCACTTTCGTCATGCCCGGGCTCGTCCCCGGCATCCACGCCCTTCGAAGCCGGCGGCCAAGACGTGGATGGCCGGGACAAGCCCGGCCATGACGAGAAAATTACCAGGGCGTCCGCAAGGACCTCACGCATCCAGCCGGCTGAACACCAGCGTGGCGTTGGTGCCGCCGAAGCCGAAGGAGTTCGACAGCACGGTGCCGATCTTGACGTTGTCGATACGCTTGCGCACGATCGGCATGTCGGCGAATGCGGGATCGAGCTCCACAATGTGCGCGCTCTCGCAAATGAAGCCGTTGTTCATCATCAGCAGCGAATAGATCGCCTCCTGCACGCCGGTTGCGCCCAGGGAGTGGCCGGTCAGTGCCTTGGTCGCCGAGATCGGCGGACACTTCTCGCCACTTCCGAACACCCTGCGGAGCGCGTCGATCTCCGGCGGATCGCCGGCCGGCGTCGAGGTCGCGTGCGGATTGATGTAGTCGACCTTGGTCTTCACGGTCGACATCGCCATGCGCATGCAGCGCTCGGCGCCTTCACCTGACGGTGCGACCATGTCGTAGCCGTCGGACGTCGCGCCGTAGCCGACGATCTCGCCGTAGATGCGCGCGCCGCGCGCCTTGGCATGCTCGAGCTCTTCCAGCACCAGCACGCCTGCGCCGCCGGCAATCACGAAGCCGTCGCGGTTGACGTCGTAGGGACGCGAGGCCGTGGCGGGCGTGTCGTTGTACTTCGAGGACATCGCGCCCATGGCGTCGAACAGCACCGACAGCGACCAGTCCAGCTCCTCGCAGCCGCCGGCGAAGACGACGTCCTGCTTGCCGATCTGGATCGTCTCATAGGCATTGCCGACACAATGATTCGACGTGGCGCAGGCCGACGAAATCGAATAGTTCACGCCCTTGATCTTGAACCAGGTCGCAAGCGTCGCGGAGGCGGTGGAGGACATCGCCTTCGGCACTGCAAACGGTCCGACGCGCTTCGGCCCCTTGGTGCGGGTGGTGTCGGCGGCCTCGACGATGGTGCGAGCGGACGGACCGCCGGAGCCCATGATGATGCCGGTGCGGATGTTGGACACTTCGTCAGGCGACAGGCCGGAATCCTGGATCGCCTGCTCCATCGCGACGTGATTCCACGCCGCGCCCTGACCGAGGAAACGCATGGCGCGGCGGTCGACCACCGTCGAAGGATCGAGCGTCGGCGCACCTTGCACCTGCGAACGGAAGCCGAGCTCCGCATATTTCTCAGCCCGCGAAATGCCCGACTTCGCCTCGTGAAGGCTTGCAAGCACTTCCTGGGTGTTGTTTCCGATGGAGGAGACAATGCCCATCCCGGTGACCACAACCCGCCTCATGACAGCCTCGCTTCAATCGTTGTCTTCGTGGTGATGCGCTCAGCCCAGGCTCGTGCCCTGCTTGAACAGGCCGACCTTCAGATCCTTCGCGCGATAGATAATCTGGTCATCGACCGAAAGCCATCCGTCGGCGATACCCAGCACCAGCTTTGAACGCATCACGCGCTTGATATCGATGTTGTACACAACCTTGCGGGCCTCCGGCAGCACCTGGCCGCTGAACTTCAGCTCGTTCAGGCCGAGCGCGCGGCCGCGACCTTCACCACCACTCCACCCCAGATAAAAGCCGACCAGTTGCCACAGCGCGTCGAGGCCGAGGCAGCCGGGCATCACCGGATCGTTCTTGAAGTGGCACCCGAAAAACCAGAGATCGGGCTTCACGTCGAGCTCGGCACGCACCACGCCCTTGCCGAATTCGCCGCCGGTCTCGCTGATGTCCGTAATACGGTCGAACATGAGCATCGGCGGCAGCGGCAGTTGGGCATTGCCCGGGCCGAACATCTCGCCGCGGGCACAAGCCAGCAGATCTTCATATTCGTAGCCGTTGCGCCTGTTCAGCATGCGGAAGCCTCTGTGTTCTAACCCGATTGAGCGGCGTTTCCGGCAAAAATGGGCCCAGTCCTGCTCGAAAAGCAACGTCCGTTGCCATCGTCAGACGAGAATACGAAGGACCGGATGGATTGCGAGCGGCCCTCAATGCCTGGGCTGCGCCAAAATCGGTTAAGCGGAACCGCGGGCTCTCTAACACAGGCCATTTCGGGTGGCAAAGCGCTCTCATGAAGGTAAAATGACGCGGGCTCGGCCCGGTTCCTTGCCCGATTAGAACCACTCTAGTTGCGAGAAACTTGCATCTGCATCCATCTCTCCATATATGTTGGGGAAGATAGTGTTCACGCGTGCCCGAAGCTGGAAATGAGCGAAAATAACGCGCCCCATCACGACGAAGAGGCCCATGCGGCGGCTCTTATGTCCGGCCGCCAGCCGGCTTTGACCGGCTGCCCGTGGCACGACGTCAACGAAATGCTCCAATCCGCCGGGCTTCGTCCGACGCGCCAGCGCATGGCGCTGGGCTGGCTCCTGTTCGGCAAGGGTGCACGCCACCTCACGGCTGAAATGCTTTACGAGGAAGCGACGCTGGCCAAGGTGCCGGTCTCGCTGGCGACCGTCTACAACACGCTGAACCAGCTCACCGATGCCGGTCTGCTCCGTCAGGTCAGCGTCGACGGCACCAAGACCTATTTCGACACCAACGTCACGACCCACCATCACTACTACCTCGAGAACAGCCATGAGCTGGTCGACATCGAGGATCCGCATCTGGCGCTGTCCAAGATGCCGGAGGTGCCTGCGGGTTACGAGATCGCCCGCATCGACATGGTCGTGCGGCTGCGCAAGAAGCGCTGAGATCAATCCTAAACTGCTGATTTAGTCGTCGTGGCCGGGCCTGCCCCGGCCATCCACGTTTTTGGGCCAGATGCAAGGTCCGTTGATGCCCACGAGGCAAGGGATTGGAGGCAAGGGATTGCCCCTAAGCCTCAGTTCACCTGCTCGTCCGAGTAGACGCCCCAGAGGCGCTCCTGCTGGATCCAGCCGTCAAAACCGTTGCCGAGGACGTGGCACCAGTTTGCGCTGCACCTCTTGACCTGTGTGACGACACCAACCTGAAGCTTGGCTGCAACCGCACTGTCGGGATCGGCGCGATCGTAGATCGGCGCGAGGTCGTCCTTGTGCTTCATGGTGACGACAGCGGTGCGGCGGCCCGACAGCAGCGAGTGATAGACCCAGCCCTCGGCACCCTCGGAATCGCGCACCCGGCGCCAGTTCTCGAACTCCGCGGTGATTTCGACCGGCAGGCCGGAGCGGGTATAGACCCAGGCGACGTCATTGTCCTTGGTGGGACCGGCGCGGACGTTGACGTGATCCGATTTGAGGCTGACGTAGCGCGGCACCGGGAGGCCCGAGGCTGTCTGGGGTGTGTTGTCCTTCGCCGAATGCCCGGGGCTGACCGAAGCGCTCAACCAGGTGCAAACGAGCGCCATCACCGAACAAAAACGCCCCAACGCCATCAACCCGTCTCCTGTCGAAGGTCCGGCCGAGCCGGGCCCTCACCCACAATTCCAATACCGTGCCGCACCAGCCCCGACCCGCCCCACGCGGGTGTTCCCGAGCCCTTTGCCCGTGGTTCTTGTCTTGGCCCGGTCTTCTGCTAGAGAGGACGGACGTCTGAACAACCAGTTTGCCCCGATTTTCCGGCCGGAAATGTCGGGAGAGCTTGAAGGAAACGCCGGGGACGACACGGCAAAGGCAGTGTCGAACAACCGGGTTAATGAGGCCTCAACGGCCGGCCTTTGGTGACAGAGGTGGCCCGCGACTCCTCATGAGGGCAGAACATGTCTGTGAAGAAAAAGCCCCTCGTCGTGGTGACGCGCAAGCTTCCGGACTCGATCGAGACCCGGATGCGCGAACTGTTCGACGCGCGGATCAATCTCGACGATGCGCCGATGTCGGCCGACCAGATCGCGGAAGCCGCGCGCACCGCCGACGTGCTGGTTCCGACCGTTACCGATCACATCTCTGCCGGCATCGTCAATCAGCCCGACTGCAAGCTGAAACTGATCGCGAATTTCGGCAACGGCGTCGACAACATCGACGTCGAGGCCGCGCACGCCCGCGGCATCACCGTCACCAACACACCAAAAGTCCTGACCGAAGACACCGCCGACATGACCATGGCGCTGATCCTCGCCGTGCCGCGGCGGATGATCGAAGGCGCCTCGATCCTGACGGAAGGAAAACCCTGGCCCGGCTGGTCGCCGACCTGGATGCTCGGTCATCGCATCGGGGGAAAGCGCCTCGGCATCATCGGCATGGGCCGCATCGGCCAGGCGGTCGCGCGCCGCGCCCGCGCCTTCGGCTTGCAGATCCACTATCACAACCGCCGGCCCGTGGCGCCGAAGATCGCCGAAGAGCTGGGCGCGACCTATTGGGAAAGCCTCGACCAGATGCTGGCGCGGATGGACATCATCTCGGTGAACTGTCCGCACACGCCGGCGACCTACCATCTGCTCTCGGCGCGGCGGCTGAAGCTGATCCGCAAGGACGCCTACATCGTCAACACCGCGCGCGGCGGGGTCACCGATGAGGACACGCTGATCAAGCTGATCGAAGGCGGCGAGATCGGCGGCGCGGGCCTCGACGTCTACGAGCACGAGCCCGCGGTCAACCCGAAGCTGGTGCGGCTCGCCAAGGCCGGCAAGGTGACGCTGCTGCCGCATATGGGTTCGGCCACCATCGAAGGCCGCGTCGAGATGGGCGAGAAGGTGATCATCAACATCCGCACCTTCCTCGACGCCCACAAGCCGCCGGATCGCGTGCTGCCGAGCATGCTCTGAGGGTTCAGTGTCTCAGCGCGTTTCGCGCTTGCGCCAGTCTGCTGTGAAATCGATGAAGGCGCGCAGCGCCGGCGGCGTTTGGCGCCGGCTTGGATAATAGAGAAACGGTCCGGGAAACGGTTCGCACCAATCCTGGAGCAGGCTGACCAGCGCGCCGGATTTCACGGCATCATGGACGTAGCCATCGAGCGTCGCCCACACACCTACGCCGTCGAGCGTAGCGCGCATCGCGAGGCCCATATTGGTCGAGATCAGCTTGGCCGGCGGATCTACCTTCACCAACTGACCGGCCTTCTCGAACTCCAGATCATGCATGACGCCGCTCGAGTAGCGGGCGCGGATGCAATCATGGTCGAGCAGGTCCTTCGGATGCCTGGGCATGCCGCGGCGCGCGACGTAATCGGGCGATGCGACGACGACATAGCTCTGCGGGCCGCTCAGCGGGATCGCCACCATGTCCTGCGCGAGATGCTCGCCGTAGCGCACGCCGGCATCGAAGCCGGCGCTGACGATGTCGACGAACCCGCTTTCGGAAACGACGTCGAGATCGACCTGCGGATACGCCCCCAGGAACGGCCCGACCATCGGCGCCAGCACGAGGTCGACCGCCGGGGGCGGTGCGTTGATGCGCAGGCGGCCCGAGGCCCTCTCGCGCAGGCCCCGCACCTGATCCAGGGCGTCGCCGACATCGCGCAAGGCGGGCGCCACGCGCGATAGCAGCAGCTCGCCCGCCTCGGTCAGGGCGACGCTGCGGGTGGTGCGGTTCATCAGGCGCACGCCGAGGCGCTCCTCCAGGTCCCGAAGCCGCTGGCTAAGGCTCGACACCGACACGCGAATTTCGACCGCCGCGCGCCGGAAATTGCGGGTGCGGGCGACCGCCACGAAGACGTCGAGATCACGCAGGTCGGGCTCGGCCATTGTTCGCCAGAATGAACAAGCCATTCTCGATTGTCCAGCTTATCGGCGCAATCGATCAGGCGCATATCAGGCCTCGTCACCCGGCGCGGTCAGCGCCTTTTCGAGGAGAGCCATCATGGAACAGCGCAAACTCGGTTCAACCGGCCCCACCGTCTCCGCCCTCGGTCTCGGCTGCATGGGCATGTCCGAGGTCTACGGCCCGGCCGATCGTGGAGAGAGCATCGCCACGATCCACGCGGCGCTCGATGCCGGCATCACGCTGTTGGATACCGGCGACTTCTACGCCATGGGCCACAATGAAATGCTGGTCCGCGAGGCGCTGAAAGACGTTCCGCGCGAGAAAGTGCAGATCAGCGTCAAGTTCGGCGCGTTGCGCGGCCCCGCGGGCGAATTCGCCGGGATCGACTCGCGGCCGGCCGCAACGAAGAACTTCCTTGCCTATTCGCTGCAGCGGCTCGGCACCGACTACATCGACGTCTACCGTCCGGCGCGGCTCGATCCCAACATCCCGATCGAGGAGACCATCGGCGGCATCGCTGGTCTCGTGAAGGCCGGCTACATCAAACATATCGGCCTGTCCGAGGTTGGCTCCGACACCATCCGCCGCGCGCACGCCGTGCATCCGATCGCCGATCTCCAGATCGAATATTCGCTGATCGAACGCGGCATCGAGCGCGACATCCTGACGACCTGCCGCGAGCTCGGCATCGGAATCACCGCCTACGGCGTGCTGGCGCGCGGCCTGATCAGCGGCCATTGGTCGAAGGATTCCGGCAAGACCGGCAAGGACTACCGGCTGATGAGCCCGCGCTTCCAGGGCGCGAACCTCGATGCCAATCTCGCGCTGGCCGAGCAGCTGCGCGCCATCGCCGCCGAGATCGGTGCGACGCCGGCGCAGGTCGCGATCGCCTGGGTGGCAGCGCAAGGCAAGCAGATCGTGCCGCTGGTCGGCGCCCGCACCCGCAACCGTCTCAGCGAAGCACTCGGCGCGGCCAAGGTCACGCTGACGCCGGCTCATCTCGCGGTGCTGGCAAAGGCCTTTCCGCCCGATGTCGCCGCCGGTACGCGTTACGCGGCCGAGCAGATGGCGCACCTCGACAGCGAGAAGCCGGCCACGATTTAACGGCTGCGATCAGGTGCGATGGGTGCTGAGGTCAGTGATCACAGGCCCATCGCCATTGAGCGGATTGGCCGGATCGCGCGCATAGCGCAACGTCTCGAAGCGCATCGCGCGCGCGTCGATCATCAGAAGGCGGCCGACCAGGCCGTCGCCAAAGCCGACGATCTCGCGGATCGCCTCCAGCGCCATCATCGAGCCCATCACGCCCGCAAGCGCGCCCATGACGCCGGCTTCCGCGCACGCCGGCACGGTCCCGGGCGGCGGCGCCTCCGGGAACAGGCAGCGATAGGTCGGATTGAACTCGCCGTCGTCGTTTTTCTCATGCGCGCGGATGGTGGTGAGCGAGCCGTCGAAGGTCCCGAGCGCGGCGGTGATCAGCGGCCTCTTCGCGAAGAAGCAGGCGTCCGAGGCCAGATAGCGCGTCGAGAAATTATCGGAGCCGTCGAGCACGAGGTCGTAGTCGCCGATCAGGCCGAGCGCGTTGTCGGCGTTGAGCCAAGTGGCGTGGCCGACGAAGCGGACGTGCGGATTGAGCGCGGTGATTCGCTCGGCCGCGCTCTCGACCTTGTGCCGGCCGATATCGGGCGTGGTGTGAATGACCTGGCGCTGGAGGTTGGAGAGCGACACCACATCGTCGTCGACCACGCCGAGCGTGCCGATCCCTGCCGCAGCCAGATACATCAGGGCCGGTGCACCGAGCCCGCCGGCGCCGATCACCAGCACGGAGGCCCGCTTCAGCGCAGCCTGGCCGGGACCGCCGACATCGCGCAGCACGATATGGCGGGCATAACGTTCGAGTTCGTCCGGGCTCAGCATCGTCGTCCTTCGTTCTCTCAACCCTCATGGTGAGGAGCGCGGAACGCGCGTCTCGAACCATGAAGGCCCCGCTGCGGCTGCACGGCCTTCATCCTTCGAGACGCCGCATACGCGGCTCCTCAGGATGAGGAGCTAGACCTCTCCTGCGGGCCTGAACCACCCCGAGATTGTTCGCGACCAACGAGATGTGCTTCAATGGCATTGCGTTCAATGGGCTGGCTGGATTTGTCATGAGATCGATGCTTGCGGCAACACTGATGTTTGCGGCTGCGACAGGCGCGAACGCCCAGATGACGACGCCGCAGATCCCCGGCACCAGGCCGAAGCCGGTCCAGACCATTCCGATCCGCCCGCCCGCACTGCAGACGCCATCGGAGACGGCGGATGCCATGGCGCAGGCGGAGCGGCTGTCGCTGCAGTCCGACCTCGCCTGGGTCGGCCAGTACAACGGCGCCATCACCGGCGACGTCAGCGCGCGCATGGTCGATGCCATCAAGGAATACCAGAAGCTCAAGGGCAGCAAGCCGACCGGCGCGCTCAATCCGCAGGAGCGCGCGGCGCTCGCCGAAGCCGCGCGCCGGAAGCAGGACAACGTCGGCTGGAAGATCGTAACCGAGATGACCAGCGGCGCGCGGCTCGGCATTCCCTCGAAACTGGTGCCGCAGCAGGCGACCGACGCCAACGGCTCGAAATGGACCTCGCCGACCGGCACGGTGCAGGTGCTGCTCGGCCGCCGCAAGGAGGCGAACCCGACCACAGCCAAGCTTGCCGAAGCGGAGAAGAAGGAGCCGGGTCGCAAGGTCGACTACACCGTGGTGAAGCCTGACTTCTTCGTGCTGTCTGGTTTGCAGGGCCCGAAGAAATTCTATTTGCGCGGCACCTCCAGGGGCGACGAGGTCCGCATCATGACGATCCTCTACGATCAGGCGACCGAGAACACGGTCGAGCCGGTCGTGATCGCGATGTCGAGCGCGTTCAATGCATTCCCGTCAGGACCACAGGCCGGGCCGCCGCCGCGCAAGACCGTCGAATATGGCACCGGCATCGTCGTCAGCACCGATGGCGCGATCATTACCGACCGCCTCGTCACTGATAGCTGCCTCGCGATCACGATCGCGGGCCATGGCAGTGCCGACCGTCTCGCTGAGGACAAGGAACACGATCTCGCGCTGCTGCACATCTATGGCGCGCGCGGCCTGAAGCCGTTCAGCCTCTCCGCCGGCGCGGCGAAGACGAGTGTCGATATCATCGGTATCGCTGATCCACAGAGCCAGGGCGGAGCGGCCGGTGCGTCGAGCCTCAACGCCGCGTTGGCATCTGTCGGTGGCGGCGATTCCGCGCTCTCACCGCCGCCGGCGGTTGGATTTTCCGGCAGCGTCGCCATCGACGGCGACGGCAAGTTCGCCGGCATCGCGCTGTTGAAATCTGCGATGGTTGCGGGCCTCGCGACATCGGTGCCGGCGTCGCAGGCGGTGATGGTCTCCGCGGAAACGGTGCGCGATTTTCTGAAGGCGAACAGCATTGCGGCGAATGGCACGTCGACGGATGCGAGGGCCGCGGTCGTGCGCGTGATATGCGTGCGGAAGTAAGCGAGCGCTGCGCTCCCTCTCCCGCAAGCGGGAGAGGTGACCGAGCCCTCGGCCAGCGCGCCATCAAATCAGCTCAGCCTGAATCTGATCCCGCTCTTCGCGAGACCACCCGAGATCCCCACCGGCGTGCCGTCCGCGCGCCAGCAGGCGGCGCCGGTCATGGTGCCGTCGTCGTGGAAGGCGATGCCGTTCATGCCGCCGGCGACCGTCGCAACCGGCTGGATCTTGTGGCCGAGGCTTTCAAGCTTCGCGCGCACGGCTTCCGGCACCTTCTGCTCGACCTCGAGCGCATTGCCCTCGGTCCAGACGCGGGGCGCCTCGACCGCCTCCTGCAGGCTCATGCCGTGGTCGATCAGATTGACCAGCGCCTGCATCGCGCTCGGAAAGATGCGTTTTCCCCCGGGCAGACCCAACGCGTAACGCAACTTGCCCTCGCGCAGCGCCATCATCGGCGACATCGAGGTCGTCACCCGCTTACCCGGCGCCAGCGACAGGGCGTGGCCTGGGCGCGGATCGAACAGGTTCATGTAGTTGTTGGCGATGCCGCCGAGGCCCGGGATCATGATCTTGGCACCGAACAGATTGTTGATGGTCTGCGTGGTTGCGACCACATTGCCGAAGGCATCCGCCGCGGTCATGTGCGTGGTGTGAGCGCCTTCAAGCTGCGACACGCCGGCGCCCCAGGTCTGCGCCCGCGCCGGATCGATCGCACGGCGGCGCTCCTCGGCGTACGCCTTCGAGGTCAACTTCTCCACGGGCACCCCGACATAATCAGGATCGCCGCTGGCCGCGGCGCGATCGGCGAAGGCGATCTTCAGGACTTCCGCGAGATAGTGGATCGTCTCCGGCGTGCCGAAGCCAAGGCTGCCGATGTCGTAACCTTCCAGAATGTTCAGCATCTGCGCGATATGCACGCCGGAGGCCGCGGGCGGCGGCGGGCCAAAGATGGTCCAGCCGCGATAATCGGCGCGGATCGGCTGCCGCTCGACGGTCTTGTAGCTGGTGAGATCGTTGCGCCGGATGAAGCCGCCGGCCTTTTCCATGTAGTCGATCAGGATGTCGCCGAGCGGCCCCTCGTAGAGCGCGGTCTCGCCGTGATCGGCGATGTAGCGGAGCGTCTCGGCATATTCTGATTGCACCACGCGCTCACCGACCTTCAACGGCTCTCCACCAGGCAGGTAAATCGCCGCGATCGGCTTGTCCTTGCGCATTTCGACGGCGCTCTCGCTGACGCATTCATGCAGATAGGGCGTCGCCGCATAGCCGCGCGCGGCGTGCTTGATCGCGGGCTGCATGACGTCGGCAAGACTCATCGTGCCGAACCGGCGCAGCGTCTCGCACCAGGCTTTCAGCGAGCCCGGTGTAGCGACCGCCTTTGGGCCGTTGAGGTTTTCATTACCGACGGTGTCGAACACGTCATGCGCCGAGCCCGGCATGGAGGTGTAGCTGGTGTCGCGCATTGCCGCCGGCACGGTGCTCTGGCCGTCGATGAAGCGGTGGCTGCCGTCGGCCAGCCGGATGTGCGCCATGCCACCGCCGATGATGCCGACCATCATCGGCTCGACCACGGTCAGCGTGAACAGGGTCGCGATTGCGGCGTCGATGGCGTTGCCGCCCGCGGCCAGCATCTCCGCGCCGGCGCTGGAGGCCAGTGGATGGTTGCTGACCACCATGCCGCGGCTCGATAGCGCAGGCATCTTCTCGCACTCAAAATTCGTCGCCGTCCGGTCGCGCCAGTTTCCGCTCATGCCGCTTGTCCTTTTATTCATGGCGGCAAGCACAGCACACGTACCACTACTGGTCCAGTAATCGTACGGATTCGCTGGCATTCCCGATTCCGCCATCATCGTTACTGCTGATTCGGACCTCCGCGATCCCCTTTGGATCGGGCCGGCACGTCCTGAGCGAGAAGAGCTCAGCATCGAGGTCGATGCACGTTCGCGTGGCGTTTCCCTGACCCAAGCACTCCAAAGGATTGATCTTCAATGCACACGATCGTACTGGCCACCCAAAAGGGTGGCAGCGGCAAGAGCACGCTCGCCATTGGCCTCGCGCTCGCAGCCAAGCAGGCCGGCTTCACCGTCCGCCTGATCGAGACCGACCCGCAGGGCACTTTGTCCAACTGGCAGCGCCGCCGCACTGCCGATGATCTCGTCGTCGAGCCGATCTATCACGCCGCCGACATCGAGCCGCGTCTGAAGATGCTGGCCGACAGCGGCCTCCAGCTCGCAATCGTCGACACCGCGGCCGGCCTCAGCGCCGCGACCACCGCCGCGATCCGCCATTCCGACCTCTGCCTGATCCCGGCCCGCCCGAGCGTCGCCGATATCGAGGCGACCGCCTCGACGCTGAGCGTCGCGCGCGCCTGGAAACGGCCTTACAGCTTCGTGCTGAACCAGACCCCGATCCGCGGCCAGCGCATCGACAACGCGGCCAACACGCTCGCCGAGGAAGCCGCCCTCGATCTCACCGAGGTGCTCGCACGCCCGCTGATCGTGATGCGCAATGATCATCAGGACTCGCTCGCGAGCGGCCTTGCCGTCAGCGAATTCGCGCCGAACGGCAAATCATCAGACGAGATCCGCGGCCTCTGGGATTGGATCGAGACCCGGCTCGAGCTCGCCGCCACGACCAATGTTCTGATCGACCAGTTCATCTCGACCGCGGACGGCATGCTGCACCCGGCTTCAGAGCTTGCGTCAGATGAATCCACGACACTGACGTCCTGAGCGGGGCGATTGCTCAGACGCCAGCAGGCCCTTCGCCATCCGGAAGGTCCCAGCGACGAAGCAATCCGGCCACCAGCCCGGCCGGATTGCTTCGCTTCGCGCTTTTGAAAGGACTCCATCCACCGTCATTGCGAGCGCAGCGAAGCAATCCAGAGTCCCTCCGCGGAAAGATTCTGGATTGCTTCGCTGCGCTCGCAATGACGCTCGTGGTGAATTTGTCACCCTCGCAGAAACTCACGGTCTCGCGGCCGCGGGCTTGATCGTTACTTCTGACATTTCGAGCACCAGAACGTCGACCGGCCGTTCTGCGTAAAACGCTTCACCGTGCCGCCGCAGCGCGGCGTCGTGCATTTCTCGTCTTCGCGATCGTAGACCTTGAACGAATGCTGGAAATAGCCGAGCTCGCCCGAGGTCTGGCGATGGTCGCGCAGTGACGATCCGCCGGCCTTGATGGCGTCGTTCAGCACGGTGTGGATCGCGCCTACCAATCTCTTTGCATGGTCGGTCGGCTCGTCCTTTTTCGTGGCGAGCGTCGCAGCAATCCGGCGCGGCGACAGATGCGAGCGATGCAGGGCTTCGCAGACATAAATGTTGCCGAGCCCCGCGACTACGCGCTGGTCGAGCAGCGCCACCTTCAAGTTGGTCTTTTTCCCCGCGCAGGACTGCGCCAGCATCGCTGCGTCGAATTCGTTGCCGAGCGGCTCAGGACCGAGCCCACGGAGCAGCGGCTCCTCGTCCAGCGCGCTGCGCGCGATCACTTTCATGTAACCGAAGCGGCGCGGGTCGTTGAAGATGATGTCGGCGCCCGAGGACATCCGAAACAGCACGTGGTCGTGCGTGGAGTCCTTGGCCCGCGGATAGTGAAACTCGCCGGGCGCAGCCTCGTTGTCCCGCTTGATGACGCGAAACGAGCCCGACATGCCCAGATGCATCAGCAGCACGTCGCCGGAGGCGAGATCGGCCAAGAGATATTTTGCACGGCGCCCGAGCCCGGTGACGACCTGCCCCTTCAGCCGGGCCACGAAATCCGGCTGGAACGGAAAGCGCAGATCGGGCCTGCGGGCCTCCGCAACGAGGATTTTTGCACCTTCCATGACGGGCTGAAGGCCGCGGCGGACGGTCTCGACTTCGGGCAATTCAGGCATGGTCAGGCATTCACCTTATCAGGGCGCTGTGATAGCGCCATTGCGGCGGGCGCGCTATGGTCCGCCTCGTGGAGTAGAGTAATGGATCGGCCGGGCGAAACCACGCATTTTGGCTTCAGGGACGTTCCCCTGGGGGACAAGCAGACGCTGGTGAACGATGTGTTTCACAGCGTGGCGTCGCGCTATGATTTGATGAACGATTTGATGTCCGGCGGCCTGCACCGGGTCTGGAAGGACATCATGATCAACGCGCTCAACCCGCCCAAGGGCGATCGGCCGTTCGCGCTGCTCGACGTTGCCGGCGGCACCGGCGACATCTCGTTCCGCGCCGCCAAGGCCGCAGGCCCCGGCTTCCATGCCACCGTCTGCGACATCAATTCCGGGATGCTGGAGGTGGGCCGCGAGCGCGCCGCGAAGCGGCATCTCGAGACCCAGGTCGATTTCGTCGAAGGCAATGCCGAGGCGCTCGCCTTCGCCGACCGCAGCTTCGACGCATATACGATCGCTTTCGGCATTCGCAACGTGCCGCAGATCGATCTCGCACTGGCCGAGGCCTATCGCGTGCTCAAGCCAGGCAGCCGCTTCCTCTGCCTGGAATTCTCCACCGTCGAGATGCCCGGGCTCGATCGCCTTTACGACCTGTTCTCGTTCAAGGTGATCCCGCCGCTCGGCCGCATGATCACGGGTGACGCCGAGTCCTACCAATATCTGGTCGAGTCGATCCGCAAGTTTCCAAGACCCAACGCCTTCGCCGACATGATCCGCGACGCCGGCTTCGCCCGCGTGAATTGGCAGACATTGTCCGGCGGCATCGTCGCGCTGCATTCGGGCTGGCGTTTGTGATTTCTGCCGTCACCCACATTGCGCGCCTGATCCGCGCCGCGTTCGTCTTTGCGCGCGAGGGCGTGTTCGGCTCAGTCGATCCGAGCCTGGTGCCACCGCCCGGGCAGCTCGCGCTGAAAGTTGCACGCCTCATCGAGCGGCGCGGCCCGAAGCACGGCCCGCGGCTGACCCGCGCGCTAACCCGGATGGGCCCGGCCTATCTCAAGCTCGGACAATTTTTGGCAACACGCCCCGACGTCGTCGGCGTCGTCATGGCGCTCGACCTCGAAAGCCTGCAGGATCGCCTGCCGCCGTTCTCGCAAGCCGAAGCGGAAGCTGCGATCGCAACCTCGCTGGAACGGCCGCTGACGGATGTGTTCGCGAGCCTCAGTCCGCCGGTCGCGGCCGCCTCGATCGCGCAGGTTCATCGCGGCGAAGTTTTGCGCGACGGCGTCCGCAAGGCCGTCGCAGTGAAGGTGCTGCGACCCAACGTGGCCGCCCGCTTCCGCCGCGATCTCTCCGACTTCTTCTTCGTCGCGCACAAGGCCGAAGCCTATTCGTCCGAGGCGCGGCGCCTGCGCCTGATTGAGGTCATCAACACCATGTCGCGCTCGGTCGCGATGGAGATGGATCTGCGGCTCGAGGCTGCCGCGCTGTCGGAAATGGCGGAGAACACGCGCGACGATCCTGATTTCCGTGTGCCGACCGTTGACTGGGACCGCACCACGCACAACGTGCTGACGATGGAGTGGATCGACGGCATTGCGTTGAACGACCACAAACGCCTCAAAGAAGCGCAGGTCGACCTGCCCGATCTCGGCCGCAAGGTGATCCAGAGTTTCCTGCGCCACGCGTTGCGCGACGGCTTCTTCCACGCCGACATGCATCCGGGCAATCTGTTCCTGGATGACGCCGGCCGTCTCGTCGCGGTCGATTTCGGCATCATGGGCCGGCTCGGCATGAAGGAGCGGCGCTTCCTCGCCGAAATCCTGCTCGGCTTCATCACCCGCGACTATCGCCGCGTCGCCGAAGTGCATTTCGAAGCGGGCTACGTGCCCGCGCATCACTCGGTCGAGAATTTTGCGCAAGCGATCCGCGCCATTGGCGAGCCGATTCACAATCGCACCGCCGAAGAGATCTCGATGGCGCGGCTGCTGACGCTGCTGCTCGAAGTCACCGGCATGTTCGACATGAAGACGCGGCCCGAGCTGATCTTGCTTCAGAAGACCATGGTGGTGGTCGAGGGTGTGGCGCGCGGCTTCAATCCCAAGCTCGACATCTGGAAAGTCGCCGACCCCGTGGTGCGCGAATGGATCGAGCGCAATCTCGGGCCGATCGGCCGGGTCCAGGGCGCACTTTCCGGCACCGGCGATCTCGCCCGCATCCTGATGCGTCTGCCTGACATCGCCGCGCGCTCGGTCGCGGTGCTCGAACAGTTGGAGACCATGACGCGGGAAGGCATCCGGCTGTCGCCGGAGAGCATCGCGGCGATGGGCCGCAGCGAGGGCCGCAAGAACCGCTGGCGCACCGTGGCGCTCTGGATCATCGCGGCGACCTTCATCGGCATCCTGATCGCCGTTCGGAATCTATGATTGCAGTGCAATCATACGACTGATAGCATCGCTATCATTTTCCGCCGGAGAGTGCCATGGCAAGCCTGACCATCCGCAAGCTCGACGAGAACGTCAAAACCTTCCTTCGCCTGCGTTCGGCCAGGAACCGCAGGTCGGTCGAGGAAGAGGTCCGGGTCATTCTCGGGGAGCTGATCGAGGGCCGCGAGGAGCCGCTGACGCCATTCACGGCGCCGCCCGCGGCCTCCGCTACCCCCATCCCGCAGCGCACCGGTGCCCTTGCCGAGGCCGGCGTCACCCTGATCATCGGCGGCGGGATCGCGGCCTACAAATCGCTCGACCTGATCCGAAGGCTCAAGGAGCGACGGATCGAGGTGCGCTGCGTGCTGACCAAGGCGGCGCAGCAATTCGTCACGCCGCTGGCCGTGAGTGCGCTCTCGCATGAGCGCGTCTACACCGACCTGTTCGATCCCCAGAGCGAGTTCGACGCCGGCCATATCCGCCTCGCGCGCGAGTGCGACCTGATCGTGGTGGCGCCCGCCACCGCCGATTTGATGGCCAAGATGGCAAACGGCCACGCCGACGACCTCGCCAGCGCCATCCTGCTCGCGACCAACCGCAAGGTGCTGCTGGCGCCGGCGATGAATCCGCTGATGTGGAATAACGCGGCGACGCGGCGCAATGTGGCGCAGCTCCAGCGCGACGGCGTGGTGCTGATCGGACCGAATTCCGGCGAGATGGCCGAAGCCGGCGAGGCCGGGATCGGCCGCATGTCCGAGGCGATCGAAATCGCGACCGCCGCCGAGCGCCTGCTGCGGCCGCCGGTGCCGCGCCCCCTCGCCGGCAAGCGCGTGCTGATCACGGCAGGTCCGACTCACGAGCCGATCGACCCGGTGCGCTACATCGCCAACCGCTCCTCCGGCAAGCAGGGCTTTGCCATCGCCGCCGCCGCACAGGCCGCAGGCGCCGAGGTGATTTTAGTGAGCGGGCCGGTCGATCTCGGCGATCCCCGGGGCGTGACGGTCAAGCACGTGGAATCGGCGCGGCAGATGCTGGAGCAGGTGCAGGCCGCGCTTCCCGCCGACATTGCGATCTTCGCCGCGGCAGTCGCCGACTGGCGGGTCGCCAATGAAGGCGAGCAGAAGCTGAAGAAGAGTTCGGCCGGCATGCCGCCGCTCCAGCTGGTCGAGAACCCCGACATCCTCGCGACAATCTCCAAGCTGACCGACAAGCGTCCACCACTGGTGATCGGCTTTGCGGCCGAGACCGAGCACCTCATCGACAACGCCAAGTCGAAGCTTGCCCGTAAGGGCTGCGACTGGATCGTCGCCAACGACGTCTCCCCCGCCACCGGGGTGATGGGCGGAGACCGCAACACCGTTCACCTCATCAGCCGCAAGAACGATGAGAAGGATGGCGAGATTGCAGTTGATTCCTGGCCGGCGATGACCAAGGAACAGGTCGCCATCGAACTGGTCGCGCATGTCGCAAAGAGCGTGACCGGCAAATCCCGGGAGCCGGCATCTTGAGCACGAAAGTCACGGTCGAACTGCAACGCCTGCCCCATGCGGAGAGCCTGCCGCTGCCGGCCTATCAGACCAACGATGCCGCCGGTCTCGACCTGATGGCAGCGCTGTCGGACAGCGAGCCGATGACGCTCGCGGCCGGCCAATACGCGCTGGTGCCGACGGGCCTCGCGATCGCACTGCCGCCCGGGTACGAGGCGCAGGTGCGGCCGCGCTCGGGGCTTGCAGTCAAGCACGGCGTCACCGTGCTGAACTCGCCGGGCACGATCGACGCGGACTATCGCGGCGAGATCAAGGTGATCCTGGTCAATCACGGCCAGGCCGCCTTCGTGATCAAGCGCGGCGAGCGCATCGCGCAGATGGTGATCGCGCCCGTGGTGCAGGCCGCGCTGGTTCCCGTGGCCGAATTGTCGTCGACCGACCGCGGTGCCGGCGGCTTCGGCTCGACCGGCCGCTGACGCGCAGCACATCCAGCCGAATTACCCCGAAGATTTACGTGGCTGGAACAGCGCGGCCGGCATTTTTGTGGGGCCGGCTTTGCGTTCACGATCTGGACTCTTACCGGTGGAGTCACGGTGAGGGTATTGTCGTTTGATTCGCGCGCGACGGGGGTCGCCGCGTGCAAATTCGTGCGGTTCTTGGGGCAACTATGTCAGGCGTGATCGTGTCGATGCGTCGGACGCTGCTGTCGTGCACATCGCTGGTGCGCAACGGCGTGTTGGGAAGCGCTCTCGCGGCGCTGCTGCCGGCTGCGCCGGCTGAGGCCGCCGATCTCGTCGACACACTCTCAACATTGCTGGATTTCAACCGGCAGGAGCTCGCGGTGCTGGCCACTGCGCTGGCTTTGCTAGGCTTCTCGGTGGTCGCCGCGATTCTCCTGATGCGCACGCGTGTGCGCACGGCGAGGAACGAGGCGCGGCTCCGTGCCCGAATCGGGGAACTCCAGCTCCAGGCCGACCGCTTCGGCGCGCTGCTGTTCGCCGAGCCGCAAATCCTGATCTCCTGGCCGGCCGGCGACAATCGCGCCCAGATTTCCGGCGACATCTCCATGGTGTTGCCGCGCGACTCCTCCCCGCAGCGCCTGCTCGCATCTGGAACCTGGTTGCCGCCGGAGCCGGCGCTCCAGATGGATCACGCGGTCGACGCGCTGCGGGACCGTGGCGACGGGTTCCAGCTGACGCTGACCACCGCGCATGGCCACACGCTCGAGGCCATCGGCCGCGCCATCGGCGGCCAGGCCATCGTCAGGATTCGCGAACTCTCAGGGCTGCGGCGCGATCTGGCCGAGACCAATTTGCGCTACAAGGCGCTGTCGGACGAAACCGAGATGCTGCGCGGCTTCGCCGCCGCCGCACCCTGGCCGATCTGGGCCAAGAGTGAGAACGGCGCGCTGACCTACGCCAACCCCGCCTATGTCCGTGCGACCGAAGCGGCCACCATCGCCGACGCCCAGGAGCGCAAGCTCGAGCTGCTCGACAGCGCCGACCGCACGGCGATGGAGCGGGGACTGAAGGAGGCGGCCAATTTCACCTCGCGGCTGCCGATCGTGATCAGCGGCGAGCGGCGCATCTATGACGTCCGCGCCGTCAATGTCGGCCGCGGCAATGTCGGCGTTGCCATCGATGCCAGCGAGGCGGATGCGCTGAGCTCGGCGCTGGTGCGGATGGCGGAGGCGCATCGCCGCACGCTCGACCAACTTTCCTCCGGCGTTGCCGTGTTCGACGGCCAGCGCCGGCTCGCTTTCTACAACGATTCCTACCGTCGGCTGTGGGACCTCGATCGCACCTTCCTCGACGCCAACCCCGATGATTCCAGCGTGCTCGATCAACTCCGCGCCGGGCGCAAGCTGCCGGAGCAGCCGGACTTCCGCGCCTGGAAGGTCAAGCTGCACGAAGCCTACCGCGCGGTCGAGACCGCCAAGGACACCTGGTACCTGCCCGACGGCCGCGCACTCTCCGTCGTCACCACGCCGAATCCGGAAGGCGGCGTCACCTATCTGTTCGACGACGTCACCGAGAGCCTCGAGCTCGCCCGCCGCTTCGACGGCATGATCCGCGTTCAGCGCGAGACGCTGGACAGCCTCGCCGAGGGCGTCGCGGTGTTCGGCAGCAACGGCAGGGCGCAGCTGTTCAACCCGGCCTTCGTCCGGATGTGGAAGCTATCAAGCGACGCCATGCGCGACGAGCCGCACATCCAGACCGTCGAAGGCTGGTGCCATCAGCTGTTCGACGACGCCATCGTCTGGCGGCAGATCCGCGAGGCCGTCACCTCGATCGAGAGCCGCGCCGACGTTCCGCTGAAGCTGGAGCGCAAGGACGGCAGCGTGCTCGACGGCATGATCCGGCCGCTGCACGACGGCGCGACCATGCTGACGTTCCAGGACATCACCGACACCGAGAATGTCGAGCGCGCGCTGCGCGAGCGCAACGAGGCGCTGGAGGCCGCCGACCAGATGAAGGTGGATTTCGTCCACCACGTCTCCTACGAGCTCCGCTCGCCGCTCACCACCATCATCGGCTTCGCGCATTTCCTCAGCGATCCCTCGACCGGGCCGCTGACGCCGAAGCAGGCCGAATACCTCGACTACGTCACCAAATCGACCAATGCCCTGCTGGCGCTGACCAACAACATCCTGGATCTCGCCACCATCGACGCCGGCGCCATGAAGCTGGAACTCGGCCCGGTCGACGTCAGCAAGACCATCGAGCTCGCCGCCGAGGGTATTCAGGACCGGCTCGCCACCGACCGCATCCGTCTCAAGGTCGAGATCGCGCCCGACGTCGGCAGCTTCACCGGCGACGAGAAGCGCGTGGTGCAGGTGCTCTATAACCTCCTCGCCAACGCCGTCGGGTTTTCTCCACAGGATTCCGCCGTCGGCATCAGCGCCCGCCGCACCGAACGCAGCGTGGTCTTCACTGTGACAGATTCCGGGCCTGGAATACCTGCCGACATGAAGGACAAGGTGTTCAACTGGTTTGAAAGCCGATCGCAGGGCTCGCGTCACCGCGGCGCCGGGCTTGGCCTGTCGCTGGTGCGCTCCTTCGTCGAGCTGCACGGCGGCAAGATCCGGGTAGATTCGATCGTGGGCAGGGGCACGGTCGTAATCTGCGACTTCCCGACCGAGCAGGCGGCGCATCGCGACGCCGCCGAATGACTGAACCAACCACATTCTCCGTCGCGCTTCACAACGAGACGGCGACTGCGCACCTGATGGCCGACCTCGCGCTGCTGGTCGGCTCCGGCGACGTCATCACGCTCACCGGCGATCTCGGTGCCGGCAAGACCGCGGCGGCGCGGGCCATGATCCGCTATCTCGCCGGCGACGAGGCGCTGGAAGTGCCGAGCCCGACCTTCACGCTGGTGCAGGGCTACGAGCTGCCGCCATTCCCGGTGATGCATGCCGACCTCTACCGCGTCGAGGACGAGAGCGAGCTCGAAGAGATCGGGCTGTCGCCGCTGCCGGAAGCGACCCTCGTCCTGATCGAATGGCCGGAGCGCGCGCCGTCGGCGATGCCTCAAGACCGCATCGATATCGCGCTGACGCACCGGCCAGCGCTGGGCTCGAGCGCACGCGCCGCCGACATTACCGGCTATGGCAAGGCTGCCGCCACCGTCGCGCGACTGAAGGCGCTACGCGAATTCCTCGATGCATCCGGCTACATGGATGCGACGCGCAAGCGCATGCCGGGCGACGCCTCGACGCGCTCGTATGCACGGCTGCTGCGCGACGACGCGATCGTCATCCTCATGAACTCTCCGCAGCGCCCGGATGGCGCTGCGGTCTACAACGGAAAATCCTACAGCGCCGCGGTGCACCTCGCCGAAAATATAAAACCCTTCGTTGCCATCGGCGAAGGTCTGCGCGCACATGGCATCTCGGCACCTGCGATCCATCATTCGGACCTCGACCAGGGGTTCCTGATCAGCGAAGACTTTGGCAGCGAAGGCGTGATCGAGGGCGATCCGCCGCGCCCGATCGCCGAGCGCTACGAAGCCGCGACCGATTTGCTGGCCGTGCTGCACGGCGAGACGCTGCCGGAAAAATTGCCGCTCGATGGGCAGACCTACGCCATTCCTGTCTTCGATACCGAGGCGCTGCTGATTGAAATCGGGTTGATGCCGGAATGGTACCTGCCCGATCGCAACGCACCGCTGGACGACGCGAAGCGCACCGAATTTTTCGCGATCTGGCGCGAGCTGCTGAAGAGGCCGCTGGCGGCGCCGAAGACGTGGATCATCCGCGACTATCACTCGCCGAACCTGATCTGGCTCGGGAATCGCACCGGCATCGAACGCGTCGGCGTGATCGATTTCCAGGACACCGTGCTGGGGCCGCAATCCTACGACGTGGTGTCGCTGCTCCAGGACGCCCGCATCGACGTGCCCGAGACGATCGAGCTGACGCTGCTGTCGCGCTACATCAAGGCGCGCCGCGCGAACGACGCAAGCTTCGACGCGGCCGGCTTCGCTGAGCTCTACGCCATCATGTCCGCGCAGCGGAACACGCGTCTGCTCGGCACCTTCGCCCGCCTCAACCGCCGCGACGGCAAGCCGCATTATCTGCGTCACCAACCGCGGATCTGGACCTATCTCCAGCGCTCCCTGGCGCATCCCGCGCTCGCCCATCTGCGCGACTGGTATCTCGCCAACGTCCCACCGCCCCAACGGCCGGTCCAAGGCTGACAAGGCCGACAAGGCCGATTAGGGGCCCGATTTACCGGCTGTTAGCCAAGATACCGGTAATCTGGCGGTGGGGCAGCCGGATAGTTGCGGGGCCGGAGCAGGGCAGATGGCGGTGAAGACGGACCAGCGCGGCAACAGCCGGGTTGTTTTCGAGCGCGGGATCGCGGCCCAGATGATGGGTATCGACGGCACCTGGCGGCGCGACTGCAGCATGGAGGACGTCTCCGAGAGCGGCGCCAAGCTGACCATCGACGGCTCGGTCGAAGGCCTGCATCTGAAGGAGTTTTTTCTGCTGCTGTCGTCTACCGGACTTGCGTACCGGCGCTGTGAGCTCGCCTGGGTCAATGGCGACCAGATCGGCGTCAATTTTCTCAAGCTTGGCGACAAGAAGAAAAAGGCGCGTTCCACATCCGTCCGGGCGTAACGGCAACACTCGTCGTACAAGCGTCACGGCAGGTGGTTAAGGCGATTAAGACGCGGTGCGGTCGGTCAAGCCTCGTGTTAGGATTGCTGCGAACGCGAAATCAATAGGTCTGAGAAAGCGAAGGATGTCCGTCAAGCCGACCAAAGCCATGGTGCTCGCCGCAGGGTTCGGCCTGCGCATGCGTCCGTTGACGGATAAGATGCCGAAGCCGCTGGTGCCGGTGGCCGGCCAGCCGCTGCTCGACCACGTGCTCGACAAGCTCGGCCAGGCCGGCGTGAGCGAGGCGGTGGTCAACGTGCACTATCTGCCGGACCAGATCATCAATCACACCGCATCCCGCCAGCATCCGCGCGTGACCATCTCGGACGAGCGCGACCAGGTGCTCGGCACCGGCGGCGGCGTGGTCAGGGCGTTGCCGTTGCTCGGCGATGCGCCGTTCTTCCATGTCAATTCCGATACGCTGTGGATCGACGGCGTGCGCTCCAATCTGGCGCGGCTTGCCGAAACCTTCGATCCCGCGCGGATGGACATCCTGCTGCTGATGGCGCCGACGGCGACCAGCATCGGCTATAGCGGCCGCGGCGATTACGGCATGCTGGCCGACGGCGCCCTGCGCAAGCGCAAGGAAAAGGAGGTCGTTCCGTTCGTCTATGCCGGCGCGGCGATCTTGTCGCCCTCGATCTTCGCCGATGCTCCGACGGGCGAGTTCTCGCTGACCAAAATGTTTGACCGCGCCAACGAGCAGGAGCGGCTGTTCGGCCTCCGCCTCGACGGCGTCTGGATGCATGTCGGCACGCCCGACGCCGTGCACGCCGCGGAAGAGGCGTTTCTGGAGAGCGTGGCGTAGGGTCTCTCTTGTCCCGGACGCGGTGCGGCGCGAAGTGCCGCTCCGCAGAGCCGGGACCCACAGCCACAGCCGTGATGACGTAGCCTGCGCCCCGGACGCGAGCGGCGAAGCCGTCAAACAGCGGGGACTATCTCCCTTCCACCCATGACCATTTGAGTCCACCTCCCTATATTGGCGCCTGATTCCCGAATCAGGCAGCTCATGCGCGTTTTCAGCGTTCCAGTCTCAGTTCCCTTCCTGCGCACCGTCGTCTCAAGCCTGCTCGACGGCCGGCTGGTCGACGGCTTTGAGGCGCGCAAGGAACCTGCACGGCTGGCGGACGCCACGTTGTACCTGCCGACAAGGCGCGCCATGCGAATCGTCCGCGAGATCTTCCTCGACGAGTTGAAGGCGGATGCCGTCGTGCTGCCGCGCATCGTCGCGCTCGGCGACATCGACGAGGATGAACTCGCTTTCGCCGATGAGGGCGAACAGTTTTCCGGCGCAACGCCGCTCGACATTCCGCCGCGCCTCGGCGAACTCGAACGGCGGCTGACACTGGCGCAGCTGGTCGCGGCCTGGTCCAAGGGCCCAGTGCTGTCTCCGCTGGTCGTCGGCGGCCCCGCTTCGACTCTGGCGCTGGCCTCCGATCTCGCGCGGTTGATCGACGATATGGTCACGCGCGGCGTCGACTGGAGCGCACTCGATGGCCTCGTGCCTGATATGCTCGACCGGTACTGGCAGCACTCGCTTGAATTTTTGCGCATCGCGCGCATCGCCTGGCCCGGTCATCTCGCCGAAATCAAACGCATCGAGCCCGCTGCCCGCCGCGACCTCCTGATCGATGCCGAAGCCAAGCGGCTGACCGCGCATCACCATGGCCCCGTGATCGCGGCCGGTTCGACCGGCTCGATGCCGGCCACGGCAAGATTTCTCCACGCAGTCGCCTTGCTGCCGCGTGGCGCCGTGGTGCTGCCCGGCCTGGACACCGATCTCGACGACGATGCCTGGCGCAGCATCGGCGGCGTACGCGACTCGCTCGGCAAATTCGCGGAGCATCCGGTCTCGAACCATCCGCAATATGCCATGCACGCGCTGCTCGATCGCTTTGGCATCAAGCGCAGCGACGTCGATATCCTCCAGCCTCCGGCGGAAGGCGGCCGCGATCTGCTCGCCTCCGAATCGATGCGGCCATCGGCCAAGACCGAGATTTGGCACGACCGCCTGAAGCAGCCGGATGTGGCCGCGAAGATCACCGGCGGCATGAACAATCTCGCAGTGGTCGAAGCCCCCAATCCCGAGATGGAAGCCCTCGCCATCGCGATTGCGATGCGTGAGGCGCGGCATCTCGACAAATCCGCCGCGCTTGTCACGCCCGACCGCGCACTGGCGCGGCGGGTGATGGCCGCGCTGACCCGGTGGGACCTCGCGTTCGACGATTCCGGCGGCGACGTCTTGATGGAGACGTCCGCCGGCGTCTTTGCGCGGCTCACAGCGGAGGCTGCGACCAAGGGATTGGAGCCGCCGACGCTGTTGGCGATGCTGAAGCATCCGCTGTGCCGGCTGGGCCGCGCACCTGGCGCGTGGAGGGCGGCGATCGAAGGCCTGGAGCTTGCGGTCTTGCGCGGCACGCGACCGCCTGCAGGCACTGCCGGCCTGCTGCGTGAATTCAATCGCTTCCGCGAGGAGCTGGCAAAGCTGTGGCGCAGCGAGGTCTCCGCGCTGCATAAGGCCGAGCCGCGCGCGCGCCTCAAAGCGGAAGACCTCGATCGCATCCAGGCGCTGATCGATGCTCTGCGGATAGCATTGGCGCCGATCGAGAGCCTGGCGTCAGCGAAGGCGTTCGACTTCGCCGAGCTCGCACATCGCCACCGCGAGATCATGATCGAGCTGTCGCGCGACGAGCAGGGCATTTCCCTGGCCTTCGAGGACCGCGAGGGCCTCGCACTCGCGAGCGCCTTCGACGATCTCCTGCGCGGCGGCACGACCAGCGGACTGATGGTGACGCTGCCCGACTACGCAGACGTCTTCCAGACCGCATTTGGCGATCGCGCGGTGCGGCGGCGAGATAAGCCCGGCGCGCGGCTCCAGATCTACGGCCCGCTGGAATCGCGCCTGATGCAGGCCGACCGAATCATCGTCGGCGGACTGATCGAGGGCGTCTGGCCGCCGGCGCCGCGCATCGATCCCTGGCTCAGCCGACCGATGCGGCACCAGCTCGGCCTCGATCTGCCTGAGCGCCGTATCGGCCTCTCCGCCCATGATTTTGCGCAGCTGCTCGGCGGCGACGAGGTCATCCTCACCCACTCCGCAAAGGCCGGCGGCGCGCCCGCGGTGGCTTCGCGCTTCCTGCACCGGTTGGAGGCGGTCGCGGGCGACGCGCACTGGAAGGCAGCAATTCGCGCGGGCGAGAAATACGTGCAGTTTGCAGCCACGCTGGACCAGCCTGACGAAGTCAAGCCGATCAAGCAGCCCGAGCCGCGACCGCCGCGTGCGACCCGGCCGCTCAGGATGTCTGTGACTGCGATCGAGGACTGGCTGCGCGATCCCTATACGATCTACGCAAAACACATTTTGCGGCTGGACGCACTCGATCCCGTCGACATGCCGCTGTCGGCCGCCGACCGCGGCTCGGCGATCCACGATGCACTCGGCGAGTTCACGGAACGCTACGCCACGAATCTGCCCGACGATCCCGCGCGCGTGCTGCGCGTGATCGGTGAAAAGTACTTTGCACCGCTGATGGAACGTCCCGAGGCGCGCGCGCTATGGTGGCCACGTTTCCAGCGCATCGCCCGCTGGTTCGGCGAATGGGAGACGGCGCGTCGCGACGTGATCGAGGCCATCACCGCGGAGACCCGTGGCGAGATTTCGATCGCGCTCGACAGTACGCGCAGCTTCAAGCTGTCCGCGCGCGCCGACCGCATCGAGCGGCGCCAGGGCGGCGGCTATGCCATCCTCGACTACAAGACCGGCCAGCCGCCGACCGGCAAGCAGGTCCGGATGGGCCTGTCGCCGCAGCTCACGCTGGAAGCCGCGATCCTGCGCGAGGGCGGTTTTCCCGATATCGATGCCGGCGCGTCCGTGAGCCAGCTCGTCTATGTGCGCCTGAGCGGCAACAATCCGCCGGGCGAGGAGCGCATCCTCGAGCTCAAATATAGGCAAGGCGACGAGCCGCAGCCGCCTGATACGGCTGCTGCCGAAGCACGGGCCAAGCTGGAGGCGCTGATCCGCGCCTTCGATGACGAGAGCCAGCCCTACACCTCGCTGAACCTGCCGATGTGGACGAACCGCTACGGCACTTATGACGACTTAGCCCGGATCAAGGAATGGTCCGCGGCCGGCGGATTGGGAATCGAGGAATGGTGAAGTTGCCGCGTCCCATTCCTGATGAGGTGCGCGCGCGGCAGGCACGCGCGTCCGATCCGACTGCGTCGGCGTTCGTGTCGGCCAATGCCGGCTCGGGCAAGACGCATGTGCTGGTGCAGCGGGTGATCCGCCTGCTCCTCTCTGGCGTGCCGCCGGAAAAGATCCTCTGCATCACCTTCACCAAGGCGGCTGCCGCCAACATGGCCGAGCGCGTGTTCACTACGCTCGGGCATTGGGTGACGCTCGACGACCCGGCACTCGACGCGGCGATCAAGGCGGTCGGCATCCCGCATCCCAATTCAAAGTTGCGCCGCGAAGCGCGAAAACTGTTCGCCTGCGCGCTGGAGACGCCCGGCGGACTGAAGGTGCAGACCATCCACGCGCTGTGCACCCGCCTGCTCCAGCAGTTTCCGTTCGAGGCCAACGTGCCCGCGCGCTTCGCGGTGATCGACGATCGCGACCAGACCGACATGATGGAGCGCGCCAATCTGAAGGTACTGCTGGAGGCCGCGCGCGATCCTGACAGCGTCACCGGCCGCGCGCTGCTGACTGCGATGGCGAGCGCCGCCGATGTCACCTTCAAGGAGGTCGTGCGCGAGGCTTGTCTGAGCCGCGACCATTTCATGGCCTGGACCGACGAGGCCGGCAACGCTGAGCTGGCAGCCGAGCAGATGGCGGCGGCGCTGGGCGTGGACGCCAGCGATCGCATCGAGGATGTCGAAACGGAGATACTCGACGGTCCGTTTCTGCCGCGATCGCGCTGGGATGACATCGCTTTTGCACTGAAGGACGGCAGCAAATCCGACAACGACCAGTCCGGTCGGCTCCGCGAAGCAAAAGTCTTTTCCGGCGGCGCGCAGGTCGATGCCTATCTCGGCGTCTTCCTCACCGACGACAAATTGCCGCGCAAGGCGGTGCTGACCAAGAAGTTTTGCGATCACAACCCGTCCGTCGCCCGCCTGTTCGAGAGCGAGGCGCAGCGCCTCAGCGGATTGGTCGAGAAGCGCCGCGCGGTGACCATGCGCGACCGCACCGCGGCCCTGTTGCATATCGCGACCGCCGCCGCCGCGAACTACCGCCGCGAGAAGCAGGAGCGCGGGCTGCTCGACTACGACGATTTGATCGACAAGACGCTGGCGATGCTGGACCGCGTCTCCTCGGGCTGGGTGCATTACAAGCTCGACCGCGGCGTCGATCACGTGCTGATCGACGAAGCCCAGGACACCAGCCCGCGGCAATGGGACATCGTCGCGCACATCATCTCCGAGTTCACCGCAGGTGAAGGTGCCCGCGAGGGACTGAACCGCACCGTCTTTGCGGTCGGCGACGAGAAGCAGTCGATCTTCTCGTTCCAGGGAGCTGACCCGCATGAATTCGACGCGCGCCGGCGCGAGCTGGACCGCAAGTTCACCGCCGCCGGATTGAAGTTCGATCCGGTCGCCTTCACCTATTCGTTCCGCTCGGGTGCTGCGATCCTGCATTCGGTCGACCACGTCTTCCGCGAGCCTGCGATCTACAAGAGCATCCATTCGCTCGAGACCGGTCATCCCCTGCACAATGCCCTCGGCGATGCAGGCCCGAGCGTGATCGAGTTGTGGGACCTCGCGGAAGCCGATGACAGGCAGGAGATCGAGGGCTGGCGCGCGCCGTTCGACGGCGTCGCCGCCACCAGCCCCGAGGTCAAGCTTGCGCGCCGGATCCAGACCGAGATCAAGCGGCTGGTCGAGAGCGGCACGCTGACGGGCCACGAGGGCGAGCGGCGGCCCCTGCGCTTTGGCGACATGCTGATCCTGGTGCGCCGGCGCGGCAATGCGTTCGACGCCGTGATCCAGGCGCTGAAGCACGCCAACGTTCCGGTTGCCGGCGCTGACCGGCTGAAGCTCACCGAGCACATCGGCATCATCGATTTGATGAACCTCGCCGATGCGCTGCTGCTGCCGCAGGACGATCTCGCGCTCGCGGTCGCGCTGAAGAGCCCGCTGTTCGGGCTCGATGACGACGAACTGTTCCAGCTTGCCTGGGATCGCAAGGGATCCTTGCGCCGCGCGCTCGCCGAGCATGCAGGCACAAGCGAGAAATTCGCTGCGGTGTTGCGACGCCTCGAAGCCTGCGAAATGCGTGCGCGCGAGGAAACGCCGTTCGCCTTTTACGCCTGGCTGCTCGGGGGCGACGGCGGCCGGGCGCGCATGCTGCGCCGGCTCGGCCACGAGGCCAACGACGCCCTCGACGAATTTCTGGAGCTGGCGCTGAACTACGAGCGCAAAGCGCCGGCCTCGCTGCAGGGTTTCATGGCCTGGCTGCGCTCGGCCGACACTGAGGTGAAGCGCGACATGGAGATCTCGCGCGACGAGGTACGGGTGATGACCGTGCACGGCGCCAAGGGCCTGGAAGCCTCCGTCGTGTTCATGGTCGACACCACATCGTCGCCCGCGGACTCGCAGCGGGTCCGGTTGATTCACATGCCGCGCGGCAATGGCGGCGAGGTCGTGGTGTGGGCCGGCCGCAAGGCGGACGATCCCAAGCCCGTCGCCGACGCACGCAAGGCGATGATCGAGGAGACCGAGGACGAATACCGCCGCCTGCTCTACGTCGCGATGACGCGCGCCGCCGACCGGCTGATCGTCGGCGGCTGCTTGCCCGGCAACATGAAGACGGTTCGCAAGCTGAGCTGGTACGACCTGGTCGACACCGGGCTCGCCGGCTCGGGCCTGGACAAGCAGACAATCGAGACGCCGCTCGGCAAGGTGACGCGGTTCGCGCGGCCCGGGGATGCCGAGGCACTGGGCACGCCGGCGACGTCCGTGGACCAGAGGACCGCGCTCCCGGACTGGCTGCAGACGCCGGCGCCGCGCGAGACCATCGATGACGATCCGGTCCGTCCCTCCGGCCAGTCCGCCGAGGAAGGCCGCGCGGTGCGGTCAAGTGAATCGGTGCAGTCCCGCGCGCTCGCGCTGCAACGCGGCACGCTGGTGCACCGGCTGCTGCAATCACTCCCCGACATCGCCAGCGATCGCCGGCGCGAGGCCGCGCTCGGCTTCATGGCGCGCAATGCCTCGGACTGGGCGGAGGCTGACCGCGCCGCTCTGGCCGACAAGGTGCTCGCCCTCATCACTGAGCCGCGCTTCGCGCCGGTCTTTGCCGCGGGCAGCCGGGCGGAGGTCGCCATCGTCGGCAGACTGGAGCGGCCGGGCCGCACCCCGGCGCTGGTGTCGGGGCAGATCGACCGGCTGGTCGTTCGTCCGGATGAGGTTTTGATCGTCGATTTCAAGACCAACCAGGCGGCGCCCATCAGCGCCGCTGAGGTGCCCGCGACCTATGTCCGGCAGCTTGCGCTGTATCGGGCGGTGCTATCGCGGCTTTATCCCCAAAAGCCTGTTCGAGCCGTCCTGCTCTGGACCGAGGCCCTTGAATATATGGAGATTTCAGCCCCCGCGCTGGACGCGGCGCTGGCATCCCTTCATCTCCGTGTGAGCGTCCTTGACCCGGCAAGGAGCCGTTCATAGGTTGACGGCATGATCTCGGGTGCGATTCCCGTCGCGTCCTTCTCTCAGGTACGAGGTATTCCCATGGCCGTTGGCAAAGTTTCTGACACCGATTTCGAAGCCGAAGTGCTCAAGGCGGACGGTCCGGTGGTTGTCGATTTCTGGGCTGAATGGTGCGGTCCCTGCCGCATGATCGCACCCGCGCTCGACGAGATCTCCGGCGCGATGGGCGACAAGGTCAAGATCGTGAAGCTCAACGTCGATGAGAGCCCGAAGACCGCGTCGAAGTATGGCGTGATGTCGATCCCTACCCTGATGATCTTCAAGGGCGGCGAGATGGCTTCCCGCCAGGTCGGCGCAGCGCCGAAGGCAAAGCTGCAGCAGTGGATCACCTCCGCGGTCTGATCCGCCTCGCACAAGATTATTTTTTGGAAACGGCCGGCGAAAGTCGGCCGTTTTGCGTTGATGGGACATGTCCAGCGTATGACGAGTCCCAGCCCCTTGCCTGCGGCCCCTGCAAAGCGCGCACGAAAATCGACATCTCTCGTTGCGATGGAGGCGAAGTCCGTCGATGCGATCCCGCGCGGCAAGGAGTGGCAATACGAGCCGAAATGGGATGGCTTCCGTTGCCTGCTATCGCGCAATGGCGGCAGCATTGATTTGCGCTCGAAATCCGGCGAGGACCTCGCGCGCTACTTCCCCGAGATCGTCGCCGCGGCACTGAAGCTGAAGGCGGATTGCTTCACGCTCGACGGCGAGATTGTCGTGCCGCACGGCAAAAGCTTTTCTTTCGACGCGCTGCTGCAGCGCATTCACCCCGCTTCAAGCCGCGTGAACAAGCTCTCTCAGGACACGCCGGCACTTTATCTCGTCTTCGATCTGCTTGCGACGGCTGGCGAGAAGCAGCTTGCCAAAGAGCCGCTCGGCGAGCGGCGGCCGGCGCTGGAAGCGTTTGCGAAAGCCAACCTGAAAGCCAGCATCTTCCGCCTCTCACCGGCGGCGACAAGCTACGCCACCGCGCAAAAATGGCTGGCGCAATCCGGCGGCGGCTCGGACGGCGTCATCGCCAAGCGCATCGACCTGCCTTACCAGGCGGGAAATCGCGACGGCATGCAGAAGATCAAGAAATTCCGGAGCGCCGATTGTGTCGTCGGCGGCTTCCGCTATGCCACCAACAAGCTCGCCGGCCGGAGCGTGGTCGGCTCGCTGCTGCTCGGACTCTACGATGACGAAGGTCTGCTTCACCATGTCGGCTTCACCTCGGCGATCAAGGCGACAGAAAGGCCTGCTCTGACCGATCGGCTGGAAGCGCTGATCGGCGAGCCGGGCTTCACCGGTAACGCGCCGGGCGGGCCGAGCCGCTGGTCCACGGAGCGCTCGGCAAAATGGTGTCCGCTCAAGCCGAAGCTCGTGATCGAGGTCTGCTACGACCATTTCAGCGGCGAGCGCTTTCGCCACGGCACCTCGATCCTGCGCTGGCGCCCCGACAAGGCACCGCGGCAATGCAGCTTCGAGCAGCTGAAGCAGAAGGTGGCGGATCCGATGAAGTTGCTTGGATGACGATCGCTCTCGTGCCCCGGACGCAGCCCAGCGCTTCTTCAGCGGTGCGCTGCAGAGCCGGGGCCCACCGCCTGCTGGGTCCCGGCTCTGCGTCGCGTCATTTCATGCCGCGCCGCGTCCGGGACACGAGCGGGGCTATCTAATCCATCCCGTCGCCAGCGCGTTCGCCAACTCCGGCTGGCCGTTGCGACGCGCCAGCGCGGCCATCGTGTCGTGATCGTACGCGACGTGACGAAACGTCATCTGCCAGGCGCCATCGATGCGCTCGGCGATCGCATAGCGCGCATGCGGTGTGCCGGCTTCGACGACATGCGGGAACGGATGCTTGTCGCGATAACCGGGACTGCCGACGCTGCCGGGATTGACGATCAGCCTTCCGTCGCGAAGCCGTACGGCGCGGGCAAGATGGGTGTGGGCGCAAAGGATCAATGATTGCGCGATGCCTTGCGCAAACTGCTCGATGCGATCGAGCGGCGACAGCGCCACCGCGCCGTCGGGATGCACGGTATCGAGCCAGTAGACCTCGTCATTGCCGGGCGTCGCGTGGCAGAGGAAAACCTGATCGCGGAACACCCGCGTCATCGGCTGGGCGCGCAGCCAGTCGAGCTGCGTGCCATCCAGCTGCGCATGGGCGGGGCGATCCCATGAACCCATCTTCTCCGGGGGACGGTCGAGCAGATAGCGGTCGTGATTGCCGAGCACGTGTACGGCATCGAGCTTCATCAGGATCTCGATCGTGCGGCGCGCGTCGAGCGGCCCGCTCAGCATGTCGCCGAGATTGACGATCTCGGCGATGCCCTGCGCGCGAATGTCGGCGAGCACTGCCTCCAGCGCGAGATAGTTTCCGTGGACGTCGGCAATCGCGGCAAAACGCATGTTGGTCACCGCAACCCTTATGCAGGAGGCGTGCCGTTGAGCCCCAGCACGTGGCCGGCGAGATAGAGCGAGCCGGTGATCAGGATGCGCGGCGGCACTTCGTAGGCGAGCTTCGCCAATGCGCGCAGTGCGGCCTCGATACCCGGCGCGGGCTCGACACGCATGCCGAGGCTGCGCGCGGCATCCGCGAGGATGTCGACCGGCATCGCGTTATCGGTGTCGGGAATCGGCACCGCGATGATATGACGGGTCAGACCGGCGAAATTGGCCAGAAACGCTCGCGCGTCCTTGTTGGCCATCATGCCGGCGATGACGACCAGCGGTCGCGACACCCGCTCCTCGAGATCGCCGAGCGCTGCCGCCGCGACGCGGCCGCCCTCGGCATTGTGCCCACCATCGAGCCAGATCTCCGATCCTTGCGGCCCCCAGGAGAGCAACTCGCCGGACGTAATGCGCTGCATCCGCGCCGGCCATTCGGCGCCGACGATGCCCGCTTCGAAGGCCGCCTGGTTGATCTTGAAGGCGTTGGTGGCCCGCAGCGTCGCAATCGCGAGGCCGGCATTGTCGAACTGGTGGCGGCCGAACAGGCGCGGCGCCGTCAGATCCATCAAACCGCGATCGTCGGAATAGACCAGCCGCCCGTGCTCGACATTGACGTGCCAGCTCTCGCCCGCGGCAAACAACGGCGCGCACATGCGCTTGGCCTGCGCCTCGATCACCGCCATCGCCTCGCCCGACTGCTCGGCGCAGATGACGGGCACGCCCCGCTTGATGATCGCGGCCTTCTCGCCGGCGATCGAGGTCAAGGTGTCACCGAGGAAATCCATGTGGTCCATGCTGACAGGCGTGATCACGCAGGCCGCTGGTGTATCGATAACGTTGGTCGAATCGAGCCGGCCGCCGAGGCCGACTTCGAGCAGCACGACATCGGCCGGCTTCTGCGCGAACAGAAGAAACGCAGCCGCAGTCTTGAGCTCGAACACGGTGGCGGCTTCGCCGGCATTGACCCGCTCGACCTCTTCCAGCGCCGCGCGCAATTCGTCGTCACCGACCAGCACGCCGCCGCCAACGCGGCCGAGCCGGAAGCATTCGTTGATGCGAACGAGATAGGGCGAGGTGTAGGCGTGGACGCGGAGGCCCGCGGCCTCCAGCGTCGCGCGCAGATAAGCGAGCGTCGAGCCCTTGCCGTTGGTGCCGGCGATATGGATCACCGGCGGCAGCTTGCTTTCAGGATGACCGAGCCGCTCGAGCAGGCGGTGCATCCGCTCCAGCCCGAGATCGATGCGCTTCTGATGCAGGACCGACAGCCGCGCGATCAAGTCGCCGAGCGACGGCTTTGCGCTGTCGGAGGAAGTGTTCACGCGTGCGGCGCGGCCGGCGCCGTCTCGGGAGCCGATACGATCTGCGCCGGGCTGACGACCGGCTGCACCGGTTTCGAGGCGCTCTCCAGCGCCGGCGCCCTGGTCAACAGCCGGCAGAGCCGCGCCAGGGTCGGGCGCAATTCGTGGCGGTGCACGACCATGTCGACCATGCCGTGCTCCTTGAGGTATTCGGCGCGCTGAAAACCCTCGGGGAGCTTTTCGCGAATGGTCTGCTCGATCACGCGCGCGCCGGCAAAACCGATCAGCGCACCGGGCTCGGCGATCTGCACGTCGCCGAGCATTGCATAGGACGCAGTGACGCCGCCGGTGGTCGGGTTGGTCAGCACGACGATGTAAGGCTGTTTTGCCTCACGCAGCATCTGCACCGCGACGGTGGTACGCGGCATCTGCATCAGCGACAGGATGCCTTCCTGCATGCGCGCGCCGCCTGACGCTGCGAACACGATGAACGGCGACTTCTTCTCGACCGCAAGCTCGAGCCCGCGCACGATGGCTTCGCCCGCGGCCATGCCGAGCGAGCCGCCCATGAAATCGAAATCCTGCACGGCGACGACGACGGCGGCGCCTTCGAGCTTGCCGTACCCGACCTTGATCGCGTCGTTCAGATTGGTCCGCGCGCGTGCATCCTTGATGCGATCGACGTATTTCTTCTCGTCGCGGAATTTGAGCGGATCGGGCGTGACGTCAGGCAGCGCGACGTCGTACCAGGTCTCGTTGTCGAAAATCGACTTCAGACGCGCCACCGAGTTCATGCGCATGTGGTAGTTCGAGCCGGGGATGACGAACTGGTTGGCCTCGACGTCCTTGTAGAACACGAGCTGTCCGGAATCCGGGCACTTGATCCACAAATTCTCCGGCGTCTCCCGCCGCAGCATGTTGCGGATCTTCGGCCGGACCACATTGGTAAGCCAGTTCATGGTTTGCTCCGATGTGCGACCCGCCTTGCGGATCGCCTGAAGGGATATATGGCGGCCGGGCCCCGGCCCGGCAAGCCGCCGTGTCGCCCGCCCGAAAAGCGGAATTGTGGCCTATTCCGCCGCCTGTTGCGCGCCCTTGACGCCCTGGGCCAGGGCCGCCGTCAACTCGGCGACGGCGTTAACGGTTTTGCCGGTGGCGCGCCCGTCCGCATCGAGGCTGTTCTTGAGGGCGTCGATCAGCGCGGTGCCGACCACGGCGCCATTGGCATGGGACGCAATGGCGCGGGCGTTCTCCGGCGTGCGAATGCCGAAGCCGACGCAGACCGGCAGCTTGGTGTGCCGCTTGATACGGGTAACCGCCTCGCTCACGGAGGAGGCGTCAGCCGCCGCCGCGCCTGTGATGCCGGTGATCGCGACGTAATAGACAAAGCCCGAGGTGTTGGCGAGCACCGCCGGCAGGCGCTTGTCGTCCGTGGTCGGCGTCGCCAGGCGGATGAAGTTGAGGCCGGCCTTCATCGCGGGCAGGCAGAGCTCATCGTCCTCTTCCGGCGGCAAGTCGACGATGATGAGGCCGTCGATGCCGGCGGCTTTCGCATCACCTAAGAATTTGTCGACGCCATAGATGTAGATCGGGTTGTAATAGCCCATCAGCACGATCGGCGTGGCGTTGTCGTCCTTGCGGAAGCCGCGCACGAGATCGAGCGTCTTCTTCAGCGTCATGCCGACCTTGAGCGCGCGAAGGCCGGCGGCCTGGATCGACGGGCCGTCGGCCATCGGATCGGTAAAGGGCATGCCGAGTTCGATCACATCGGCGCCCGCCTTCGGCAGCGCCTTGATGATCTCGAGCGAGGTCGCCGGATCGGGATCGCCGGCCATCACGAAGGTGACGAAGGCCGCGCGGCCGGCTTTTTTCAACTCGGCGAAACGGGTGTCGATACGCGTGGTCACTTGCTCTTGCCCCTCAGGATGTCGCCGACCTGCGGGACGTCCTTGTCGCCGCGGCCGGAGAGGTTGACGACCATCAGGTGATCTTTTGCCCGCTTCGGCGCGAGCTCCATCACCTTGGCGATGGCATGTGCCGGCTCGAGCGCGGGGATGATGCCTTCCAGTTTTGACAACAACTGGAACGCTGCGAGCGCCTCGTCGTCGGTCGCGGAGAGATAGTTCACGCGGCCGATCTCGTGCAGCCAGGAATGCTCGGGGCCGATGCCGGGATAGTCGAGGCCGGCCGAGATCGAATGCGCGTCCTGGATCTGGCCGTCGGCATCCATCAGGAGATAGGTGCGGTTGCCGTGCAGCACGCCGGGACGGCCGCCCGCGATCGAGGCGGCATGCAGTTGCGTCAGCCCGTGGCCGGCGGCTTCGACGCCGAAGATTTGGACGGTGGAATCGTCGAGGAACGGATGAAACAGGCCCATCGCGTTGGAGCCGCCGCCGATGCAGGCGACCAGCGAATCCGGTAGGCGGCCTTCGATCTCCTGCATCTGCGCCTTGGTCTCGTTGCCGATGATCGACTGGAAGTCGCGCACCAGCGTCGGATAGGGATGCGGACCGGCGACAGTGCCGATGCAGTAGAAGGTATCGTGCACGTTGGTGACCCAGTCGCGCAGCGCCTCGTTCATGGCGTCCTTCAGCGTGCGCGTGCCCGACTGCACCGGGATCACCTTGGCGCCCAGCATTTCCATGCGGATGACATTGGGTTGCTGCCGCTCGACGTCGACGGCGCCCATATAGACGACGCAGTCGAGACCGAAGCGCGCGCACAGCGTCGCAGTGGCGACACCGTGCTGGCCGGCGCCGGTCTCGGCGATGATGCGCTTCTTGCCCATGCGCCGCGCCAGCATGATCTGGCCGAGCACGTTGTTCACCTTGTGGGAGCCGGTGTGGTTGAGCTCTTCACGCTTGAGGTAGATTTTTGCGCCGCCGAGATGTTCGGTCAGACGCTCGGCGAAATAAAGCGGCGAGGGCCGGCCGACATAATTCTTGAGATAGCCGTTCATCTCGGACTGGAAGGCCGGATCGGCCTTGGCCTCGGTGTAGGCCTTCTCCAGATCGAGGATCAGCGGCATCAGGGTTTCGGCGACGAAGCGTCCGCCGAAAATGCCGAAATGGCCGCGCTCGTCGGGCCCGCTACGATAGGAATTGGGTTTTACGCTATTCATCGGACGCTCAACTTTTGACTTGCATCTTGGCTTGCGCGCGCAGCGCGAATGAAGGCTTTGATCATCTCGGGGTCCTTCACGCCCGGTGCGCTCTCGACACCGGAGGAGACGTCGACACCGCCGGCGCGGGTGACGCGAAGGGCTTCGGCGACGTTCCCTGGATGTAGCCCGCCCGAAACCATATACGGCAGCGCGAGCTCAAGGTTTTCGAGCAGGCGCCAATCGAACGGCGCACCCAGGCCACCGGGCCGGGTCGCGTCTTTCGGCGCGCGTGCGTCGAATAGGATGCGATCGGCGACCGCGAGGTAGCCAGGCAGCACGGCGAGATCGGCTGATGTTGCGACCGGCACGACCTTCATCACCGGGCGACCGAACCGCTGCTTGATGTCGCGCAGCCGCGCCACGCTCTCCTTGCCGTGAAGCTGGAAAATGTCCGGCGACAGCGCGTCCATGATGTTGTCGAGCGTCGCGTCGTCGGCGTCGACGGTGAGCGCGAGCTTGAGCGCGCGCCGTTTCACCTGCCGGCCGAGGTCCCGCCCCGCCTCCAGCGACAAATGCCGCGGCGACGGCGGGAAGAACACGAACCCCACCATGTCGGCACCCGCGTCGAGCGCCGTTTCGAGCGTCTCGGGCGTGGACAGGCCGCAGATTTTGACGAGCAGGGACATGTTTTCCAAGGATATGGGCTCAAAGCAAATGGAGGCCGCGGGCCGGCGGCCGGAAAACAGGGTTGTCGGTTGCGGCCGCTTCTACAACCTCGCGCGCTGCTTGTCTCGCCCGACCGGCCCGTAAAGGCCCACCCCGAAGGGAACGGGGAGGCGCTGGGACTCGGGCCTTGCTGCGGCCGCCTGGGCCCGCAGATCGGCCAGTTCGCCCCGTGCGGCCCGGGCCTCCGCCTCATTCCGGCGCGCCGCACGCCGCCAGTGCCGCTGGCCGAACCAGACGGCACAGCCGCCTGCGAAGACCCCGAGCGCAGCCACCACGATCAGAAGCAGGAACAGCGGCAGCGTGACCGAGAATGACGGATCGTTGGAAACGAAGGGATCGAACGAGACCGTGACGAATTGCCGGTTGGCGACGGCAAAGACCATCAGGATCAGGCCCAGCGGAATCACGATCAGCGCGGTCAGGAACTTTCGCATCTCGCTTCGCTCGCCTTGAATCAAGCTTGCGGCCCCATCGCTCGCGACCGCGGGAAACCCTGACGTCGGCCTCAGTCTGGCGCGCCTGGATCCGGATGGTCGCGATTCAACCGTTCGCGCATTTCCTTGCCGGTCTTGAAGAACGGAACGCTCTTCTGGTCGACGGGCACATGGGCGCCGGTGCGCGGATTGCGCCCTGCGCGTGCAGGGCGATGCTTGACCGAGAAGGCACCGAAGCCGCGCAACTCGACGCGGTCACCGCGCGCGAGAGCCGCTACGATCTCTTCGAGAATCGCATTCACAATGTTCTCGACATCCCGCTGGTACAGATGCGGGTTGTGCTCGGCGATACGCTGAACAAGTTCGGATTTGATCATTGAGAGATAGGACCCGGGAGCGTGCGGATGACCATTTCCGTGAAAATACCGTGATCTGTCAAGACGCTAAATGAAGATTGAGCGTCGTGAAAATGCGTGACAAATGCCGAAAAAGCGGGCTGGCCCGGCACGCGTCGAACGGGAAAAGCTTCTGGGGCTCGCCCGGCGCCGGTCAGTTCGACGCCGCCGGCTGCCACAAGGCCAGCATTCCATCCATTCCGATCCGATCGACCGCCTGAGCGACGCCGGTTTGTCCGATTTGATGCGCAATCGAGCCTAAACCCAGCGCTTCCAGCGTCACTGCGGCCGCAGTCTTGAGGAACGGCAGATCGCCGAAGCGCGGCTGCAACTTGTAATCGCGCACGGAGAGCCCCTTCTTGACGCCCTTCTGCTCGACCAGCCAGGTCACGGCGGTCTTCTCGTCGCCGATCTGGTCGATCAGCTTGAGATCGATCGCCTGGCGTCCGGTGAAGACACGGCCATCAACCACTTTCTCGAGCTGCGTGTCATCCATGCCACGCCGTTCCTTCACCAGGCCCTTGAACCAGGCATAGGAGTCCTTCACCAGCGCATCGAGCGCAGCCCGCGCCTCGGGGCTGGTCGGCTCAAAACCGTTGGGCGCGGCCTTCAACGGCGTGGATTTCACCTCCTCGACCTTGACGCCGACGGTTTTCAGCAGCTCCGAGAAGTTTGGAAACTGGAACAGCACGCCGATCGAGCCGACCAGCGAGCTCTGCTGGGCGATGATGTGGTCGCTGGCGATTGCGGTGATGTAGCCGCCGGACGCCGCAAGCCCTTCGACCACGACGACGAGAGGCTTCTTTGCCTTCAGACTCACAAGCGAATCATAGAGCTGCTCGGAGCCGGCGGTGGTGCCGCCCGGCGAGTTGATGTGGATGATGACGGCGGCAGCCTGCGAATTCTCCAGCCGCTCCAGCGCCTGCGTGCGATCGGAATCGCTGCGGATCAGGCCCTCGATCTGGACCCGCGCGATCGAGCCGGCGGACGCGAACGTGCCGCGCGCACCTGGTGTCGCCACCAGCGCGAAGCCTGCAATCGCCGCGATCGCGATCAGCGCGGCCATCACGCGCCAGAACGTCAGCTTGCGGCGGATCCTGCGGCGATCGACGATGATGTCCGAATCGAGCGACATCGGAATATCTCCAAAATGAAGGGCCAAGCGCGTTGTGCCGTCACAGCATGACCATTGGCTTATCTGGATACATCAATTGCGGCGCAATTTGAAGTAAACAAGGCCTGGCTCGGCGGAGGCCGCGTAGCCGGGCGCACACAAAAAAGCCCCGGCTTGCGCCGGGGCTTTGATGCAGCGAAACGTACGTTTCGCTTATTTGGTGTCGCGGTTCTTGAGCGCGGTGCCGAGGATGTCGCCGAGCGTCGCTCCCGAATCGGAGGAGCCGTATTGCGCGATGGCTTCCTTCTCTTCGGCGACTTCGAGCGCCTTGATCGACACCTGGACCTTGCGGGCCTTCTTGTCGAACTGGATCACGCGGGCATCGACCTTCTCGCCGACGGCGAAACGTTCGGTGCGCTGATCGTTGCGGTCACGGGCGAGCTCCGAGCGCTTCACGAAAGTGGCGAAGTCGGTACCGATGATCTTCACCTCGATGCCGCCCTCCTTCACTTCGAGCACTTCGCAGGTCACGACCGCGCCCTTCTTGACATCGCCCGGCTCGGCGAAGGGGTCGCCTTCGAGCTGCTTGATGCCGAGCGAGATACGTTCCTTCTCGACGTCCACATCGAGCACCACGGCCTTCACCATGTCGCCCTTCTTGTAGTTGTCGATCACCTGCTCGCCCGGAACCTTCCAGTCGAGGTCGGAGAGATGGACCATGCCGTCGACGTCGCCCTCGAGGCCCAGGAACAGACCGAACTCGGTCTTGTTCTTGACCTCGCCCTCGACCGTCGAACCGGTCGGGTGACCTTCGACGAAGACCTCCCACGGGTTGCGCATGGTCTGCTTGAGGCCGAGCGAGATGCGGCGCTTGACGGAATCGACTTCCAGCACCTGCACTTCGACTTCCTGCGAGGTCGAAACGATCTTGCCGGGGTGCATGTTCTTCTTGGTCCACGACATCTCGGAGACGTGGATCAGGCCTTCGATGCCCGGCTCGAGCTCGACGAACGCACCGTAGTCGGTGATGTTGGTGACGCGGCCGGTGAAGCGAGACCCCAGCGGGTACTTGGCTTCGATGCCCTGCCACGGATCGTCCAGCAGCTGCTTCATGCCCAGCGAGATGCGGTGCGTCTCGTGGTTGATCTTGATGATCTTGACCTTCACGGTCTGGCCGATCGAGAGCACCTCGGTCGGATGATTGACGCGGCGCCACGCGATATCGGTGACGTGCAGCAGGCCGTCGATGCCGCCGAGATCAACGAACGCACCGTAATCGGTGATGTTCTTGACCACGCCGTCGATGACCTGACCCTCTTCGAGGTTCTGCACCAGCTCCTGGCGCTGCTCGGCGCGGGTCTCTTCGAGAACCGTGCGGCGGGACACGACGATGTTGCCGCGGCGGCGGTCCATCTTGAGGATCTGGAACGGCTGCGAGTTGTTCATCAGCGGCGCAACGTCGCGGATCGGACGGATATCGACCTGCGAACGCGGCAGGAAGGCCACGGCACCGTCGAGGTCGACGGTGAAGCCGCCCTTAACCTGGTTGAAGATGACGCCGTTGACCTTCTCGTTGTTCTGGAAAGCCTTCTCGAGCTTGCCCCAGCTCTCTTCGCGGCGCGCTTTGTCGCGCGACAGCACGGCTTCGCCGAGGGCGTTCTCGATGCGATCGAGGAACACTTCCACCTCGTCGCCGACCTTGAGTTCGCTCTCACGGCCGGGGCCGGAAAATTCGCGCAGGGCGACGCGGCCCTCGGTCTTCAGGCCGACGTCGATGACGGCCATGTCCTTTTCGATTGCAACAACCTTGCCCTTGATGACGGAGCTTTCCTGCAGGTTGCCACCTGCGAAGGACTCGTCGAGCATCGCGGCGAAATCGTCGCGCGACGGGCTATAGGTATCAGCAGAAGTCGAAGCCATTTGTTCTCCAGTTGCGGGTGTCGTGCCGGCCGTTGGGTTCATGGGCGCATCGTACGCGCAGTGTCGGAAGGTCCGCAGAACCTTCGAGCGACCGCTCGTTGCCCCGGCCTGGCACCGGAACAGCGGAAGCGGGCCGGCTGAGGCCCGCGCATTCGATACGTGGAAATCGTTGTCCGGAGCCTGATCGCGTCGGTCCCGAACAGGGACCGAAGTATCGACCTCAAAGAGCGGGAGCGGGCGCTTCCTCCAATGACGGCAGCGGCTTAACCCCGCGACCGGCCCGCTCGGACGGCCTCGATAATGTCGATGGCGGCCCGGACGCCGCCTTCTATATCCAGTTGGGAGTTATCTAGCAAGTAAGCATCCGCGGCCGGCTTTAACGGCGCAATCGGCCGGTTCTTGTCGCGCTCGTCGCGCTGGATGATGTCGGCGAGCACGGCCGCCTCGTCGGCCTCCTCGCCCCGCGCCTTGGCCTCCATGGTCCGGCGGCGGGCGCGCACCATGGGGTCGGCGACGACGAAGATCTTCACGTCGGCATGGGGGCAGATCACGGTTCCAATATCCCGCCCATCGAGCACGGCGCCGGGCGGATCGGCAGCGAATTGCCGCTGAAAACCGACCAGGGCCTCGCGGACTTTGGGGATCGCCGAGACGATGGAAGCGCCCTCGCCGGCCTTCTGGGTCTTCAGGGCGGGATTGCCGAACTTTTCGGGATCGAGTTCCAACGCTGCCGCGACCGCCGCCGCCTCGTCCCTGAGATCATGCCCGGACTGAATCAGCGAATAGGCCACCGCGCGATAGATCACGCCGGTATCGAGGTGACGGTAGCCGTAATGGTGGGCAAGACGCTTGCCGAGCGTGCCCTTGCCCGACGCCGCGGGCCCGTCGATGGCGATGATCATGAAAATTCGGCCCCAAGCGAACGCATCATCGGAATGAAATCCGGGAAACTGGTGGCGATGAAGGCGGTGTCGTCGATGGTCACGGGCTGGTCGGACGCGCAGCCCATCACCAGCGCGGACATGGCGATGCGATGATCCATGTGGGTGGCGACGAGGCCGCCGCCGGGGACGTGGCCGCGGCCTTCGACGATCAGGTCGTCGCCGGAGACCTCGACCTTCACGCCGTTGACGCGGAGCATGGCGGCGGTGGCTTCGAGACGATCGGATTCCTTGACGCGCAGCTCCTGGAGGCCGCGCATGATGGTCGTGCCCTCGGCGAAGGCGGCCGCCACCGCCAGCACCAGATATTCGTCGATCATCGCGGGCGCGCGCTCCGGCGGCACCACAACACCACGCAGTTTCGAAGCGCGCACGCGCAGCTTCGCCATCGGCTCGCCGGCGTCGCCACGCACCCCGCTCTCCTCGATCGAGGCACCCATCTCGCGCAGCGTCGTGAACAGGCCCGTCCGCAGCGGATTGGTCATGACGTCGGACAGGACGACATCGGAGCCTTCGACGATCAGCGCAGCAACAATGGGAAACGCCGCCGATGAGGGATCGGCGGGCACGACGACATTGGCGCCATGCAGCTCAGGTTGACCGACGAGCGTGATACGGCGGCCGTGCTGGCCCTCCTGCGCGGAGGTGATGTCGGCGCCAAAGTGCTTCAGCATCAGCTCGGTATGGTCGCGGCTGGCCTCGGTCTCGATGACCGTGGTGGTGCCCGGCGCGGCCAGGCCCGCGAGCAGCACGGCGGATTTGATCTGGGCCGAGGCGACCGGGGTCTTGTAGGTGATCGGCAGCGGATCGCGCGCGCCCTGGACGGTCAGCGGCAGACGGCCGCCCTCGCCACCGGAGACGACCTTCGCGCCCATCTTTTCCAATGGGTCCAGGATCCGGCGCATGGGCCGGCTGCGCAGCGAGGCATCGCCGTCGAACACCGCCGAGATCGGGCAGCCGGCGACGGCGCCCATGACCAGCCGGCAGCCGGTGCCGGAGTTGCCGAAATCCAGCGGCGCCTTGGGCTCGGCGAAGCCGGCAACACCCACGCCGTTCACCGTCCAGGTGAAATCACCTATGCGCTCGACCCGGGCGCCGAGCGCTTCCATGGCTTTTGCGGTGTTGAGGACGTCCTCGCCCTCAAGGAGGCCCGAGATCCTGGTCTCTCCAACCGCGAGCGCGCCCAGGATGAGGGCGCGGTGGGAGATCGACTTGTCCCCAGGCACCCGTACTTTTCCGGTCAGGGGGCCGCTGGCGCGCGACTGAAGCGGCGTCGGCTTGTCGGAATGGGTCAAGATTGTGTCCTTGGATGTGCCCTCTGGGCTCGCGGGCAGGTACCACATGGTCTCTCCGCCGTCACGGGCATGTCGTTCTCCCGTAATGCGCTATTGACAGCGGGCCGCCAACTAGCCAAGTGAAACACCGCTTTTCAGACATTTCCAGGATTCCTCTGCCGTGGCCAAGTCCGAACTCGGAACCAAACGTATTTGCCCAACCACGGGCAAGAAGTTCTATGACCTCAACAAGAGTCCGGTGATCTCGCCGTACACCGGTGAGGTCGTGCCGATCGCGCCCGTGGCGCCGGCTCGCGCGCCTCGCGGCGCCGAAGCCCGCCACGCGGCAGCAGCCGCCGACACCAAGCCGGAGCCGGCGGAAGTCGAGGAAGTCTCGCTCGAGGAGGCCGATGCCGAGGAGAACACCGGCAAGGTCAAGGCCGTCGTGCCCGAATCCGAGGACGACATCGAGGCCGACGAGACCATCGACGACGACGATGACGATGATTCGACCTTTATCGCCGACGACGAAGAGGGCGATGAGGACGTCACCGACATCATTGGTGATGTCACCGGTGATGAAGAGACTTGAGATAATCCCAGAACTGTGGTTCTGGGTCTTTCCCGACGCGTCACCCGCGGCGCGTCGGACGGTTAAGGGGCCATAGCTCAGCTGGGAGAGCGCTTGCATGGCATGCAAGAGGTCGGCGGTTCGATCCCGCCTGGCTCCACCACGCTTCGCCCTTCGGGCTACGCGTGGTGTCCGGCGAAGCCCGAAGGGCGAAGACGGACTGGTGACATTCCCACGCAGCGGCTGCCCAGGCGATAATCGTCAATGTGGTACGTCTACATCCTCCGCAGCATCGAATTTCCCGAGCAGGAATACGTTGGGGCCACGGAAAATCTGAAGCGGCGGATTCCAGAGCACAATGCTGGCAAATCCACCCACACCGCCAAGTTTAAGCCTTGGAAGCTGATCTGGTACTGCGCCTTCCCTGACAAGTACAAAGCGCTCGCTTTTGAAGCGTACCTGAAGTCTCACTCCGGCCGAGCATTCACGAAGAAGCGGCTGTCCTAAGCACGTAAACCTAACCCTACTCCCCGATCACCGCATTGAGCCGGTCGCGCAGCGCGACGATCTCGTCCTTCATCGTGACCAGTTCCGAGACCGAGCAGTCCGACGCTGCCAGGATCGATTGCGGCACGGCGCGCGCCTTGTCCTTCAAGGCGTGGCCCTGCGCCGTTAGCGCGATCAGGACCTGACGTTCGTCCTCGCGCGAGCGCGTGCGCTTGACGAGGTGGGCGGCTTCGAGTCGCTTGAGCAGCGGCGTCAGCGTGCCCGAATCCAGGAACAGCTTTTCGCCGATGTCCTTCACCGGCACGTCGTCGCGCTCCCACAGCACCAGCATGACCAGATATTGCGGATAGGTCAGGCCGAGCCGGTCCAGCAGCGGCTTGTAGACGCGGTTGAAGGCATGCGCGGCCGAATAGACCGCGAAGCAGATCTGATTGTCGAGGCGCAGCGGCTGATCCGCTGCCGATGATTTCCGGGGCATAGAGAATCTCACGAGACTTGCTCCATTCTGGGGCCGGCCGGCGGCACATTCAATTGCGAACAATTAAATGTGAGGCACCATAATTTCAATTGCGCGCAATCTAATTGCCTGCGATAAAGATTGCACCAGCGAAAACCCAGGGAGACCAAAAATGTCCGTGAATGTGCTCTACAAGACCAGCGCAAAAGCCACCGGCGGCCGCGACGGCCATGCTGCGACCCTCGACGGCGCGCTCGACGTCAAGCTCACCACGCCGAAGGAGCTCGGCGGCGGCGGCGGCGAAGGCAACAATCCCGAGCAGCTGTTTGCGGCCGGCTATGCCGCCTGCTTCATCGGCGCGATGAAATTCGTGGCCTCGCAGGGCGGACCGAAGGTTCCGGCCGACGCCTCGGTGACCTCGACCGTCGGTATCGGCCCGCGCGCCGCTGGCGGCTTCGGTCTCGACATCGACCTTGCCGTATCGCTGCCGGGCCTTGCCCGTGCCGAAGCTGAGGCACTGGTCGAGAAGGCTCATCAGGTGTGCCCCTATTCCAACGCAACGCGCGGCAATGTCGACGTCCGCCTGACGGTCGTCTGATCGTAGATTGGATTGGCTGGCCCGGGATTCTCCTCGGGCCGGCCGCTTCCGTTTGATTTGCCATTCGGCGGGATGGCGCAGCCGCGGCGCATGCGGCCCCCCGCAACAAGCCATTGCTGGCTCAGACGAACCTCGCTAGGCCTGTGATCAATATCGACACAGGGGAAGCAAAGGCATGACTGAAGCCGCCAGTTCCGGAGCTGCCACGGGCGCAATGAGCGGCCTGCGCGTCATCGATCTCACGCGCGTGCTCGGCGGTCCCTATTGCACCCAGATCCTCGCCGACCACGGCGCCGACGTGATCAAGGTCGAGCCGCCCGCAGGCGACGAGGTGCGCGACTGGGGCCCTCCCTTCCACGAGGAAGACGCGGCCTATTTCATCGGCATCAACCGCAACAAGCGCTCGATCGGCCTCGACCTCGCCTCCGAGGGCGGCCGTCTCGTGCTGCTCAAGATGCTGGAGACCGCCGACGTCCTGATCGAGAACTTCAAGCCGGGCACGCTGGAGAAATGGGGCATCGGCAGCGAGGTGCTGCGCGAGAAATTCCCGCGCCTGGTGCACTGCCGGATCTGCGGCTTCGGCGCCGACGGCCCGCGCGGCGGCAATCCCGGCTATGACGCCATCATCCAGGCCATGACCGGCATGATCGCGGCGACCGGCTCGCCCGAAAGCGGACCGATGCGGATCGGCGTGCCGCTGGTCGACATCGGCACCGGCCTCTATGCGGCGATCGGCATCCTGATGGCGCTGTCGGAGCGGCAGCGCTCGGGCCAGGGCCAGTTCCTGGAGACGACGCTGTACGAGACCGGTCTCGCCATCATGCACCCGCACACCGCGAATTATTTCATGCATGGCAAGCCGCCGTCGCTGACCGGCAACGAGCATCCCAACCTCGTGCCTTACGCGATCTTCCCGACCAAGACCGACGACATCTTCATCGGCGTCGGCAATGACGGCACCTTCCGCAAGCTCGCCAAGGAGATCGGCAAGCCCGAGCTCGGCACCGATCCGCGCTTTGCCCGCAACAAGGACCGCATCGCCAATCGCGAAGCGCTGCGCGCCGAGCTTGCCGCCGTGTTCAGCCAGCACGAGGCCGAGCCGCTGTGCAATCGCCTGCTCGCCGCGGGCCTGCCCGCAGGCCCCGTGCAGAAGATCGACCAGGCGCTGACCAACCCGCACACCATCGCCCGCGGCGATATCATCGAGAAGGACTGGTACAAGGGCGTGGCGTCGCCGATCCGGCTTGATCGCAGCAAACCGAGCCTGCGCCGCCTGCCGCCGAAATTCAGCCAGCACTCGGCCGAGGTGCTGGGCGAGTTCGGCTACTCCAAATCCGAGATCGACGCGATGGTCGAGCAGGGCACGGTCTGCGGCCCCGAGCGCAAGCGCTGAGGCGTGACGCTATTGAACTGACAACGCGCCGCAAGGAAGGTGCGCTCCCTCGCTCGCTTGCGGGAGAGGGTTGGGGAGAGGGTGCCTCCGCAGTGAGACTCCCCAAGAGGAGAGAGCCCTCACCCGGCGCGTTGCGCCGACCTCTCCCGCAAGCGGGAGAGGTTGGAGCCCGCGGGCCGAGCGTCTGCCTCGCGCTATTCTGCTGACGACGCAGCGACCCAACCCATCACTCCCGAATGCTGCACCGCGAACGAAGAAACCTGCCCGCTGCGCATTCGCCTATTTGACAGCTTCCCTTTTCCAGCGCTTGCCGCTTTCGTTTCGGCCGCTTACACAGTCATGTGAACGTCATATGGCGCTGCTAGCGCAAGCGATCAATTTTTGACGGCCAAGGGAGGTTTACTTGATGGCTCTTCGACACTTTGGGGCGGCTGCCGCTGTTGCACTTACGGTTGGAATGTCGGCCTCGCCGGCCTTGGCCGCGACCGAAATCCAGTGGTGGCACGCGATGACCGGCGCCAACAACGACGTCATCGTCAAGCTCGCCACCGACTTCAACGCGGCGCAGAGCGACTACAAGGTGATCCCGACCTACAAGGGCAACTACGCCGACACGATGAACGCCGGCATCGCGGCCTTCCGCGCCGGCAACGCGCCCCACATCATGCAGGTCTTCGAAGTCGGCACCGCGACCATGATGGCGGCGACCGGCGCCGTGAAGCCCGTCTACAAGCTGATGGCCGAGGCCGGCGAGAAATTCGATCCCAAGGCCTATCTGCCCGCGATCAGCGGCTATTACTCGACCTCCAAGGGCGAGATGCTGTCGTTCCCCTTCAACTCGTCGTCGACCGTCATGTGGGTGAACCTCGACGAGCTCAAGAAGGTCGGCGTCGAGATCCCGAAGACCTGGCCCGAGACGTTCGCAGCCGCCAAGAAGCTCCACGACAACGGCCATCCGACCTGCGGCTTCTCCAACTCCTGGGTCACTTGGGTCAATCTCGAACAGCTCTCGGCCTGGCACAACGTGCCGCTCTCCAGCAAAGCCAACGGCCTCGACGGCTTCGACACCAAGCTCGAGTTCAACGGTCCGCTCCAGGTCAAGCATCTCGAGAAGCTGGTCGAGCTGCAAAAAGACAAGACTTACGACTACGCCGGTCGCACCAACACAGGCGAAGGCCGCTTCACTTCGGGTGAGTGCGCGATCTACCTGACCTCGTCGGCCTTCTTCGGCAACGTCAAGGCGCAGGCCAAGTTCAACTTCACGGCGGCGCCGATGCCGTATTATCCGGACGTCAAGGGCGCGCCGCAGAACTCGATCATCGGCGGCGCCTCGCTCTGGGTCATGGGCGGCAAGTCGGCCGACGAGTACAAGGGCATTGCGAAGTTCATGACATTCCTCTCTGACACCGACCGCCAGATCTACATCCACAAGGCCTCGGGCTATCTGCCGATCACCAAGGCGGCCTACGCCAAGGCGAAGGAAGAAGGTTTCTACAAGGACCAGCCCTACCTCGAGACCCCGCTGCTCGAGCTGACCAACAAGGAGCCGACCGAGAATTCGCGCGGTCTGCGCCTCGGCAACATGGTTCAGCTGCGTGACGTCTGGTCGGAAGAGATCGAGCAGGCGCTGGCTGGCAAGAAGACCGCCAAGCAGGCGCTCGATGCCGCCGTCGAGCGCGGCAACACGATGCTGCGTCAGTTCGAAAAGACCGCCGTCAAGTGAGGCGATGAGCGGCAGGTCGCGACCCGGCCTGCCGCTCAGCTGACACCATGCAGAAGCAAGCCATTTTCCAATCAAGGCTATTGCCCTACGCGCTGGTTGCGCCGCAGCTTGCGATCGTCCTGATCTTTTTCTACTGGCCGGCTGCGCAGGCTGTCATTCAGTCCTTCCTGCTCCAGGACGCCTTCGGTCTCTCGACCAGCTTCGTCTGGTTCGACAATTATCTCGATCTCTTCAGTGACGCCGCCTATTTCGAGGCGATCGTCCGGACCTTCTTCTTCTCGTTCGCGATCGCGGTCTCTTCGCTCTCCGTGGCCCTGCTGCTGGCGGTCATGGCGGACAAGCCGATGCGCGGCGGCTCGCTGTATCGCACGCTGCTGATCTGGCCCTACGCCGTCGCGCCGCCCGTCGTCGGCGTGCTCTGGATCTTCATGCTGCATCCCTCGCTCGGCGTGCTCTCGCGCTATCTGCGCGAAGCCGGCATCGACTGGAATCCGCTGCTCGACGGCAACCAGGCCGCGGCGCTGATCATCCTTGCCGCCGCGTGGAAGCAGATCTCCTATAATTTCCTGTTCTTTCTCGCCGGCCTGCAAGCGATTCCGAAGAGCGTGTTCGAGGCAGCCGCGATCGACGGCGCGCGTCCGATGCGGCGCTTCTGGACCGTGACTTTCCCGCTGTTGTCGCCCACGATCTTCTTCCTGCTGGTCGTCAACATCGTCTACGCCTTCTTCGACACGTTCGGCATCATCGACACCATGACCCGCGGCGGTCCGGGAACGTCGACGGTGACGCTGGTCTACAAGGTCTATTCCGACGGCCTGCTCGGCGGCAATCTCGGCAGCTCCGCGGCGCAATCGGTGATCCTGATGGTCATGGTGATCGTGCTGACCGGAATCCAGTTTCGCTTCGTCGAACGCAAGGTGACCTACTGATGGTCGAGGAAGAGGGCTTTCGGCGCTACGTCGCTCACGCCATTTTGTGGATCGGGATCGCGATCGTCGCCTTCCCGGTCTACATCGCGTTCGTCGCCTCGACCCAGGACAACGCGCTGATCGCGAACGGGCAGATGTCGCTGCTGCCGGGCGGTCATTTCTTCGAGGTCTACTATCAGACCATCTTCGTCGGCACGAGCGGCTCGACCCGCGAGCCCGTCGGCAACATGATGCTGAACTCGCTGGTGATGGCGCTGCTGATCGCGGTGGGCAAGATCGCGATCTCGATCATCTCGGCCTATGCGATCGTGTATTTCCGCTTTCCGTTCCGGATGCCGATCTTCTGGATCATCTTCATCACCCTGATGCTGCCGGTCGAGGTGCGAATCTATCCGACTTACAAGATCGTCGCCGACCTCCACATGCTCGACAGCTATGCGGGCCTGGCGCTGCCGCTGATCGCCTCAGCCACCGCGACGCTGCTGTTTCGCCAGTTCTTCATGACGGTGCCGGACGAGCTGCTGGAGGCGTCGCGCATCGACGGTGCCGGTCCCCTGCGCTTCTTCTGGGATACGCTGCTGCCGCTGTCGCGCACCAACATGGCGGCGCTGTTCGTGATCCTCTTCATCCTCGGCTGGAATCAGTATCTCTGGCCGCTGCTGATCACCACGCGCGACGACATGCAGACCATCCAGGTCGGCATCCGCAAGATGATCACCACCACCGACGCGCTGACCGAATGGCCGATCGTGATGGCCACCGCCGTGCTGGCGATGCTGCCGCCGGTGTTCGTCGTGGTCGCCATGCAGAAATTGTTCGTGCGCGGACTCGTGGAGACGGAAAAGTAAATCCCATGGCTAACGTTACCCTGCGCAACGTCCGCAAGACCTATCCTGGTGGCTTCGAGGCCATCAAGGGCGTCAACGTCGATGTCGGCGACGGACAGTTCTGCGTGCTGGTCGGTCCCTCCGGCTGCGGCAAGTCGACCCTGCTGCGCATGGTCGCAGGCCTCGAAACCGTCACCGGCGGCGAGATCGACATCGGCGGCCGAATCGTCAACCAGGTCGAGCCCGCCGATCGCGACATCGCAATGGTGTTCCAGAACTACGCGCTCTATCCGCATATGAGCGTCTTCAACAACATGGCTTACGGCCTGCGCAACCGCGGCATGAAGGAGGCCGAGGTCAAGACCCGCGTCGAGGAAGCCGCGCGCGTGCTCGAGCTGTCGCCGATGCTGGAGCGCAAGCCGCGCCAGCTCTCCGGCGGTCAGCGCCAGCGCGTCGCCATGGGCCGCGCCATCGTGCGCCAGCCGAAGGTATTTCTGTTTGACGAGCCGCTGTCGAACCTTGATGCAAAGCTGCGCATCGCCATGCGCGTCGAGATCCGCAAATTGCAGCGCCGGCTCAGCACGACGTCGATCTACGTCACCCACGATCAGCTGGAGGCGATGACGCTCGCCGACGTCCTCGTGGTGATGAACGGCGGCCAGGTCGAGCAGGTCGGCAATCCCCTGGCGATCTACGAGAAGCCGGCGACGACCTTCGTCGCCTCCTTCATCGGGGCACCGCCGATGAATCTGATGTCGATTCGCGCCGAGGAGATCAAGTCGCAGCTCGGCAGCACCGAGGCCGGCATCCTCGGCATCCGTCCGGAAGATTTTGTCATCACCGACCAGACCCCGGCCGGCGGCGTCGCGCTGCCGCTCACCGTGGAAGCGATCGAGCGCGTCGGCGCGGAAACCTTTGTCTACGGCACGCGGCAGCAGGACGAGCAGCGCGTCGCAGCCACCCCCGGCGAGCTGCCGCCCGGCGAGGTCATCGTCCGCATTCCCGGCTCCGAGGCACCGCCGATCGGTGAGAGGATCCGCGTCGCAGCAATGCGGGCGAAGCTGCATCTTTTCAGCGGCGACGGGCGGACGCGGATCGAGGCCTGACCGGTTCCAGGGGTCCGCCGATAAAAAAACGCGAAAACAACCCCATGCACAGTAGAAGGGGGTTTGTTTTCGTTGAGATAAATCGGCCCGCAAATTCGCCGTGCCGGGCTTGTCGCAGGCATCCACGGGCTCAGCGCCGCGGGCAAGATCGTGGATGGCCGGGACGCAGGCGAGCGGAAGCTAATGGCCTCCGGCATTCCAGCTACGTCCTTGAACCGACACGGGGATATGACCATATTGTTGACCAAGGGGTGCCTCTACGGGCCCTGATGCACCAAAGTCGCTTCGAGAGGACTTTGTAAACTATGTCTCGTGTTCCAACGCTTTCCAGTCCGTTCCTTTTGGGCTTCGACGAGATCGAGCGCGTGCTTGATCGCGTCGTCAAAGGCGCCGACGGCTATCCTCCCTACAATATCGAGAGGTGTGACCGGTCGGACGGCCAGCCCGAGCGTTTGCGCATCACGCTGGCGGTCGCCGGATTCACCCGCGACCAACTCGATGTAACCATTGAGGAAAACCAGCTCGTCATTCGCGGGCGGCAGCAGGACGACAAGTCCCGGCAATACATCCATCGCGGCATCGCCGCGCGCCACTTCCAGCGCACCTTCGTGCTGGCGGAGGGGATGCTGGTGCTGGGTGCGGATCTGAAAAACGGGCTGTTGTCGGTCGATCTTGCCCGGCCTGAACCGGAGAGGATCGTTAAGACAATCGCTATCAATGAGCACGAATAATGGAACGAGTAGCGGACTCGACCGCTTAGTTTCGAGAGAGGAGTCGAGACCATGAGTGAAGGTCATGTTGCGTTCGAATACGAAGCCAAGAATGTCTCTCCCGAGACGCTGGCAACCCTCGGCGAAGGCCATATCGCCTATGTGAAGCAGATCCGCTCGGAGGATGTGCCGGGCCTGTTTCCCGAAGCGCCGAAGATCGCGCCGGGCCTCAAGCTCTTCGCGCTCCACGCCGCCGACGGCACGCCGATCATGCTGACCGACAGCCGCGAAGCCGCGATCGCGAACGCCTGGAGCAACGAACTGCAAGCGGTGAGCGTGCACTGAGCACGCGCGCGTCGCACGAATAGAGTTTCAAGCGGGCATGCCTTCAAGCGAAGGCATGCCCGTTTTGCTTTGGCGGTCAAATTCGGATATGCTAAATTCTGGTTGTTTAGACTAGAGGCGATGAGCATGACCACCGCAAAGCGTCCCTCTTCCAAGAATGGCTCCAGATCGCGCCGATGGAGCCTTCAAGATGCAAAAACTCACCTGAGTCAGATTGTCAGGGAGGCGCAGCGCACAGGACCACAACGGGTTACACTGCACGGCAAAGATGCGGCGGTTATCGTTGCCGCAGAGGAATTCGATCGCCTTCAGCGACCCGTGAGCGGCCGCGATATTGTGACGGCCTTTGCGAAGTCCCCGCTAGCCGACGTGGAATTCGAGCGCCTGACGGTCAAGTCCAGCGTTCGGGATGTCGAGCTTTGAGGGGCTGGCTGCTCGATACCAACGTCGTGTCGGAACTACGTAGGCCCCAGCCCAATCCTGACGTCATGGATTTCGTCGCGAGCCAAAGTGGAGAGGAACTCTACGTTAGCGACGTAACGATCGCGGAGATTGTCTACGGCATCGAACAATTGTCCGATGCTACCAGGCGCGCCGATCTTCGATCGTGGTTGGAAAACACAGTGCGACCATTGTTTGCGAGACGGATCCTTGCCATCACCGAAGACGCGATCGTGCGGTGGAAGGCGATGATCGTTGAGGGTCGCAAGCGCGGCCACACATTCGGCCAACCGGATCTGTTCATTGCAGCCATCGCAGCCCTGCAAGATCTCGCCGTAGTCACACGGGACATCGACGAATTCATCGAAGCACGCGTGCCGGTGTTTAACCCCTGGACGCAGAAGTTCTATCGCCACGGCAACGAGACGCTGATGCGGCCGCCAGTGACGCTCGAAGCAATCTCTACCCTATAGCGGAAGGAAGTTGACTTACGCCGCAGTCGCCAACGCTTGGAGCAAGGAGCTGCAAGTGGTGAGCGTGCACTGAGCGCACGCACGTCGCACGATTAGGATCTCAAGCGGGGCATGCCTTCGCACGAAAGCGTGCCCGCTTTGCTTCCGCATACTGCGTGCTATCAGCCGGAAGGCGACGCCGGGATGCTCAAATCCGGGTCATGCTCAGTTCTAGATTTGCCTGATAATCGATATCACCATGCAAAATAGCATCACGGCTCCCCACCCAAGTGCGACCCAGTAGAAACACACGCAGGCGCCGAAAACTGTCTCGTTACTTGTACGGGTTACATAGCCGTTACGGCTCCAAACTTTTCCCTTGGTACTCGCAAGCCGCAATTGCCAAACTACGCTGGCCAACCATCCAAACATGCCGGCGAGTACGAGAAATGTAATCAAGGGCCAGCCCCCTCGCGAAGTTTACGGAGGCACGCCCCCGTCGCAGTACCTGAAAGCTCTCCCTTAGAAAGCGTCGGCAAATCTGGTCGAGCAAAGGAGCGAGCGAAGTCTCGATATATGAACGATTGGCTCTAACCTGTTAAGCCGCAGTCGCGGGCGGTAGCGCCAGCACTGAATAGATCGCCTGGGCGTCGCGCGAGGCGCGGAGCTTTTTGGCGATGTCCTGGTCGCGGAGGAGACGGGCGATGCGGGCGAGCGCCTTCAGATGGTCGGCGCCGGCGCCTTCGGGGGCGAGCAGCAGGAAGACGAGATCGACCGGCTGGCCGTCCATCGATTCGAAATCGATCGGACGATCGAGACGGGCGAACAGGCCGAAGATCTTTTCCAGCTTGGGCAGCTTGCCGTGGGGAATGGCGACGCCGTAGCCGACCGCGGTGGTGCCGAGCTTCTCACGCTGCAGCAGCACCTCGAACACGGAGCGCTCGTTCTGCCCGGTCAGCTCGGCCGCCCTGGCGGCGAGTTCCTGGAGCGCCTGCTTCTTGCTGTTGACCTTCAATGCCGGGAGAATCGCCTCGGGCGCGACCAGATCGGTAATCGGCATGGAAGGTTTCCGAGGTGAATTAAACCGTCAGGTTCCGAATTGGCCAGCTTGGTGAGAACCACGCCGGGCCGGCGTCAAGAAGGTGAAGCAGGAGGGGAACTTAGCCCGGTCCTGATGTGGGGCGCTTCTACTCCAACGCAATCCCGGTGCCAACTGCTGCGTGCGGCTTTGCCCCCGTCATTGTTAAGGCTGCGGATGGTACGGGCCCCGGTTCCGGCCCTAACCACCTGATTTGGCCCCCGGCGGGTCGATCCAGCCCACATTGCCGTCGGCCCGGCGGTAAATGATGTTCACCCGGCCGCTGGAGCCGTGCTGGAAAACCAGGCAGGGCGCACCGCTGAGGTCGAGCTCCATGACGGCCTCGCTCACCGAAAGCTGCTTCAGGGAGGTGGTGGCCTCGGCGATGATCACGGGGCTGTAGCCGGTGACCTCGTCGTCGTCCTCACCCTCGCCCGGCGCTTCCAGCACATAGCTCGTGGCATCCATGGCGGCGAGAGCGGCGGAGGCGACATGGGCCTTGCGGGCCGAGCGGTCCTTGAGCCGGCTCTTGTAGCGCTTGAGGCGCTTCTCGATCATCAGGAGCGCCAGGTCGGCGCTTGCATAGGCATCGGGCGCGTTCGAATCGGCCTCAAGCGTAATTCCCGAATCAAGATGCAGCGCGCAGTCGGTGCGGAAGCCGAAGCCGTCCTTGCTGAGCGTGATGTGCCCGGAATAGTTGCCGTCGAAATATTTACGCAGGACCTCTTCGGTCCGGTCGGAAACGCGGCCGCGCAGGGCCTCGCCAACGCTGACGCTCTTTCCCGAGATTCTGAGAGTCATGTGATACCTCGCTTGGTTTGAGTGCCTAGCTTGGATCGGCCGCGAAGGGGGGATGAGAGTAGCGCGATTTCGCGCCAGCGCAATCAGGCCGGCACGGTGCTGCGGGAGCGATCGGACATTGCGGTGGAGAGGACGTTACCAAGAGCGCTCTGCTTGTCGCGGCGGCGTTGCACCGAGGAAGGAATGCGCATGGCTTCGCGGTACTTCGCGACCGTGCGGCGGGCAATATCAATGCCCGAGCCGCGCAAGCGTTCCACGATGGTATCGTCGGACAGGATCGCGGACGGCGCCTCCGAATCGATCAGCTGCTTGATGTGGTGACGCACGGCTTCGGCCGAATGCGCCTCGCCGCCGTCAGCCGAAGCGATCGAGGCTGTGAAGAAATATTTCAGCTCGAACGTGCCGCGATTGGTCGCCATGTATTTGTTGGCGGTGACGCGCGACACCGTCGATTCATGCATCTGGATGGCGTCGGCGACGGCCTTCAGATTCAGCGGCCGCAGGTGCGCCACGCCATGGGTGAAGAAGCCGTCCTGCTGGCGCACGATCTCGGTCGCGACCTTCAGGATGGTGCGGGCGCGCTGGTCGAGCGCACGCACCAGCCAGGTCGCATTCTGGAGCGCGTCGGTGAAATAGGACTTGTCGCCGTCCTTGCCGACCTTCTTCGACAGTTGCGAATAGTAGGTCTGGTTGACCAGCACGCGCGGCAAGGTGTCGCTGTTGAGCTCAACATGCCAGCCGCCGTCGGGACCGGGGCGGACATAGACGTCAGGCACCATGGTCTGGAGCCGGGCCGAGCCGAACTTCATGCCGGGCTTGGGATTGAGCCGGCGAATCTCGCCGATCATGTCGGCGATGTCCTCATCGTCGACGCCGCAGAGCTTGCGCAAGGCTCCGACGTCGCGCTTGGCGAGGAGATCGAGATGCTCGACCAGGGCCTGCATCGCGGGATCGTAGCGGTCGAGCTCGCGGAGCTGGATCGCCAGGCATTCGCTCAAATTGCGCGCGCAGACGCCGGGCGGATCGAATTTTTGCAGCACGGCAAGAACGTTCTCGACGTCCTGCTGCGATGCGCCAAGCCGCTCGGCAGCCTGGCCGAGATCCGGCGGCAGATAGCCCGCCTCGTCGACGAGGTCGATCAGGTACTGGCCGATCATGCGCTGCGCGGCCCCGGTGAAGGCAACCGACAGCTGCTCGGCGAGGTGGTCGCGGAGCGTGGTCTCCGCGGCGACGAAGGCTTCGAGATTGTAGGCCTCGTCACCGGAGGCACCGCCGCCCCATTCGGTATAGGTGGTCGGCGCCGCATCCTGGGCGTTGCGTGCGGCAGCCTCGGCCGGCTCCTCGGAGAAGACGTTGTCGAGGCCGGTGTCCATGGTCTGCTCGATCTCGGCGCGGGTGCCGAGATCCTTGCTCATCCATTCTTCCTGGCCGGGCTCGAACGCCTCGCCCGGACCGCCGCCGGGCTCGTCATTGTGGCCGCCGTCGCTATCGTTGAACTGGCCGGTCTCGGCCGGGGCTTCGCCGGCCGGGGGCTCGTCATTGGCCCGCTCCAGCAGCGGATTGCGCTCGAGTTCCTCTTCCACGAACGTCGTGAGATCGAGATTGGACAATTGCAGCAGCTTGATCGCCTGCATCAACTGCGGCGTCATGACCAGCGACTGCGATTGCCGGAACTCTAATCTCTGCGTAAGCGCCATGAAGCAAGAACCGATCCCAAAAAGTTGGTCCGATTTTTGCTTATCCTAGTCCGAGCCCGATGTACACGTCTTGACGAAATGGAAAAACGGGCTAGAGGCGGAACTCCTCGCCAAGGTAAAGACGGCGTACGTCCGGATCGGCGACGATCTCATCCGGGCTCCCCTCGGTCAGGATTTCACCGGCATAGACGATGTAGGCGCGATCGGTGAGGCCGAGCGTCTCGCGAACATTGTGATCGGTGATCAGCACGCCGATGCCGCGGTTGGTGAGATGGCGGACGAGGTCCTGAATGTCGCCGACCGCGATCGGATCGATGCCGGCAAAAGGCTCGTCGAGCAGCATGTAGTTCGGACGCGTCGCCAGCGCACGCGCGATCTCGACGCGGCGCCGCTCACCGCCGGACAGCGCGATCGACGGCGATTTACGCAGGCGCGTGATGTTGAATTCGTCGAGCAGCGAGTCGAGCTGCTGCTCGCGCTTCTTGCGCGAGGGCTCGACCACTTCAAGCACGGCACGGATGTTCTGCTCGACGGTGAGGCCGCGGAAGATCGAGGCTTCCTGCGGCAGATAGCCGATGCCCAGTCGCGCACGCTGATACATCGGCAGCTTGGTGACGTCGTGGCCGTCGAGCTCGATCGCGCCGCGGTCGGCCTTGATCAGGCCGGTGATCATGTAGAACACGGTGGTCTTGCCGGCGCCGTTCGGACCGAGCAGGCCGACCGCTTCGCCGCGGCGCACATAGATGCTGACGCCGCGCACGACCTGACGGCTGCCAAAACTCTTTTCCACGCTATGCACAGCCAGGAAGCCCGGCCGCTTCAACAGCTGAGGCCCGCCGGAACCGTTGGGCCTGGCGGCGGCCCTGACGGGATGAACCGCCTGCGCGCGCGGCTCGGCTTGATAGGTGGCCTGGAAATCAGCCTGGAACTGGTCGGGCGCATGCATCGGCTGGTCACGCGCAATCGGCGGCGCATCCCGTACCGGGCTGGCCACGAAACCGCCGACGCTGTCACCGAGCGCGGTGATGTCCTGGCGCGCAAATCCTGGCCGGCCGCGCTTGGCGGGGCGCCGACGGAACATGCTGAAGAGATCGACCATCCCCGCCTTCTAGCCTTTCGCGACGATCCTGCGCGGAACTCGCGCGATCTGCCGCGCCGGCTTTGCGATTCGCCGACACAGCATGAGTTAAGGGATGTCCCGTGCCCAGTGAAACACCCCCGATAAGCGGCGAACCCCGCTTCGAAAGCCCTTCGCACCAGATACAGTCTCGCCGGGCAAGCTTCAACCTCGGATCAGCAGCGCTCGGCCCAAGCGATTGAAATCATTCTTCAAATTTTACTTCGGTTTACTGGCGCCCGGCAGTTGCAAAGGCCCCGCGCCGGGCTTGCCCGATCCTCCGGATCCGCAATCATTGCCGCCGCCTTGTGGCAGCAGCGCCTGCACCCGGCCGGTGTCGGATTCCACACGCGACACGCCGGTGGTCATGTCGACCGCCAGCCGGTCGCCGCGCAGCACGTTCTTGCACTGCGTCAAGACGACGCCGCCGAGCATGGTGATCTGATTGGTCCTGGTGTCGAACACGGCGGTCTCGCCTGTCACCACCTGGTCCTTCTGGGTGACGACGACATTGCCGCGCGCCTCCAGCCGCTTGATCGAGGAGCTGCCGCCCGGTCCCGGCGTCGCCGACTGCATCGGAGCGCCCTTTGTCGCCTTCGCCGCAGGCTGCGGTGTGGCCGGCTTGTCGCCGCCCGAATCGTAAAACACCACCAGCGTCTTCGAGGTCATAGTGGTGTCGCCTTGGATGACCTTCACATTGCCGGAGAAGGTCGCCTCCTTCTTCTTGTCGCGCATCTCGAGCGAGGCAGCTTCGATCTGGATCGGTTGATCGCGATTCTGCGAGAAGCCCTGCATTGCGTTGGGCACGCCTTGCATCGTGCTCTGCGCGATTGCCGCACCCGTTGCGAGCAGTGCGATGCCGAGGGCGAGCGCGGCCGCACCAGGGATGACGCGCCGCTTGTCTTTGTTGCGCGGAAAAAACCTGATCATGAAAATCACTTTGAATTGGCAGACTTGTTCTGCGGCGTGCGTGTCTTCACCGGCGGCGCAGGCTCGGGGGGCACAGGCTGAGCGGCGGCAGGATCGTCCAGCTTGTCGAGATGCATCACCACATTGCCCTCGAAGCGGATGACATCGCCGCCTTCCGTGATCCGCAGCCGATCGGCGGTCAGCGTGCCGTTGGTCAGCTTGACGTCGACATGCTCATCCGACGAGACCGTGCCCTTGCCCATATCGACAAAGGCCGAGTTCAGCCGCGCCTCGTAGCCGGTCGAGGTGCGCAGGAAGATGTCCTTGTGCAGGTCGAGCTGCTGCTGCTTGTTGTCGAACCGTCCGGTGCGGGCATCGAGGAAAAGGGTCGATTGGTCTTCCATCAGCACTTTCGCGCGCAAATCATGGAGATCGACATGGTCGGGATCGGTGATGTCCTGTGTCGCGGTCTTGGCCCAGAGCTCGTAGGGCCGCTGGTCCGGGGTGAAGCCGGACATATGCGGCGATTCCATCGTGATCTTGGTGCCTGTCACCACGAGGTTTCCGGAGTCGAGCTTCACCGGGATCTTGAAAGGATTGAGGAAGGTTGAGACGGCCACGATCACAGCCATAGCCACGGCCACCGTCGCCGGCACCGCGATGCGCAGAATCCGCACCAGGCGGCTGTGGCGAGCCGCGCCGGCGAACTTCGCCGCAAGCGCGGCGTCATAGGTGGGATTATGGGCCGAATTCACCTGGGCTCCTGAGGTGTCGCTCGCCTGGTCCGGTTGACGGGCGCCCTATTGTAGCCGGCAACGCCAAAATATGCAGCCGGCGACAGGCCATCAGGAAAGTGACCGAAACGGGGCGACCGCCCAAGCGAGCCGCCACGCGAAGCTCTAGGAATGCGCAAAGATGTCCTCTTCGGCCCAGCCCTGGAGGTCGAGCAGGGCGCGGGTCGGCAGGAAGTCGAAACAGGCTTTTGCCAGCGCGGTGCGGCCTTCCCGCGCCAGCATGGCATCGAGCCGCTCGCGCAAGCCGTGCAGATGCAGCACGTCGGAGGCGGCGTAGGCGAGCTGCGGCTCGGTCAGGCTATCGGAACCCCAATCGCTCGATTGCTGCTGCTTGGAGAGATCGACATTGAGCACCTCGCGCACGAGGTCTTTGAGGCCATGGCGGTCGGTATAGGTGCGGATCAGGCGGGAGGCGATCTTGGTGCAGTAGATCGGCCCGGTCATGACGCCAAACGTCTGGTAGAGCACCGCGACGTCGAACCGCGCAAAGTGGAAGATCTTCGTGATCGCGGGATTGGCCAGCAGGGCCTTCAAATTCGGCGCGTCGGTATGCCCCTTGGGGATCTGCACCACGTCTGCGCTGCCGTCGCCGGGCGAGAGCTGCACCACGCAGAGCCGGTCGCGGTGCGGGTTCAAGCCCATGGTCTCGGTGTCGATCGCCACCGCTCCGGTGTAGCGGGACAGATCGGGCAGGTCGCCGCGGTGCAGGCGTACGGTCATGGCGTTTCAAACCTCAATCGAATCGGTGCGCTTTGGCAGGCTAATGCCCGGGACAGACGCTGGCGAGGGCCGGCCGCGATGTATCCGCTGGCAGCCGTCGGCGCAAGCATCAGGCGCGGCTGGACATACAAAGCTGCGGCGCTGCTCGTCATTGTCGTTTGTCATTGTCTTTTGGCAGCGCCGGCAAAACCGGATCAAGGCCGGACGTAAACGGTCTCGTAGGCGCCGGTGTATTGCTCGCGCCAGCCTTGGCGCTCCACGAGAAAGTGCCGCAGCTGGTCGTGCGCCTTGACCCACAGCACGGCGTCGATCCGGTATTTGTCGAGCACCATGTCCCACGCGGCTTCGTCGACCTCCCAGCTCACCAGCTTGAAATAGTCGCGCAGCAGATCGTCCGGATAGGCCGTTGCGGCGCGGCCATCGACGAACAGGGGGACAGTTCCGTGCGTCGCGAAAATCAGGTAACCGCCGACGTTCCAATTGTTCAGCACCCGCTGACCTGCGAGATGCTTTTGCAGATAGCCGGCATCTTCGGTCGACAGCATCTGCGGAAGTGCGAGCGCCGGCGCAACGCGCAAGTAGGCCATCGGCAGGGTGCACAGACCGACGATGCCGGCAGCCAGCAACGGTCCACGCGCATCGAGACCCGTGAGACGTTCCGGCAGCAAGCGGCTGAGGTGAAGCGCCATCGGCGCGGTCGAGACGATGAAGAAGAAGGCGATGTACCTGAACTGATACAGCCCCAGAATCAGGAACAGCCAGGCCATCAATCTCGGTTCGAGCGGGATCGGCCTGGAGTTTCTGTAGCGCAGTTCGAGCGCGACGAAGGCCAGCATGTACAGGATGCCGGGAATGCTGCCGGGCATTTCCATGTTGTGATAGTAGGATAGCCATTCGCCGATATTGCCCTGGACGAAGTGCCCCATCGTCGCGGCGGCACCGGCGTAGATATTCCAGCCGAGCGGGTTGACGAATGTCGCGGCAAGACACCCGATTCCGGTGAGCGCAAGGATCCTGAGGTCGGCCCAGGCCGCTCTGAGCAAGGCGGCGCCGAAGAAAACGCCGATCACGAAGAAGCCGAGCAGAAAGCCGCCGTGCAGATTGGCCCAGAGCGCCATCAACACGGGAAGCACGAACCATCGCGTTCGTCTCAGGCACTCGCGGTAGAAGACGACGCAGAACAACATCGTGCATGTATTCGGCGAGACCGCGAGATACATGTTCGGCGAAGCTTCGTAGGCGGGATAGAGCAGGCAGGCAAAGAAGACCGAGACGCAAACCGCGATCGCCGATGCGCCGTAGCCAAGAGAGATCGCAGTCAGGGTGCCGACGATCGCCGCGCCACAGGCCACCGTCAGCACGACGAGGCCGCCAAAGCCCGCGTATTGAAACGTCGCACTGGCAAGCGCGTCCCAGAGCCAGGACAGATTGAACCATGGCTTGTCGCCGTGGGTGAACGACCAGGGGTCCTGGGGCGGGATAGCGTTGCTGTCCCGGATGAGATCTCCGGCCGCCAGATGCCAGCCCAGATCGTAGTGACCGAGCAGAAGCGGCGCGTTCAAGAGGTAGAACAGGCAAATGAACGAGATCAGGAACAGATAAATTCCCGATCTCAGGAAAAACGGGCTGATCGCGTTCGCAACCTTGTCGAATGCCGACGCGCGCCAGACCTGGTGCTGATCCACCGCTTCCCTCACGACAAAGCGAGCCCGATGGCTCTGCGTGCTCGCCGACCGCCGGTTGCGAGCCTGACCGCTGACTTAGGCCAAGTTGTCTAAAGTGGAGTAAATTCGGATGGCGCAATCGACGGGGTTTGACCGGATGAAACCGGGCGGCTCCAGACCGTCAAAACCGAATTTTCTACCGCGCGCGGGGGTTTGGTCCGCTCGGAGACGGCGGGGCGCAGAGCGCGCCAGCAGCGGGGCGGCGAAGAGACGCCGGTCCGGCGCCGATTCTGCCGTCACGTCAAAGAGCTGCTGAGAAAGATGGTGCCCAGGAAAGGACTCGAACCTTCACGGCCGTTAAGCCACTGGCACCTGAAGCCAGCGCGTCTACCAATTCCACCACCTGGGCATGCCGTTTGGGGCACGGAGGCGGTTACTACGGTTCGGTGACGCGGTTGTCAATTCATGCTTGAACCCCGCTTCCGGATGCGGATTGCGCATCGCAAACCGGCCCGATACAAGCCTGATAACACGCACTCTTCCTGCAGGAATGGACCTCCATGGCATCGAATCTGGAAACTCTCGTCACGGTTTTCGGCGGATCGGGGTTTTTGGGCCGGAATGTCATCCGCGCGCTGTGCCGGCGGGACTACCGGATCCGGGTCGCGGTGCGGCGGCCGGAGCTGGCCGGCTACCTCCAGCCCTCCGGTAAAGTCGGGCAGGTTCACACCGTGCAGGCCAACTTGCGCTATCCGGCCTCGGTCGAGGCAGCGCTGCGTGATTCGCATGTCGTGATCAATCTGGTCGGCATCCTCGCCGAAGGCGGCGCGCAGAGTTTTGACGCCGTCCAGGCCAAGGGCGCCGAGACCGTCGCCAAGGCGGCCGCGGCCGCGGGGGCACGCCTGATCCATGTCTCGGCGATCGGCGCCGACGCTGAATCGCCCTCGCGCTACGCCCAGGCCAAGGCGGCCGGCGAAGCCGCGGTCTTGGCCGCGGTGCCGTCGGCGACGATCTTCCGTCCGTCCGTGATGTTCGGCCCCGAGGACCAGTTCACCAACCGCTTCGCGGCGCTGGCCCGGATGTCGCCGGTGCTGCCGCTGATCGGCGGGAGTACCCGGATGCAGCCGGTCTATGTCGGCGACGTCGCCACCGGGATCGCGGATGCCGTCGACGGCAAGGCCAAGGCGGGCGCCACCTACGAGCTCGGCGGACCGGAAGTGCTGACCATGCGCGAGATCATCGAGGCCATTCTCGAGATCACCGATCGCAAGCGGATGCTGGTGCCGCTGCCGTTCGGGCTGGCCCGCTTCCAGGCCAATTTCCTGCAATTCGCGCCCGGCGCGATGAAGCTGACCCCGGACCAGGTCACGCTGCTCGCGCGCGACAATGTCGTGTCGGATGCGGCGAAGGCCGCCGGCCTGACGCTGGAAGGCCTTGGTATCACCGCCGACTCGCTCGAAGCGATCGCCCCGCAATATCTCTGGCGTTTCCGCGCCGCCGGGCAATTCCAGCGCAAGAGCGCGTAACCATCCGCCGTCATGGCCGCGCTTGTCCCGGCCATCCACGTCTTTCCTTGATGGTCGCCAAGAACGTGGATGCCCGGCACAAGGCCGGGCACGACGAGATTCAACGTCCAGGCTGCAGTTGTTTGAAGTTCGGGCTTACCGCCCCATGGCCAGCGCGATCAGGCCGAGCGTGCCGACGATCACGCGCCACCAGGCGAACACCACGAAACCGTGGCGGGTGACGTATTCCAGGAACGTCTTCACCACGATGATCGCGGTGACGAACGACACCACGAAGCCGATCGCGACGATGCCCATGTGGTCCATCGTCATCTCGGAGCGGTTCTTATAGAAATCATAGGCGAACGCGCCGATCATGGTGGGGATGGCGAGGAAGAACGAAAACTCCGCCGCGGCACGCTTGTCGGCCCCCAAAAACATTGCGGCGACGATGCTGGCGCCGGAGCGCGACACGCCCGGGATCATCGCGATGCACTGCGCGATGCCGATATAGAGATACATCAGCAGCGGAAACCGGGTGGCGTCATGCTCGCGCGCCTTGAGATCGAGCTTGTCGACCCAGAGCAGGATGGCGCCGCCGACGATCAGCGAGAAGCACACCACCCACGGATTGAACAGCATGCTCTTGATGTATTTGCCGGCGACGAGACCGACGACGACAGCGGGCAGGAACGCCACCAGCACGCCGATCACGAAGCGGCGCGCATAGGCGTCGCCCGTGAACATGCCGATCGCGACGTCCCACAATTTCTTGAAGTACAGCACGACGATCGCGAGGATCGCGCCGAGCTGGATCAGAACCGTAAACGAATCCCAGAACGCGCCCTCGCCGAGATGGAAGAAGCGCTCCGCAAGCAGCAGGTGACCGGTCGAGGACACGGGAAGGAACTCGGTCACACCCTCGATGATGCCGAGGATCACTGCCCGTATTGCGTCTGACATATTTACGGTCCATTTCCGCAGGAAAAGCGGGGCTCTTCTCGCCCATCCGCCCCATTGCTGCAATCGCAAAATGCGGCGTCACGCCCTTGCTTCGCGGTTTTGAATGACTAGTGTGGCGCTGCACAAACATTGATGGATTCTTAAGCACCATCAAATAGTCAAAGGCTTCATGTTCACGCTGTTTCATCATCCGTTCTGTCCGCATTCGCGGTTCATCCGCCTGATCGCGGGGGAATACGGGCTTGAGCTGAAGCTGGTTGAAGAGCGCAGCTGGGAGCGGCGCGAGGCATTTCTGCTGCTCAATGCGGCGGGCACGACGCCCGTCCTGGTGGACGACGAGCAGCCGCCCATCCCGGGCGCGGCGATCGTCGCAGAATATGTCGACGAGGCCTATGGCGCCGAGATGGGACCCAAGCGCCTGATGCCGGACACGATCGGCGAGCGCGTCGAGGTGCGCCGGCTGATGGCCTGGTTCAACGAAAAATTCTTCGAGGAGGTCTCCCACCCGCTCGTCACCGAGCGGATCTACAAGCGCTTCATGAGCGAGGACAATGGCGGCGGCCCGCCTTCGGCCGACGTGATGCGCGCCGCGAAGGCAAATGTGCGCTATCATCTGGCCTATATCGGCTGGCTGGCGCAGACGCGTAATTTCCTCGCCGGCGACCGGCTCAGTTACGCGGATCTCGCCGCCGCGGCGCACCTCTCGGCGATCGACTATCTGGGCGACGTGCCATGGAGCGAGGACGACGCAGCAAAGGCGTGGTACGCGCGGGTGAAATCCCGCCCGTCGTTCCGTCCGCTGCTGAGCGAATGGCTGGCGGGCGTGCCGGCGTCGCGGACCTACGTGGACCTCGACTTCTGAACTCCGATCCGACCGAACTGAAGACGGCGCTTGCAAACGAGGCACGCGCGCTCGGCTTCGACTGCATCGGCATCACAGAGCCCGGCACGATCGACAGCGCCGGAAAACATTTCCTCGAATTCATCGCATCGGGCGGTCATGGCGACATGGACTGGCTCGCCGCACAGCCGGAGCGCCGGGTCGATCCGCGCGGGCTGTGGCAGGACGTGCGCAGCGTCATCATGCTCGGCGTCAATTACGGCCCTGACCAGAATCCGCTCGCGATCCTCGAACAACGCACGCGCGCGGCGATCTCGGTCTATGCGCAGGGCGACGACTATCACGACCTCATCAAGAAACGCCTGAAGGCGCTGGCGCGATGGCTGGTTGCGACCGCACCGTCCAACGTGAAAGTGTTCGTCGACACTGCCGCGGTGATGGAGAAGCCGCTGGCGCAAGCCGCGCATCTCGGCTGGCAGGGCAAGCACACCAATCTGGTCTCGCGCGAATTCGGCTCGTGGCTGTTTCTCGGCGCGATCTACACCACGCTGGAGCTGCCGCGCGACGACGCCGAGATCGATCATTGCGGCTCGTGCCAGGCGTGTCTCGACATCTGCCCGACCGCGGCCTTCCCCGCGCCCTACAAGCTCGATGCGCGGCGCTGCATCTCGTACCTCACCATCGAGAACAAGGGGCCGATCCCGCGCGAATTTCGCAAGGCGATCGGCAACCGCATCTATGGCTGCGACGATTGCCTCGCGGCGTGCCCCTGGAACAAGTTCGCGCAGGAGGGTCGCGAGGCCAAGCTCGCGGCGCGTGACGAATTGCGCGCGCCAGGTCTCGCCGAACTCGCCCGGCTCGACGACGCTTCGTTTCGCGCGCTGTTCACGAAGTCGCCGGTCAAGCGCATCGGCCGCGATCGTTTTTTGCGGAACGTGCTGATCGCGATCGGCAACTCCGGCGATGCGGCACTGGCGGACGAGGCGCGGCGATTGCTGGATGATGCGAGCCCGCTGGTGCGGGGGGCTGCGGTGTGGGCGCTGAGGCAGTTGTTGTCAGATGCAGGGTTCGCTGCAATGAGAGCAGCTGCAATCGCGAGCGAGCGTGATGACAGCGTGCGCGAGGAGTGGCGGGCCGCTTCCTGATCCTCATCCTGATGAGCGCGCTCTTCGCGCGTCTCGAAGGATAGAGGCCGAGCTGAAAGAGCCGGGCCTTCATGGTTCGAGACGGCGCTTCGCGCCTCCTCACCATGAGGATTGGGGACCTTGATTTCCCCACGCGTTCCTTCACTCTCGCGCGCCATGACAAACATGCCTTTCTTCACTTGCGACGGCGACACATTCCATCCGACGGAAGTCGCCAACGGTCCGTGGGATCCGAAATCGCTGCACGGACGCGTCATCATCGGCCTGCTCGGCTTCGCCATCGAGGAGCGGCATTCCGGCCCTGAATTCGTGCCGGCGCGGCTGACCGTCGACATGTTTCGGCTGCCGACCATCGACAAGCCGATCGAGGTGACGACGCGTCTCGTGCGCGACGGAATGCGCATCCGCGTCGTGGAAGCGGAATTCTTGTCCGGCGGTGTCGGCATGGCGCGCGCTTCGTGTCAGCTGTTGCGGCGAACGCAGAATCCGGAAGGCAATGTCTGGTCGCCGCCGAACTGGGACGTGCCGAAGCCCGCTGACATTCCCAAGCCCACCGATCCCAGGCTCGGCATGAACGGCAAATGGGCGACGCGGCCGATCGTCGGCCATATGGGCTCGCTCGGGCCACGAAAACTCTGGATGAGCGAGGTGCGCGAACTGGTGGCGGGCGTGCCGATGACGCCGTTCGTCCACGTCGCCACCGGCGCCGATTTCGCCAGCCCGTTCGCGAACGCCGGCGACAAGGGGCTCCGCTACATCAACAGCGACGTCACGATCTATCTGCACCGCTTGCCGGTGACGAACTGGGTCGGCTTCGACGTGGTCAACCACCAGGCCACCGACGGCGTGGCAATCGGTGAATGCTGGCTCTACGATGAAGCGGGCCCGATCGGCACCGCCACGGTCGCAGCGCTGGCGCAGCGCAAGCCGATTGCGAAGCCACCGCCGCCGTAACCGTCAGGACAAATGCCGCTTCATCTCCGGCCGCGCCTTGAGCTCAGCGCCCTGCCTGGCGACGATCTTGGCGATGCGCTCGGGCGCAAACTTCAGATCGACAAACGCCGGCGCGGTGTTGGCGACCTCGTGATAGCTGACGATCTTGCCGTCGCGTAGCGTCATGATCGCGACGCCTTCGAACATCGCCCGCGCGCCATTCGCCTCGGGCAGGGTCGAGGGGTAGCTGAATGTGTAGCGCGCATAGAGCGTGGTGCCGTCGGACACGGGATCGTGCATGTCCCAGCGAAAATCGGTGGCCGCGCGATAAAACCAGTCGTCGATCATCGCGGCGATGTTCTCGCGGCCGTCGAAGGCGCCGTAGAACACGTCGTGATAGACGCCGTCCTTGGTGAAGAGATCCGCGAGCGCTTTTCCGTTGCGTTGTTCGACGGCGTCGCAGAACGCGCGCAGCATGGCGGTGGTGGTCATCGGCGATTCTCCCCTCCCATTCTCAGTCATGCCCCGGCTTGACCGGGGCATCCAGTACGCCGCGGCTTCTCGGCTTGAGCACGAGCGCCTCTGGAATACTGGATCGCCCGATCAAGTCGGGCGATGACACCGAGTGCTAGGTGGCGATTTCACCCGATCTCGGCCACGGCGGCAAGAATGCGGGCGATGTCCTGCGGGCGCGAGAGGCGGTGATCGCCGTCCTGGATCATGGTCAGCACGACGTCGTCGGCCGGCAGGCGATGTGTCAGCGCGAACGCGTGCTGCCAGGGTACATCAGGATCCTGCGCGCCTTGCAGGATGCGGACGGGACAGCCGAGATCGATGGCGCTGCCGAGCACGAGGTGGTTGCGCCCCTCCTCGATCAGATTCCGCGTGATCGGATAGGGCGAGCCGTCGCCATAGTCCGACGGCCGCAGCCAGACACCCTTGGTCTCGATTTCTTTCTTCACCGCGGCCGGAAAGTTCTTCCACATCAGCTCCTCGGTGAAGTCGGGCGCCGGCGCGATCAGCACCAGGCCCGCCAGCGACGCCTTGGCTTGCTGTTTCTCTTGACGCTTCTTGATTTCGCGCGCGAGCAGCAGCGCCATCCAGCCGCCCATGGACGAGCCGATCAGGACTTGCGGGCCGTCGCAGAACCGTTCGAACACCGCCACGCTATCCTCGAGCCAGCTCCCGATGGTTCCATCGGCGAAGTCGCCGCCGGATTCGCCGTGGCCGGAATAGTCGAACCGGACCACGGCACGGCCGCGATCCCTGGCCCATCCGTCCAGCGCCACGGCCTTGCTGCCCTGCATGTCCGACTTGAACCCGCCGAGCCAAACCAGTCCCGGTCCTTGTTCAGGTCCTTGCTCAGGTCCTTGCCCGCGCCGGCTGCGCACCGCGATCCGGCGTGCGGACGGGCCCTCGCCCACATCGATGAAGTCGAGCATGGCATCGGGAATTGAGTGATTCATGGAACGTTTACTCTGACTGCGCGGTTTGAGTTGTCCGGACCTGTTCCGCAGCGCAGCCGGACATCGGCATTGGCCCTTTGGGACGCTTGCGGAACAGAAGCAAGGTGTCTATGTCGGTCTTCGTGCCCCGGCGTGGCCAAAATGCCTCGCAGTTGAGGCTTTTTCGACCGCCGCACGAGCGAATTGCTTGCCGGCAACCGTATCTTCCTGCAAAATAGCCGCCTCTTTTCATAACTTTGGAGAACCACCCATTCGCCGTCCCAATAAAGCCCCACCCACTGCCGCCAAAGACGGGCCGCGCATCAATGACGATATTCGCAATGCGCAGATCCAGCTGATCGATCAGACCGGTGACAACAAGGGCACCATCGAGACCGTCGCGGCTATCCGCCTGGCCCAGGAGGCCGGCATGGATCTGGTCGAGATCTCGCCGAACGTCAGCCCTCCCGTCTGCAAGATCATGGACTACGGGAAGTATAAGTATTCCGCGCAGAAAAAAGCTGCCGAAGCCCGCAAGCGGCAGAAGATCGTCGAGATCAAGGAGATCAAGCTCCGCCCGATGATCGACGACCACGATTACGAAGTTAAGATGCGCGCGATGCAGCGGTTCTTCGAAGAGGGCGATAAGGTCAAGATCACTCTGCGCTATCGCGGCCGCGAAATGGCGCACCAGGAGATCGGCACCAAGCTGCTCGACAAGATCAAGACCGACGTCGCCGAGCTCGCCAAGGTGGAGCAGGACGCGCGGTTCGAGGGCCGTCAGGTCGTCATGGTGCTGGCGCCGCGCTGACGCTGACACCGATACTTTGAATTAGCGAATTCAACGGCCCGTCCGGATTTCCGGCGGGCCGTTTTGTTTTCTTGCCTCTCCCACTTGCGGGCTATCCGATTCACACATCGGCCATTCGCAGTGAGGCGCCAAATTTGATGCGCTGGAGGGCTTCGAGCCCCAAGCGCATGGTTTTTGGTCCCGGCTTGCCATAGTAGCCGTCCCATCCGCCTAAGCGGGCAATGACCCAGGCAGCGAAGGCGA
>NZ_JBEPQV010000012.1:0-182755 GCF_040548035.1 Bradyrhizobium sp. LB8.2 | reverse complement strand
CACCGGCAACGCGCTGAACGGGCTCGGCTTTGCCGGCAACACCGGCACTGCGAGCGCCTTCACCGCGGCACGGACCTCGGGCGTCGGCGGCATCACCGGCAAGACCCTGACCTTCTCCGCCTTCAACGGCGGCACGGCGGTCAATGCCACCTTCGGCGACGGCACCAACGGCACCGTCAAGACGCTCGACCAGCTCAACTCGAAGCTTCAGGCCAACAACCTGACCGCGACGATCGACGCCAACGGCCTGCTGACGGTCTCGACTACCAACGACTACGCGTCCTCGACCATCGGATCGAGCGCCGCAGGTGGTTCGATCGGCGGCACGCTCACTTCGGCGCTGACCTTCTCGACGGCTTCCAGCCCCGTCCAGGATACAGTTGCCCAGACGTCGCGTGCGAATCTCGTCAACCAGTACAACAACATCCTTCAGCAGATCGACTCGACTTCGCAGGACTCCTCGTTCAACGGCGTCAACTTGTTGAACGGCGACCAGCTCAAGCTGGTGTTCGACGAGACCGGCAAGTCGAACCTCAGCATCACCGGCGTGACCTACAACTCCAAGGGCCTCGGCCTCGCTGCGTTGACCGGCGGTGTCGACTTCATCGACAACGCCGCCACCAACAAGGTGCTGACCAACCTGAACACGGCCTCGAGCACGCTGCGTTCGGAAGCGTCGAGCCTCGGTTCGAACCTGACGATCGTGCAGGTTCGTCAGGACTTCAACAAGAACCTGATCAACGTGCTGCAGACCGGTTCGTCCAACCTGACCCTGGCCGACACCAACGTCGAAGCCGCCAACAGCCAGGCGCTGTCGACCCGCCAGTCGATCGCGGTCTCCGCGCTGTCGCTGGCCAACCAGTCGCAGCAGAGCGTGCTCCAGCTGCTCCGCTAACAAGCGGAAGACATCGCAAGCAAGATCCGGCGGCGGGGCTTCGGCCCCGCCGTTTTTTTCGTGCGTCAGCCGACATTCGCAGCCACGCAACGCTCTGAAAAAGTAACCAGCGGTTATGGTTAATGGAGGGTAAGCGCGGATAAACGCCAATGATTTCAGCCTGATTGCCGGCCGCGACCACGCCTTCCGCGCACTTATGGTGAACCCGCGCTTAATGCGGGCGCGTGTCGTTTCACCCTTTGTTAGCCATGTCGCGGCACGCTGTCCCCGTCACTCGATCCGAAGCGATCGAACGAAGACGCGTAAACCAGAAGGGTAAGTGTTATGTCCGGTATTGTTCTCTCTGCGTCGGTTCGTCAGAACCTGCTGTCTCTCCAGTCCACCGCCGACCTCCTCGCCACCACACAGAACCGTCTGTCGACCGGCAAGAGCGTCAATTCGGCCCTGGACAATCCCACCAACTTCTTCACAGCCCAGTCGCTCGACAACCGCGCCAGCGACATCAACAATCTGCTCGACGGCATCGCCAACGGCGTGCAGGTGCTGCAGGCCGCCAACACCGGCCTGACCTCGCTGCAGAAGCTGATCGACAGCGCGAAGTCGATCGCCAACCAGGCGCTGCAGACCACGGTCGGCTACTCCACCAAGTCCAACGTCTCCACCTCGATCGCGGGTGCGACGGCGGCCGACCTGCGCGGCACCACGTCCTTCGCCAGCGCGACTGCAAGCAGCAACGTGCTCTATAACGGCACGGCCGGCGGCACCACGGCGGCAAGCGGCACCACGACGCTCGGCGCCACCATCGGCTCCTTTGCAAGCACTGGCGCAACGGCCGGCGACGGCACCACGGCCCTGACCGGCACCATCACCCTGATCGCCACTTCGGGCACAACCGCAACCGGTCTGGTCGGCAACGCCCAGCCCGCCGACGGCGACACACTGACCGTGAACGGCAAGACCATCACCTTCCGCTCGGGTTCTGCTCCGGCCTCGACTGCGGTTACGTCCGGTTCGGGCGTCAGCGGCAATCTCGTCACCGACGGCAGCGGCAACACCACCGTCTATCTCGGCACCGCGGGCGCCCCGGCTGCGAACGTCAACGATCTCTTGACCGCGATCGATCTCGCCAGCGGCGTGAAGACGGTTTCGATCACTGCGGGTGCCGCGACGATCGCCACCAGCGTCGGCCAGACCGCCTCGAGCGCTGCTGGCGGCGCCGTCACGCTGAAGAGCTCGACGGGTGCGGATCTGAGCGTCACCGGCAAGGCCGACCTGCTCAAGGCTCTCGCCCTGACGACGTCTTCCGGTGCAGGCAATGCAAGCGTGTCCGTCAACCGGACCACGAGCGCGGGCTCGCTGGGTGCGACCCTTACGGACGGTTCGGCGCTGAACGTCGATGGTCACACCATCACCTTCAAGAACGCGCCGACCCCGGGTACGACCGGTGCTCCGAGCGTTCCGAGCGGGTATGGTGCGAACGGTGCGATCGTCACCGACGGTAACGGCAACTCGACCGTCTATCTGCAGTCCGGCACGGTTGCCGACGTGCTGAAGGCGATCGACCTTGCTACCGGCGTGCAGACCGCGACGATCAACGCCAGCGGCACCGCGACGCTTGCGACCGCGACAGGCCAGTCGAACTCGACGATCAATACGTCCGGTCAGCTCAAGCTCTCGACCGGCATCAACGCCGATCTGTCGATCACGGGCTCAGGCAATGCGCTGAATGTGTTCGGGCTGGCCGGCAACACCGGCAGCGCGTCGGCGTTCACTGCGGCGCGCACCTCCGGTGTCGGCGGCATTGCCGGCAAGACCTTGACCTTCTCCGCCTTCAACGGCGGCACGGCGGTCAACGTCACCTTCGGCGACGGCACCAACGGCACCGTCAAGACGCTCGATCAGCTCAACACGCAGCTTCTAGCCAACAACCTGGCTGCCACGATCGACGCCAACGGCCGGCTGACCATCACGGCGTCCAACGACTACGCGTCCTCGACAATCGGTTCGACCGTCGCAGGCGGTGGGATCGGCGGCACGCTCACCTCGGCGCTGACATTCTCGACGGCTTCCAGCCCCGTCCAGGATGCCGTCGCGCAGACGGCCCGTGCGAACCTGGTGTCTCAGTACAACAACATTCTGAACCAGATCGACACGACCTCGCAGGACTCTTCGTTCAACGGCGTCAACCTGCTGAACGGCGACCAGCTCAAGCTGGTGTTCGACGAGACCGGCAAGTCGAGCCTCAACATCACCGGCGTGACCTACAACTCCAAGGGTCTCGGCCTCGCTGCGCTGACCGTCGGTGTCGACTTCATCGACAACGCCGCGTCCAACCGCGTGCTGACCAATTTGAACGCCGCGTCGAGCACGCTGCGCTCGGAAGCCTCAGCGCTCGGTTCGAACCTCTCGGTGGTGCAGGTGCGTCAGGACTTCAACAAGAACCTGATCAACGTGCTGCAGACCGGCTCGTCCAACCTGACCCTGGCCGACACCAACGTCGAAGCCGCCAACAGCCAGGCGCTCTCGACCCGCCAGTCGATCGCGGTCTCCGCGCTGTCGCTGGCCAACACCTCGCAGCAGAGCGTGCTTCAGTTGCTCCGCTAAGCAGCTGAAACTACTAAATAAATCGAGCGGCGGGGCCAGTTGCCCCGCCGCTCTTTTTTGCGTCCGGAGGCGGGCAGGGGCGTTCACCCGCCATTAACCCTATCCCTTAAACCGGCGTTAACCATACTTTAAAGGACAGCCTCTAAGACTGGACAAAAGCCCGCTTTCCAGACCGCGCGGCCGATTCGTACCCGGTTCAAGAGGAAGACTCGCCAATGTCCAACATCGTTCTCTCGGCGTCCGTTCGCCAGAACCTGTTGTCGCTGCAGTCGACGGCCGACTTGCTGGCCACGACGCAGGAGCGGCTGTCGACCGGTAAGAAGGTCAACACGGCGCTCGACAATCCCACCAACTTCTTCACAGCGCAGGGGTTGGACAACCGGGCGAGCGACATCAGCAACCTGCTGGATGGCATCAACAACGGTGTGCAGGTGCTCCAGGCGGCCAACACCGGCATCACATCGCTGCAGAAGCTGATCGACAGCGCCAAGTCGATCGCCAACCAGGCGCTCCAGACCACGGTCGGCTATTCCACCAAGTCGAACGTCTCCACCACGATTCCCGGTGCGACGCCCGCCGACCTGCGCGGCACGACCTCCTATGCAAGCGCGACCGCCAACAGCAACGTGCTCTATACCGGCGCACCCGGTGGCGTGACCCCGGTCACGGGGACCGCCGCACTTGGCGCCTCGCTGGGCTCGACCGCCGGCGCTTTTACCGGAACAGCAGCGCTCGCCGCCGACGGCACCACCGCACTGTCCGGTACCGCCACGTTACTCGGCACCACGGCATCCGCCACCTTCAGCACGGCGCCCGCTGACGGCGACACCATCACGGTCAACGGCAAGTCCATCACCTTCCGCACCGGCGTCGCTCCGAACACGCAGCCGACCGGCTGGGGCCTCAACCCCAGCGGACACATCGCCACCGACGGCAACGGCAATTCGATCGTCTATGAGGGAACGGCGGCTGCGCCGGGGGCGACTGTCAACGACGTCCTCAGCGCGATCGACCTCGCCAGTGGCGTCAAGACCGCGACCATCAGCGCCGGCGCTGCGACCATCGTTGTCAGCGGCTCGGCCGGTCCGATCGGCACGCTCCAGGTGGCATCGTCCATCTCGGGAGGCGGCGCGGTTACGCTGAAGAGCTCGACCGGCGCCGACGTAAGCTTGACCGGAAAGGCCGATTTCCTCAAGGCGCTCGGTCTGACCACAGCGACCGGCGCAGGCAATGCCAACGTGACCGCAAATCGGTCGACGACGGCTGGCTCGCTGGGCAGTCTTGTTCAAGACGGTTCGACCCTGAACATCGACGGCCACACCATCACCTTCAAGAACGCCCAAACGCCCCAGTCGGCGTTGAGCGTCACCTCCGGCGGCGTCAACGGCAACGTCGTCACCGACGGCAACGGCAATTCGACCGTCTACATCCAGAGCGCGACACTCACCGATTTGCTCAACTCGATCGACCTTGCCACCGGCGTCAAGACCGCCAGCATCTTCAACGGCGCGGCGACCCTGTCGACCACCGCGGGCCAGATCCCGTCGTCGGTCAACAGCAGCGGTCAGCTTGCACTCTCGACCGGCATCAACGCCGACCTGTCGATCACCGGCACCGGCAACGCGCTCAACGCGTTCGGTCTCAGCGGCAACACGGGAACGGCAACCGCTTTCGCCGCGGCCCGCAACTCCGGTGTTGGTGGCGTCAGCGGCAAGACGCTGACCTTCACCTCCTTTAACGGCGGCACCCCGGTGAGCGTCACCTTCGGCGACGGCACCAACGGCACCGTCAAGACGCTCGACCAGCTCAATGTGCAGCTTCAGGCCAACCACCTGACGGCGACGATCGACGCCAACGGCGTGCTTACGGTCACCACCGTCAACGAGTACGCGTCCTCGACCCTCGGCTCGACTGCCGCGGGCGGCACGGTCGGCGGTACGCTCACCGGCGTGCTGGCCTTCACCACCGCGCAGCCCCCGATTCAGGATCCCGTCGCGCAGACGGCGCGCTCCGGCCTGGTCAGTCAGTTCAACAACATCCTGGCGCAGATCGACACGACCTCGCAGGACTCGTCCTTCAACGGCGTCAACCTGCTCAACGGCGACACGCTGAAGCTGGTCTTCAACGAGAACGGCAGCTCGACGCTCGGCATCAACGGCGTGGTGTTCAACGCGGCCGGCCTCGGTCTCAGCAATCTGGTTCCTGGCACGGACTTCATCGACAACGGTGCCACCAACAAGGTGCTGGCCAGCCTGAATGCGGCCTCGAGCACGCTGCGCTCCGAAGGTTCGTCGCTCGGTTCGAACCTGTCGATCGTTCAGGTGCGTCAGGATTTCTCCAAGAACCTGATCAACGTTCTCCAGACCGGCTCGTCCAACCTGACGCTCGCCGACACCAATGAGGAAGCGGCGAACAGCCAGGCGCTGTCGACCCGCCAGTCGATCGCGGTGTCCGCGCTGTCGCTGGCCAACCAGTCGCAACAGAGCGTGCTGCAGCTGCTCCGCTAATTCGCAGCGCAAGATCGCTACTCGATTTCGCGGCGGGGCCAAGGCTCCGCCGTTCATTTTACGCAGATCGCTAAGACAGGATTAGCTGAGATTGATGCGCATCGTGCGAGGCTTATTTACAGCGTGCACGTGCACATCTAGCTTCGTGATGAAGGACTTCGGGACCCGTAATACTCCGGAGCGCTTCCAAGCACACATGTAAGCAAATCTTAAGCGGTGCTGCCTAGGGTTGGGAAAGAAATCCTTAAGCGCGTTCAACGGGCTAGGTAACCTCCAAGGTGTGATTGATGTCGAATTCCGCTGCCTCGGCCTACGCGCGTGTTGCAACGACCACAGCATCCCCTCGCGACGTCGAGGCGCAGACCCTGCTCAAGGCTGCCAACAAGCTTCAGGATGCGATCAACAACGCCGAGCCGTTCAGCGAGCAGACCACGCAAGCCCTGATGTTCAATCGCAAACTCTGGACGATTTTCCTGAGCGAGGCCATGCGCGAGAACAATCCGCAGCCGCTCGACGTCCGGCAGAAGATCGCCAACATCAGCGTGTTCGTGCTGAGCCAGACCGCCGCGCTGCAGATGAGCCCGCAGTTCGATCACTTCCGTCCGCTGATCGAGATCAACCGCAATATCGCCGCCGGTCTGTCCGGCCGTCCGTGATCAAGGACGGCTCGTTCCGCTTCGGCAACACCAAATTCACGCTGACGGATGCCGGCAAGGCGCAGATCAAGAACGTCGTCACCGATCCTGCGACCGGGTCGAGCTATCTCGACACTGCCGTTGCGACGCTCGACGCCTGATCGTCAGGCGCTGAGGTCGGTGCTGGCCGGACGCGAGGGCTCGGATTTCAAATCCTGCGCATGGAAATAGGCCCGCCGGCGAAGCATTGCTTCGTCGGGGAACTGGTTGACCACGGCGTCGGTCCTGTCGTTGACGACCTGGAAGACGAAGGACGCCGCCGCCTGGTCGAACACGACCTGGCGTGAGACGTTTTCGTTGCTCCGCAAATCATTGCGTGCAGGCGCGCTCGCATCGCCAGCGGTCACTGTCTGACTCACTGGCAGCTCGGTTTGCACGGCTTCGTGTGCCGCCGCGTTCGACGTCGTTACGATCTGCACGGCAGCCGGTATCCCCACCGGCCTGATGCTGAAATCTGTACTCATGGCAGCCTCCTGGTTGCCTCACGTGAGTCAAATCCCAACCCCTCTCAATGCGCAACCATGGAACACCAGGATTGAAGACCCGGTAAGGAAACGTGCCTAACCGCGCGACCACGTTGCCGCGCGGTTTTTCGTAAAATTGTCGCTTGTTCTTGCGCGCGCTCAGAGCGAGCGGCTGACCGCCAGCGGGGTGATGTGGCGCGGGCCCGGAGCGGCGCGCCGCCCCGCGGCCGTGTAGGTGTTCGGCACGTTGCGCTTCTGGATCTCGGCATTGACGCCGCGCACGACGCTTTCCGAGACCGCGTGTGCGGTTGCGAGCACGGTGAGATTGACCTGGAGCATCGCGCGGAATGCATCGTGGTGCCGATGCAGCGTCGAGAGCAGTTCGGGTTCGGATTTCGCGAGTTGGGCCTGGTTGGCCTTCAACTGGCTGACGGCGCCGACATAGTTTCGCGACAGCTCTTGCTTCTTGCTCTCGAGGGTCATCGCCTCGCGGACCTGTCCGGCGCGCACGAGCTCGGTCTCGCGCTCGATCAGTCCGAGCAGGGCGCTCATCGCATCCATCAACTGCTCGGCGACCTTGCGCGCCTCGGCGCTGCCGGGTGCGGTGTTCGGGCGCTGCGCTTGCACCGGCTGACGCGAGGCGTTGAAGTGGTTCATCTCGTTTGACCTTATGCCGTGCGGATGGTTTTCGCCTGCTGCATGATGAGGGTGCGATAGACTTCGGTGGCGACGCCGACGCCGCCGGCGTTGGCGAAGTTCTTGGAATATTGCTCGGTCAACATCGAGCGCCACACGCCGGTGCCCGGCGTGTCGCCGAACGGACCTTCGCCCTTCAGACTCGAGGTCATCTGCGAGAACATGCTGTTGAGGAACATCGCCTCGAAGTCGGTGGCGGTCTTCTGCGCCTTGGCCTGCTGCTTCTGCGGGACCTTCTGCAGGGCCGCGGCGAGGTCGAAATCCGGCCGGCCGTTGCGGCTCTCCACCGAGAAGGCAGAGCTGGCGACGCGTGCGGTGTTGACCATGCCGGTCTGCATCACATCACCTCGATGTCGGCTTCGATCGCACCGGCGGCCTTGATCGCCTGCAGGATGCTGATGAGATCGCGCGGGCCGATGCCGAGGCCGTTGAGGCCGTCGACGAGCTGCTGAAGCGAGACGCCGTCCTTGACGACGGCGAACTTCTTGCCGTCCTCGGTGACGCTGACACTGCTGCGCGGCGCGACCACGGTCCGTCCCCGCGACAGCGGGTTGGGCTGGCTCACCTGCGGGCTCTCGGAGATCGTGACGGTGAGGTTGCCTTGTGCGACTGCAACGGTGGCGACGCGGACGTCGCGGCCCATCACGATGATGCCGCTGCGTTCGTCGATGATGATCTTGGCGGCGAGATCCGGCTCGACCTGGAGCTGCTCGATCTCGGTGAGAAAGGCGACGACGTTGCCCTTGAACTCCGGCGGGATCGCAAGCTGCACCGTCGACGGGTCGATCGGCTCGGCGGTTTTGACGCCGAGATAGTCGTTGATCGCGGCGGCGATCCGCTTGGCCGTGGTGAAGTCGGCGTTGCGCAGCGCAAGGCGGACGTTGGGCAGGCGATTGAGCGCGAACTCGATCTCGCGCTCGATGATGGCGCCGTTGGCGATGCGTCCGACGGTCGGCACGCCACGCACGATTTTCGCCGCTTCGCCCTCGGCCTGGAAGCCGGAGATCGCGAGCGAGCCCTGTGCGACCGAATAGACGTTGCCGTCGGCGCCGAGGAGGGGGGTGACGAGCAGGGTGCCGCCCTGGAGATTCTTGGCGTCGCCGAGCGCAGAGACGGTGACGTCCATGCGCGTGCCCTGGGTGGCGAAGGCCGGCAGATTGCCTGTCACCATCACGGCGGCGACGTTGCCGGTGCGGATGGTGGCGCCGCGGATGTTGACGCCCATGCGCTCGAGCATCGCTTGCAGCGACTGCTTGGTGAAGGGGATGTTGTTGAGGGTGTCGCCGGTGCCGTTGAGGCCGACGACGAGGCCGTAGCCGATGAGCTGGTTCTGCCGCACGCCTTCGATGTTGGCAAGATCCTTGATGCGCGATGTCGCGCTTGCAGACGTGACCGAGAGCGCCACCGCTGACAGCGCGGCGCAGGCCACCCCAACAATCCTCACCCAACGAACGCTTGGCATCCTCTGCTCCCCGAGGCTCCTCAAATCGACGGATCCTCACGACACTCCCATGACGAGCTGGTCCGACGCTGTCCTTGCGAGCGCTGTGCCAACTCGGAGCAGCGGGGGTAGGTGGCTGAACAGGTTGAGTAAATCTGTTTCGAGCGGTCTCAGCCGGTGTTGTCCCTGAGGAGCGAAACTGCCGCCTGTCGGCAGATTTTGCCGGGCTGTTTACGGGCCGTTAACCATAAAACGGCGAATGTGGCGCATCGATCACCCGGATTGCTTCCGATGCGCATCTACGGACCGAACGGCACCACGCTTGGAACGCCGGCCAGCCAGGCCAGGCGGACGAGCTCCGGCACCTTCGTGCTGCCCGACACCTCGTCGGCGCAGGAGACGCGGGGCGCTGCCGCACCGAAGGCCGCCGCCAACATCGACGGGCTGCTCGCGCTGCAAGGCATCGAAGAGAACCCCGTCGAGCGTCGCAAGCGCTCGGTCACGCGCGGCAAGACCGCGCTCGACGTGCTCGACGATCTGAAGATGGGGCTCCTCTCCGGCAAACTCGATGCGTCGACCGTGATGCGGCTGCGTGACGCTGCGGCGAACCTGAAGTCGTCTTCCGGCGATCCCGGTCTGGACTCGGTGCTGTCCGAGATCGAGCTGCGCGTCGAGGTCGAGCTCGCCAAGGCCGGGCAGGCGTAGCGTCTTACGCCGCTTCATCCTTCTGCGCGTCGTAGCGGCGCTGGGCGGCGAGCACGTCTTTCAGATTCTGCTCGGCCCAATCTCGGAGCGGATCGACCGCAGCTGCGAGCGTCACGCCGAGCTGCGTGATCGAGTATTCCACGGTCACCGGCACGGTTGCGATGGCGTGACGCTTGATCAATCCGTCGCGATCGAGCGACTTGAGAACCTGGCTCAGCATCTTCTGCGAAATGCCTTCAATCGTGCGGCGCAACTGATTGAAGCGCATCGGCTCCTCGCGCAGCAGTAGCAGGATCAGCACCGCCCATTTGTCGCCGACGCGGTCGAGGATCTGTCGCGTGGGGCAGTTCGCTGCATAGACGTCCGGCTTCATCGTCGGGTCCTCACGATCCATTCCGCTCATTTGCCGGCCGCCGCCGGTTACTCCTGCGTAAGCAGGTAAGCACAAGGTGCTCTCTTAACACCAGCATTCTTTATGATATCTAGTCACCGGTAGTTACCACAGAAGCAAAGGAGCCTTTCATGAAGATCGCAGTTGCCGGCGCCTCGGGCCGGACCGGGTCGGAGATCACCAAGGAACTGTCGCGCCGCGGCCACGCGGTCACGGCCATCGCCCGCAACCCCGAGAAGATCGCGGTCCTGCCGAACGTCACGCCCACCAAGGGGGACGTCCTCGACCGGTCCGGTCTTGCCAAGCTGTGGGTTGGGCACGACGTCGCCGTGAGTTCCGTGCACTTTCTGGCCAGCGACGCGCTCAAGCTGATCGGAGCGGCAAAGGATTCCAAGGTCGGTCGTTACCTCGTGGTCGGCGGGGCCGGCAGCCTTGAGGTCGCTCCGGGCGTCAAACTGGTTACAACTCCCGGTTTTCCGGCTCAGTACAAGGCTGAGGCTGAGGCGGGTTCGGCTTTTCTCGACCTGCTGCGGCAGGAAAAAGAGCTGAACTGGACCTTCATCTCGCCATCGGCCCTGTTCATCGAGGGGGAGCGCACCGGCAAGTTCCGGCTTGGGACCGATCAGCTTCTCGCAGATGCGAACGGGAAGAGCTGGATCACCTTCGCTGACTACGCCATCGCGCTCGCCGACGAGATCGAACGGCCGGCCCATGTGAAGCAGCGTTTCACGGTCGGCTACTAGGCCTTCGGCCGCCCCCGGGGCCCTCCAGGATAAACCTTCCTGTGCAAGGGCTTGGGAGCGCCAATCGGGCGATCAGGGAAACATTGTCTGTCACATGAGGCCGCTATATAACGCCCCGCTCAGCGGACTCCGTTCCGTTTGCGAGTCGTTGCTTAGACAGATAGGCCGCCCTTGGAAAAGTTGAAAAACTACCGACCGACCGAAAAAGAGCCTTTCATGAACGACAGGCAGAAGGAGTACTTCCGTTTGAAGCTCCTCGCCTGGAAGGATGAGATCCTCAAAGAGTCCAAGCTCACCCTGCAAGCCCTGCAGGAGGAGAACGTGAACCACCCCGATCTCGCTGATCGGGCATCGTCCGAAACCGACCGCGCCATCGAACTCCGTGCCCGCGACCGCCAGCGCAAGTTGATCGCCAAGATCGACGCCGCGCTCCAGCGTATCGAGGACAACACCTACGGCTATTGCGAGGACACGGGGGAGCCGATCTCGTTGAAGCGGCTCGAGGCCCGGCCGATCGCGACGCTCTCGGTGGAAGCGCAGGAGCGTCACGAGAAACGCGAGAAGGTCTATCGCGACGAATAGAGCCTGAGCCGCAGAGATGCGGCTCTTTGTTTTTGGATATGCCGCCACCGAAAGAACGAGTCGGTCGCGCAATAAGAACGAGTCGGTTGGTGCCAAGGCATCTCTTCAACCGACAGTCGGCGCGCGGCTAGAAAAACGTTCTCGATCGCGCTCGGTTCTGCGCGTGCGGAAGAACGTTTTTCTAGAAATGAATTGAGCGGCGCCAGCAGGGTCTGTTGAAGGGGGCAACGACTGCAGGACGTTGATCCTTCAGTACCAGTTGCCTTGGAGTTCGACCCCTCTCAGTTCATTGAGCAGCGGGACCAAACCTTCGGTCGGCACCCGTCCATCTGTCAGGTGGTCCAATAGCTCTTGGACTTGAAGAACACGCGGCATTCCCGCTTCATCGTACAGCGGCTCGTCGATCAGCCACGCGAATTCGACGAATGGCGACACGACTCTCCATTCGATCGACTTAGCCCAGGACACGTCGAAATTTGTGCCCTTTGGCTCCTTCGCGACCCGGTCTGCAAGCGACCGCGCTTGGTCGACCTTCTCCAGGATGAACTTCTTTCTCTTGTCGAAGACGCTCGGCTTTCCCACTTCGAAGTCGAGAGGTAGCTCGTAAGAGAAGCACTCGATTAAGATAAGCCGGTCGTTCAGCCGGACGGCGGCGTCGACTTCGCGTGGACTGCCGCTTGACCACTTGAGGTCGCCTTCGAGGCAGAGATCAAGTCCTCGAGCCCGGATCGCGCTGCGCACAGAGTTCTCAAAGCTTTCGCCGCCGCCGGCGGCCTTGCGCAGACCCACGAAGATCGTATGCAGGGCAGGTAGGATCGCCGCCAGATCGATCATTACCTTGCCCATCGATGGAAGAAGGATTGGGCGCTTGCCGCCACTCCAGAGACCAATGTTCTTCTGAGCTTCTTCGCTCAAGGATATGAACTCGACGGCTTTGCGCACCTCTTCGACAGTAAAAACCTTTTCGTGCCCGAGTTGCTCTGCGAACCAAACCGCTTCACTCGCGAATTCGTCGAGGTCGAAGCTGACCATCGTGTAGCCGCGGAACATCAGGTTCGTGAAGTTGTTCATCGTCCGGTCGCGGCGCTGCGCCCACGTCGAATTATGCATCGTGATGCCGAGGTAGGTGCCAAAGAACGCGGCAGCCCACACCGCGAACAGTACCGCGTCAAAATCGATTCCGTACTTCAGCCTGAACGGTTCGCCCATAAATGCGTTTTCCTTTCGGAACTGCGCCAAGGAGAACGTGCCGATCTCGAAGCTGGTGGCGCCGTACCCGCGCCCGATGCGACCCGCGACGCTGTTCCAGGCGGGATACTCTTCCGTCTTCGGGTTCGGCTTCAACTGGGCGAACTTGATCGTGTCGCCACCTTCGGCTTCAGTCTCGCCGGCATTTTCTTCGTCGAGCCAGGTGCCAAGCCGCGTATGAAAGCCAAAGGTTTCAGCGTTCCTCGCGTCGTGAAGCTCGAACGTGAGAGGGTTGACGACGCTATCCTTGTAGCGGTGCGACCCTAGCGCAAGGTCCCACTTGATCATCGATCCCTTGCCGATGCATCGCATCGCGGCCGATGCCCGCCAGTATTCGTAGCAAAGCCCCTCGATGGCGAACACGTCTATCAAGTCGGACCGGCGGAAGTCGGTCATCACGATCTGGTCTGTTTCGCGCAAAGCCTGGTAGGCCTTCTTCGCCTTCAATTTTCCTCCATACGCTTCGGCCATGGCTTCATACCAGGCGCCGTCGAGTAGGGTCTGTAATCGCGTCCGGCGGACAGGACCAAGGTCATCGGTTTTGCTAAGCGCACCGTGCTTCGCGTATGCGAGCTCGGCGATGCTGCGCACCAACATCACGGTGGCATCGTCGTTGTTGAACCCGTGCGCCTCCGCGAGCATGGGGCGCCGACGCCGATGGAGATGAAACCAAAATCCAGGAGAATGAATTCGAACGAGCTTTGCGATCTCCGCTTCAACCTTGTCCAGATACGCGCGGAAGACGAGCCACGCCTGATCGCCTGCGGCTTCGCCCAGCGCGATGAGTTGAGGTGCCAACTCGCGTTGTCGCAGTTCGCGAGGAACGTCGACGAGCCGCCGACGAATTTCCGCGTGATGTTTGAACATCAAATACGGCAACGTCTGCGAGTAGTAAAACTGCGTTACGACAAGCGGATCCTCTCCGCCCGCCTTGGTTTGAATATTCATGCACGCGCTCTCGTCATCCAATCGCGGGATGCGACCTGGGAGTCGGAAATCGTCTCAGAAACAGGAGTTTAAGCCTAGAAATGTAGCATTTTGGGAGAGGTGCGTCGACTCGATATGTTTCGCGTTCGCTCGCCGTCGCGGCAGCTTAGCGCGGCGCCTACTCGAAGGATTGCAGGCGAACCAAGATCCGGCGCCGACGGTCATGGCCAGCTTGCGACGACCTGATCGAGTTGGACCTGATCTCGCAGCGGCTGGGGCCCGGCAGCGTGGTGAGGGCGCGGACATGACGACCGGAACGGCTTGGGAATCCATCCTTAGCAATCCTTCTCCGTCGAACGGCGCCCAAGGATCGGATCTGGCACGCCCGAGAGAGCCCGCTCACGCCGATGTGAGAATCCTCGATTCCGGTTGTGGCGCCGCCGGCGACTCGGAATGCGCGAGAAAGGATTCGGAATCTGCGGGAGCGGAGCGGAATCCGCACGGAGCGATTCCTTTGCGCACACTCGACGAACTCAAGTGCCGCGGCCTCGTCCCGAGATTCGGATCCGGCTTCGCGAAGCCGTTCGGCGCCGTCGATGCGAAAGGATTCGATTTTAGGAGAGCATCGGTCGAGGAAAACGCCGACATGGCTGACGGGTCGGATCGCCTCAACTTACGATCGTCACTCCGGAACCAGGCGGGCCTTTTCGCGAGACTTAGCTCGGTTCATGTTTACCCGCCACCGGCTGAGGCGGTTCTGAGGAAAAAAGGAATGTAGAAAAAGAGAGCCTACCCGCGAAACGCGGAAAGTCTTCCGAAGGGGCGGCAGCTCGTAACAGCCCCGGGGGATACCCGCATCGGCGGTGAACAGTGAGAGCGAGAGAGCGCCCGTTAGGAGCGAGCACTCTCTCTGGTAGGCGCGCACCGCAAAGTGCGACTCTGAGCAGACCACCTCTGCTCCGGGAACGCAAGCGCGCGCCCACCTCCCGCTCCTCACAATCCATCGATCGATACCCCCGCCGGCGAGCCCTGCTTTCCGGCGGCCGGCGGAGCCTTGCCGATGGCCGGGCAGCTCCGTCTCCAGCCACCGCGGGCCGCCGAACTTCGGTTGGGAGAGATGAGAACATGAGCAAAAAGCCGACGACCTCCGCGACGAAAGTCGATCCTTTGGTCCGCTTGCCCGATCCCCGTGCTGAGTTCCAGCGCGGCATCGCGCGCTTGCGCGCAAAGTACGGCACCCGAGCGATTTCCGAGCCGCCCTCGTTCGAGCTCGTCGAGGATGACGAGGACGAGGAGGATCATCAGACGGATCCGAACAGTCAGAAGCGTCGCGTTTCGGCCGCCACGGCGATCATGGGCGCGGTGCTGGACGCCTCCATCCCGCGAAATCTCCGGCGACAGCTGCGCCATGTCCAGGCGCTCGCGGTGGTCGTGCAGGTGCCCGGCCCGGACTGGATCGAGCCGGTGCAGCGCGAGTTCCGGTCTGCTTTCGGCCCGCGCTGGGTGATGATTGGCCGCAGCACCTCAGGTTGGACGCCCTACAGGCCCGACCTCTCGGCTCAGGCGGCAGATTACCTGAGCGAGGGCCGTTGCGTCGCTACGGTTTGCGTCGACGAGACCGACGCTCCGGAAGCGCTCCGTCTGACCGCTGATATCACCATCGAGATAGCGCCGCCGGATACGGAGGTGTTGCGCCGGGCAATCGACAGGTTCGCCGGCGGGCAGATCAGCCTTCGCGCCGGCGACGGGGAGGGATTGGCCTATCCGGCTCTTATCGCGTGCTTCCGGCCAGGCTCCGGAGCGCAGCGCATCGCCGCCCGCCTGGCCAATGCCTCGCGGCTGCTGAAGGTCCAGCCGGATGAACGGCTGCCTGTTCTGGCCGAGGCCGTCGAATACGGCGCATTGCGGACGTGGAGCGTAGAGCTCGGCGAGGCGACCGAGTCATACCGTCGAAAAGCATGCTCCTGGTCAGACGTGCCTCATGGAATTTGCGTGGCGGGCCCGCCCGGCACGGGGAAGAGCGTCTGGGCCCGTTCCCTGGCCCGCCATTGCAACTGCCCCATTATTTTCTCCAACGTCCCCGCGTGGTTTCTGGCCGGAAAAACCGGGTTCCTCGACGATTGCCTCCGTGCAGTCCGCAACACGTTCGACTCCGCTGCGGCCGCTGCGCGCGCGCACGGCGTCGCGATCCTCATGCTCGACGAGGTCGACGCTATCCCTAGCCGCAACTCGGCCTCCCGCAATTCCGACTTCTGGTCGGCGATTTTGGCGGAGGTGCTCCTGAGGCTGGATAGCGGGAGTTCGTCGAGCCGCACCGGCGTCATCGTGATATCGGCGACCAATCGGCCCGCTGCGCTGGACGACGCATTGCTGCGGCCGGGACGGCTCGAACGCATGGTCACGCTGGGGCCAGCGGATGCTTCCGGCATTCTTTCCATGCTGAAGTTTCAGGTGAACGGCGAGGTCGGCGAGAACGAACTCGTCGAGGTGGCCCAACTGATCGGTCGCTCCACGGCGGCAGAAGTCATGGCGACGGTCCGTGAGGGACGAGCCATCGCGCGCCGGGCCGGGCGGGCGCTTCAGGCCGACGACCTCAAGGTGGCGCTCCTCGGCGACAAGGTAGCCTTGGTCGACGACCGTGTCTTCGCGCATGAGACCGGGCACGTGGTGCTGGCACTGGCGCTTTCCTACGGGCGGGTCCGTCATTGCGCGATCGGGGCGCGCGTCGGACCGTCGAACCGGACATTGATCGAGGTTCCTGAAGGCTGCCTGGCTACCCGCAGCACCCTCGAGGACGGCGTCACCATGACGCTCGGCGGGCGGGCGGCGGAGATGGCGCTTTACGGTGACTACTCCATCGGCGCCGGCGGCGACGAGCAGTCGGACGTCGGGCTCGCTACCAAGGTCATCTCGGCGTTGCGGCTGTCCTACTGCGTCGCGGACGAGATGTTCTTTCACGGTACCCCGCAGGAGGCCGTGGAAGCGGCCCGCTGCGATCCGGATCTGCGCAGGCTAGTGGAAGAAGACCTGCGGCGGCTGCAGAAGCGTGCCGACGCTATCGTCGCCGAGCATCTAGGCACCGTGATCGCCATCGCGCAGGCCCTGAAAAGCGCCCGCTATATGAGCGGTGCCGAGCTCAAGCGGATTTTCGATTCCGCCAGGCCCGCGGGCAAGGCCGGAAAGATCGGGAGGGCGGGCCGATGAGCGATATCAGCCAGCGCGCCGAGATCCTCGCGCCCGCGAAAGCCGTCATCGTGCAAGCGGAAGGATTCAGGCCGATCCGGACTTTTGTCGAGGCCGCGCACTCGAAACCGACCGGCCGCTGGACGTCGAGAAAGAGCCGGCGCGCTTTGCCTTGGGAATCCTATGCCGAGCGACATCTGTTCCGGTGCTGCGAGGTAGACCCGAAAGTCACGCGCTTCCTCGCGCAGCCCCATAGACTCGAGATGATGACGGGCGCGCCGCGGCCGCTCATCTATTTTCCCGACGTCCGGGTCGACTACGCCGACGGCACGACCGAGATCGTGGAGGTGAAGAAGACGGAGGAGGAGCTGGAGGATCCGGACTACCTCGAGAAACTGGCCGGCGCCGAGGCCGTGTACAGGGCGCTCGGCTGGAAATTCCGCGTCGCGATCGCGGAGGACGAGTTCGAGATCGACCCGGTCTTTTCCAAACGCCAAGGCGGTCTGCGCGGACCGGTTCGCGCTGATCGTTCGCCCGGCCGTGCTCGCGATCGAGGAAGCATTCCACGTCGAACGCGAGATCGCGCTCGGGAAGGCCGAGGAGATCGTAGCGGAAGCGGCACGCATTCCGCTCGATCGCGCCACCGCGATCGTGCGTGCCATGATGTGCACCCGTCGGGTCGCCGTCGATCCCCGTCGCCGCATCCGCCACGACAGCCCCGTCGGCAAGCCGGAGGAGGCGGTCGGTTCGCGCAAGCGGTCGTCGGGGGCCCAGCCATGACCACGCTCGATATCAACGTCGGCGACATCTACGAATTCCCGGATGGCCGCCACCGATTCCATGAAGAGTGGGACGACGGAACTTTATGGTTCTGGAAGGAAACGACGAAAAAACGCTTCCCGCTTGCCGAACCCGCGTTGGTCGAAATGCTCGACCTCGGCACCGCGCGGCGTATCGACGTCTTCCGCGGCAAAGACCGCAAACCGCAGTCGTGCAATGACAACGCAGAGTTCGGGCCGGACGAGGAGCATTCGCCCGACGCCGTTCGCGCGCGGACATTCCAGTGGCTTGTCCCCCGCTGGGACAATACGCCGGACGCAAAATTAGGGAAGAAATGGCTCGGCAACTTCATAGTCGACGCCAAACGAACGCAGCCGAGTCATCTCTCCTGGCCCGTAGCGCCGGGGCGCCTCTACGATGCCATCACTCTGTGCGGCGAGCCTGGCAACCGGCCGCTCCGGCTTTTCCGTTCGCGCCGCGGCAAGACACCGCGCAAGCGGTTCGAGCGCTTCGTGGAAGAAGCGATCGGTCAGACGATCGTCTTCTACTGGGATCTGCGGGCCCGCACCTACGACGACGCATACGCTTTTTTCCGCGACAAGATCGCAGCGGAGAACGCCCGCAGAAGGGATGTCGGCGAAGGGGAGATCGAAAAATACCCGCGCCGTTCAGAGACGATCCGCCGGCGCATCAACAAGACGATCAATCGCGACAACTGGGCGCGAAAATACACCGTCCATGCGGCCACTTTGAAATTCAGTGGCATCAAGGACAGCCCGACCGCCGACGCGCCGCTCGAGATCGTCATCATCGACCACACGACCGCTGACGCGTGGACCGTGCTCGACACGGCCACCGGACTGCCGCTGCGCCGGCCGACGCTGACGATCGCAATCGATGCCTGCCCGCGCGTCATTCTCGGCTACGTCGTCACGTATGAGGACCCTTCGATCTACAACGTCATGACGTGCGTGAAACGCGTCGTCCGGTCGAAGAACTACGTACAGCACGTATTTCCGGATATCGACTATGAACCGGACGCGTGGGACGGATGGGGTCTTCCGCAGACGATCCTGGTGGACAGCGGCTGGGAATTCAAGTCTCCCAGCTTCCAGGACGCGCTGCGTGACATCGGCATCGAGCCGGTCTGGTCGCCGGTACACCGCCCGACCTACAAGGCGATCGGGGAGCGCTTCTTCAAGACGCTGAACCAGAAATTATTCCACAAGATTCCCGGTGCCGTGCCGTTCGGGCCGACCGAAGCGCGTCTCGTCGATCATGAGCCGCGCAAAGAGGCGACGATTTCGCTCGGCATGCTCGACGAACTCATCCACGAAACCATCCAGGAGTACCATCTCGATGAGCACTCCTCGCTCGGCGAGTCGCCCGCCTCCGCGTGGAAGCGGAAGTTGAAGACGCGTCGCATCATCTCGGATGTCCATTCCCTCGACGCCCTGCTCGGACGGACAGCTAGAGTCCGTTTCACGCGCAAGGGCGTCACATTCCGTCATCAGACCTTCCTCGACGCGGACGTGGTCAGCCGGATTCTCGGCCCGATGTCCGCGCTCGCCGCCCGGCGGGACCAGTCTCATCGCCGGTCGGCAGCGCGCGCTGTTGGGCGAAGATCCGGTACGATCCTTTCGACGTATCCTGCGTCCGCATCTGGAACGACGCCGTCAAGCCCCCGCGCTGGGAAACGCTGCCCAACCGCGACCGCAAATTCTGCTACGGCGTAAAGATCGACGGAGCCCAGCGCGACGCCCGCCGCGAGCTTCCGATCCCGATCAGCTTCTGGCACGCCGACCAGATCAGGGAATACGCCAAGAAGAACGGCTTCCGATTCAGGACCGACGAGGAGAAGTGGGTCGCACGCAACAAGCTGCGCGCGAAGTGGGAGAAGACGGCGGGGCTGCTGCCCCTGCGGGAAACGAAGGATGCAATTCGGGGCCTTGCGCAGTCCTTGGGGACCTTCGAGCAATTGGTGAAGGTGAAGTCCCCCCCGCTCGCGGTCGAGGCGTCGCAGGTGGTGTTCGCGACCGCGCCCTCGACGCCGGGCGGCATGGCGCGCGCGACCTTGATCCCGCAGCAGGTCGCGGCTTTGGAACGGGAGACCGACGAGTATTTCCAGCCGAAAGGCCGCGGCGCCGGAAAGAAGGCCCAGGCGAAGGCGAAGCGGACCATACGCGAGAAGGCCGAAGCGGCGGCCGAGGAACGCGCCGAAAAGGCCGTCGCGCGCGTCAAGGAGCGCGCCCGCAAGGCGGCCGCGTCCGAGCAGCCATCCCGCAAGAAGGAACCGGCATCCGAGCAGCGGGCCAGCCGGGAAGACATCGACAAGTACCTCGACGAGGAGTGAGCGACCATGAAGCAGGATGACCGCGACAGCTTCGTCAGCCAGGCGCAGCTCAGGGCCAGGCTGAAGAAGATGGTGGTCGAAAACAGCCGGCTCGACACGATCGAACGATACACCCGCGAGCTCGTGGAGGAAACCAGGGCGTTGATGGCCGACGATTGCCTTTCGGACGACGACAACGCCGCGCCCGGACAGACCTTCACCTACACGGAACTGCCGGTCATGCCGATCATCGGACCCTCCGGATCGACCAAGACGACGTCGATGCTGCGCGTCGCCGAGAAGCTGAAGAAGGATTATCCGGGCACGACGCCCGTACTCATTGTCAAGTGCCGGTCGAACACGCGCACGATGAAGAGTTTGCAAGCGCTCGTTCTCGAAGCGTTCGGGGATCCCCAAGCCAAAGAGGTGCTCCAGAAGCAGTTCGCCGACCGCTATGAGCAGGATATCGTGACGCGGGCGATCCGCAAGGTCGCCCGCGAGGCCGGCACCTACGTCGTGGCGCTCGACGAGAGCCACACTCCGCTCGGAAGCGTCAACAAGCGTGAACGGGCCGCGACCATCGCTTCGCACTTCAAGAGCCTCGTCAACGACGGGCTGTTTGCCATCGTACTGATGGGCACTTCGGATGCGGAGTTGTATTTCGAGATGAGCGCCGAGCTCAACAACCGCAAGATCGAAGGGGTATCGCTGGAGCCGGTCGACCTGCGCCGAGCCGACCACTACCATTATTTCTACAAGTTCGTCGGACGCATCGAACGCCAGATGGTGCGCGAGGGGATCATCGAGCAGCCGATCGGGCTCATCGATAACGTGCGCAGCCGCGCCATGGTCTACGACATGTCGCAAGGGATCGCCGGCCTGGTCAGCCGGATCCTGATGGGCGCGCTGCGGATATCCCAGCGCGACAAACGTCGCGTCGTCACCTGGGACGACATCAAGGAGTCGTTCTGGGCTTGGAAACGCGAACAGGTCGACGAGAACGGCGAGCCGATCGAGATCTACGATCCCTGGGTCTCCGAGCCCAGGCCGACCACGCTGGAGACGGTCCGCGTGATGTGGAAGCCGGCCGCGGCGTGAACGATGGCATCCGTCGTCCGCCCCTTCGTCGCCAGAATGCCGGTCCCGCGCATCGACGAAGGCCTGCTCGGCTACATGGACCGCGCGCTGCAGAACACGATGATCCGGAACTCGCGACAGGCCTTGCGGATGGCGGGGCTCGATCCCGATCCGAACGCGCCGCCGAACGCGGCCAAGCTGACGGAGGAGGCGGTCGCCGGACTAGCCGCCCTGTTCAAGCTCGATCCTGAAGAGGTGAGGCGCCGCTGGTACCGGCGCGAACACGGCAGCTCCGCCATGATCGAGTTCTTCGGGACGCCGATCCGGGCCCAGTATTGGGAATCCCGATACCGGCGGCTCTCGCCTCGGGCGCTCGCCGGCGACCCGTACTACCGCGCCCTGTGGGAGATCCGGTGCTTCGGATTCGATCCGGACACCAGAGAACCGCTGGTCGAAGTCTGTCCGGTCTGCGGCCGCCGCTTCGGCTGGACGTCCATGCGCGGTCCGACCAAGTGCGACCACTGCACGGACCGCGACGGCTACCCGTCGACCGACCTGCGGGACCATCCCCAGCCGATCATCGAATTCCGGGATCCGGAAGCGATCGGCTTCGTCGTCGCCCTGCTGCACCCGGACCCGCAGCGCCGGCGCGCAGCCATGGCTCTCGTTCCGCAGGAGCTCGCCGGCGCCACCAACGGGGAATTGTTCGAGGCAGTCATGTGCATGGCCAGCGCACTCCGCCCCGGCGCCAGTACCAAATTGACCGACGCCGGCCGGCCGCTGCGGGCGCCGGACTTCACGGAGCTGTCGGCGGAAATGCTGGAGGCTGCGGGAAGGGCGCTGATCGGGGGCGAAGACGGATTTGCGGCGCTCGCCGCCCGTATGCGTGTTTCCGCCGACGAGAGGACCTCTTCGCACGGACTCTACAAGGAGCTCGGCCCGCTGGCTGCCATGCCGCTCGACCGGCACCTCAGTCCCGTCATTCGACGCTTCGCCAACGATGCCATCGCCCGCGATCTCGCACGCACCCGGGACGATGGGTTCGTCCGCCGCAGCGTCCCGCGCCTGGCCGACGCCCAAGGCGGCGCCTGGTTGACCATGGACGCGCTGTCGGCCGAGCTGGGCCTCCGGAAGCACGCGCTCGGCCGACTGGCGGAAAGCGGAGCCGTCGAAACCCGCCGCGCCGATGCCGAACAATCGCCCGTGCTGATGAAGATCGCCGACGTCGCTCCGCTCGCGGCCGTCTACAAGGATGCCGTGACCGGCAGGATGGTGACGGCGCTGCTGCGGGTGCCTGCTTCGGCGATCGAAGATCTCGCCGATCGCGAGCTGATCCAGCGCGTCCAGGGGCCGGCCGCCGCGATGCTGCCGCGCAAGCGGTACTACCGCGAATCCTCGGCCAAGGCCGTTCTGATCGCCATCCGCGAGCGCGCAGCGCCCGCCGCCGGCGAGGGCCGCGTCAAGCTCATCGCCGCGGTCCGCGAGCTGGGCGGAGTGGCGCCCTGGGCCGCCATCGTCGAAGGCATCGTGACCGGCGCCTTGCAGATCCGAACCGAGGCGCCCTTCGGTCGCGACTGGCGGCACGCGGTCTCCGTCGACCAGTCGGAACTCGAAGCCTTCCTGAAGCAAGCGGCTAGGCCGGCAACGGCGGGTGCCCAGGAAGCATGGCTTACGCGCGACCAGGCCGCCCAGATGCTCGGCACCGACGAGACCGTGGTCTGGGCCATGGGACGGGACGGCATCCTGCCGAAGCGCAAGGGAGAGGTCGCTATGTTCACGCGCGCGGACGTGGAGGCAGGGGCGAAGCGCTGGATATTCGGACAGGAAATGAGCGCGCACCGTATTCGGAAACGGGCGCGAAAGGAACGCCTGGTTGCGATCGATCGGCATCATGCCAGAATTCACGCTCCGCGACGGTTGGGTTTCCGTCTATTCGCGCACGCAGGTCGAAGCGGCCCTCGCAGTGCAGCCGCCCCGGCACGACGAAGTGGAACGTCCGGTCCGCGCCGGCGCGCGCGTTTCTGCGGATTTGAAGCGGCAGGCGGTCGAGGCGGTGCGGAGCGGCCTCGCCGCGTACTACGTCGGCAAGCGCCTCGGCATCGCCCACAAGTCGATCACAAAATGGGCCCAGCATTTCGAGAAGACCGGTCGGATCGAGCCCGCCGGCAAGCCCGATCCCTATGCCGACGTTATCATCGGCATGATCGAGGCAGATACGGGGCGCAGTACGCACGCGCTCTGGAAGGATTTCAACGAGACTCACGGCCTCGATGTGGCGTACACCAGTTTTTCTCACTTCATCGCCGTAATCGGGTTTGCGCGTGATCCTGGCACAGGTCTGTTCCGGCGAATACGACCAGCTTGATTCCAACCGGCATAGTGAACCTGAAGTCATATTGGATCTTGAGACCCAGAACCGAGCGCTGTCCGGAGTAAGTCATCCTTGCATAAGCTTCGCGGCGGGACGCGGGAAAGGCCAGTGCTTCAAGGGTCAATTATGAGCTGCGGTAACCGCGTTCCTGGAGCAGCCAATGATTGCCGTCCGGGTCGAAGAATTCGCAGAAGCTCGCGTAATCCTTCCGAGCCGCATCGAGTCCGGGCGCGAAACTGCCGTCCCATGCATCAATTGGAGTCTTATGTCTGATCTCCCCAACGGCGACGCCCCGCTCGCTCAGTAGGTTGCGTGCGACCTCGACATCGTTCACGACGAGATAGATGTTCTGCACGGATCCGGCAGGAGCGGCAGTGGTTCCTTTGCCGATCTGGATCGAACAGCCGGAGCCCGGAGGTGTGAGCTGCACCACGCGGAACAGGTCATTCGGCGCATAATCAACGTCCAGAGTGAAGCCGACCTGGTTAACGTAGAACCGAAGCGCACGATCGACATCGCTCACCGGCAGTACGACTACCTCGACCGAGAATTTGATTGCTGTGTTGGTTGCCTTCATTGCGTTTGCATCCATCGTTTCAAAGATCGATGACGACATCGTCGGTCGGCTGCGAGCAACAGATCAGCACGTTGCCTTCTGGCGGCATGTCGAGGGGCTGCGGTTCATAGGCGGCCGCGCCTGATATCAGGCCACTTTCGCAGTTGTGGCAAATGCCGGTCCGGCACGACCAGCGCACCGGTACGTCGCATGCCTCGGCGAGTTCTAGGATGTTTTGATAGGTCGAAGCGTTCCAGTGCGCGGCAACGCCGCTGCGTGCGAACGAGACCAGCGGACCGGTTGCGGCATCGTCGGCTGGCGGATGTGGTGCGCGCGGCGTGGTGCCCACGATGCCAGGATTGAGCGCCTCGCCACCGTTGAAAATCTCGAGATGCTGCCGTTCCGGCGCCACGCCATAAGCTGCGAGCCCCGCCTTCATGTCGGTCATGAAACGATTGGGCCCGCAGATATAGACGTCCGCGTCGCGCGGCATACCGATTGCATCGAACGTCGATCGTGACAGGTGGCCGGGCTCATCGAAATTCTCGCCAATCTTGTCATATGCACCCGGCCTGCTGTAACAGACATGGAGGCGGCCGTGCGAGAGCGCGCCCATCAGGAGGCGGACCTCGGCGGCAAAGGGATGATGCCGCCCGTCGCGCGCCGCATGCAGCCACAGGATTTGTCGCGGCGAACGCGCCGCAGCCAGCGCAGATAGCATCGCAAGCACCGGCGTTGCGCCGATCCCGGCGCTGAGCAGCACCACGGGTCGTTCGCCTGATTGCAGGATGAAGCTTCCGCGCGGCGAACTGACCTCGATAAGATCATAGACTCGGACATGGTCGCGGAGATAGGCGCCGGCGGCCCCGTCCGGCTCAATCTTGATGCTGATGCGACATTGTTCGCTCGACGGAGGGCCAGACAGCGAGTAGCTGCGCAGCAGCGGCGGACGGTCTCCCCCAGGCCGCAGCCGCAGAACGACATACTGACCGGGCAGAGCCGGAAGCAGCTTCTTGCCGTCCGGATCGCGCATCGTCAACGAGAGCACATCCGCGGATTCCTGTTCGATCGCGGTGATCGCGAGCGGGCGAAATCCAGACGCAGCAGGGTGGGCGGCGGATGCAGGCGCGAGCCCCGCATTGCCGCTTGCGTTGGCGGCCTGCCCGTTGAGAAGAGCTCCGAATGACGAGCGCCATCCCAGCGAGAGCGCTCCGATTCTCAAAGCCCGCTCGAGGCGCTCGCGCGGATGTTCGGACGAGTAGAGGAGCGCGTTGATCTCGGCGACGGTCATGCGCTCGTCCGCCTCTCCGACCCTGACGATCACATCGCCGGCGCCGACCTCGCCCTCCGCGAGGACGCGGAAGTAGAAGCCCGGCCGCCCGCTCGACGTCAGCAGGGCCGGCATGCGCGGCTCGCCGAGCCGGACGCCCACGCGATAACATGTCACGCGCGGCTGCGTTACCTCGAACAATGAGCTGCCGATGCGGTAGCGGTCACCGATGCACACGGCATCATCCGGCAAGCCTTCGACGGTGAAATTTTCTCCGAATTGGCCGTGGACGAAGTCGGAGCGCTGCAGCTTATCCTGCCAATGGCGATAGGACTCGATCTGGTAGACGAACACGGCGCGCATCTCGCCCCCATGGCCGTCGAGGTCGCCCTGGCCGTCGCCGGCGAGATTAAGACGACCGACCTTGCAGCGACCGGGCACCGGGTCCTTCCAGATGCCGGTATGCACCGTGCGGCCCTTCCACGCGATGTCGCGCGGCAGTCCGACATTCACCGAAAGCAGTCGCGCCATGCCCAGCTCCGCTTCAGATGGTTTGGCTTGGCCAGCCGGGTTCACGCGCGGGCGAACTCTTCGACATCGAGGTTGCGGTCGGGACCGTGCGGTACCACCGATTGCCCGGGCTCGAGACGAAGCTGAACGCCGTCCAACTGGACTGTGACGACGTCAGGCTCGAACGAGACCATGTTGGAGATACGGCGCACTTCGGGGTACGGGTCGGGATACGACCACGCCGCCTGCCGCGCCTCGCCGACGGAGAAGTAGCTGCACAGTCCCTTGTATGGACAGAAGGTCTGCAGCTTCACCGGCGCAAGCGCCGCTTCGTCGATGTCTTCGCGCGGAACGTACCAGCGCGGCGCGAAACCCGACTCATAGAGCACAAGCGGCCGCCTGGTGTCGGCGACCAGGCGGTCTCCGTAGCGAACCACAAGATTGCGCGAAGCCTGGCGAATGTCGATGCGGTGGTAAGGATCGGCGGCGTGACCGACGATCCGCTCGTCCTCCTCGTAGAACGCATCCATCGCGCGCCATGCGAAGGCAATGCGCCCCCGCAGATCGCTGGCGTGGGCCGGAAGATCGGTGTGCTGCCACGCCCCGCGGGCCGCTACGTGCTCGTCGTCGGCGCGGACGCTATACCAGGAGGTAGTTCCGAGATCGGCATGCCTGGTGACCTGCTCGGCGCGCTCGAGAACGCCAGGCGGTATATCGTTCTCGGGAAAGTACGCGACCGGATAACGAGCCGGCTCGAACAGCAGAACAACGTTTTCGCTGTCAGCGACCCAAGTTCCGCCAAAACGCACCCGCATCCGGCGGCGCAAGCGCTCGACGTAAAGCAGTCGCTTCGGCAAGGGCTCCGGCACGATGAAGCGGCCGACAGCGCCGGTTGATAGCGGACCTTGTTGCCAGGATAATCCCATGAGGTTTCTCCTAATGCTCGAGGCGGTGAGGGATCTTTTGCCGTCCCCCAGGATCACCCAAGAATTCGTTGATGGCCTGGGCGATTTCGGCGCAGTGCGTTTCCAGCGCGAAGTGGCCGGTATCGAAGAACCGAACCGTTGCCCCCGGAATGTCTCGCTTGAATGCTTCGGCGCCTGCCGCAAGGAAGAACGGATCGTTCTTGCCCCATACCGCCAGGAATGGCGGTTTATGTGTACGGAAATATCGTTGGAATGAGGGGTAAAGTGCAATATTGGTCTTATAATCGCCGAGAAGGTCGAGCTGAATTCCGTCTGCTCCGGGACGTGCCAAGTAAAAATTGTCGAGATTCTGGCCGTCCGGCGACACGATCGAGGGATCGGGAACGCCTTTGGTGTATTGCCAAGCGGTCGTTTCGGGCGTGAGAAAGGCGCGCAGCGCTTCCCGATTCGCTTGCGAGGCGTTCTCCCAGTACGCCCTGATCGGAGCCCACCCGTCACTGAGGCCCTCTTCGTAGGCATTTCCGTTTTGGGAGACGATCGCCGTGATGCGTTCTGGGCGCCGGACCGCCATCCGAAAGCCGGTCGGCGCACCGTAATCGAAGACGTAGAGAGCGAAGCGATCGTACTCCACGATCTCCGTAAAGCGCTCGATTACTCGAGCGATGTTCTCGAACGTGTAGAGAAACTTCTCCCGCACCGGCATCTCGGATTGACCGAAGCCGGGAAGGTCCGGCGCGATCACGTCAAATCTTTCGGCAAGGAGCGGAAGCAGGCCGCGGAACATATGGCTTGCGGTCGGAAAGCCGTGCAAGAGTAGCAGCTTCGGGGCACCGGCATTTCGCGCTTCGCGATAGAAGATGGTAATGCCGCTAACTTCGACTGTCTTGTATCTAACCGGAGTCATCAGACGCTCCTATTATCCGCGCTGGACTGAGGTAAACGAACAGGCAAAGGCAGATCAGCGCCATGCCGACGATCGGATAGCGAAGCGCTACGATTCCTGCGGCGGCGAACACCGCCAGCGTCGCAAGCGAGCGCATGCGCATCATCGATCGGACTTTCCGCTCTACTTTGTGAGGTGCAGATCGGTCGACGGCCTCAAGGCACAGCAGCAGATACGTCGCGTTGACCAAGAAGAAATCACCAGCATAGAAAGCTACGGCGGCGGCGCTCAGTCGAGTGGTCGCGACCCATGCAGTGGCGAATGGGATCAACGAGACGGCGAACAGATGCGCAAAGTTTCCCCATATCAAACGTTGCGTCGCAGCATCGGGAAACCTCAAAAGGTGATGGTGGTTTACCCAAACGATCGCGATGAACAGGTAGCTGATAATGTAGCTGATCGCGGTCGGCCAAAGTTCCAAGAGCGCTCCTAAGCTGGCCTTCCTCGGAGGATGGAGCTCCAGCACCAGAACCGTGATGATCACGGCGAATACGCCGTCGGAGAAGGCGTTCATTCTCTCAGGAGAGGCTATCCCTCTATTCACCATTGCCACGCGTCCTGGGCGCCTTGGTCAAGGCGGATCCGCGACTTGTCCGAGCACCGGCCAACGGCTGACGAGACATGTAATTGATCACGTTGAACTTCCATGGCACGGCTGCGATGTGTTAGTGCACGGTAGCCAGAAGATGTCCTACTCCCCGCTGTAAGCGGTCCTCGTTGGAGCGAGCGTTGGAGCGACCGTGGAAATGGCGCATCAGTCGACGGATCGAGTGCAGTTGCTGGGACCGCTCCAGGTCATCCGCGACGATGTCCCCTTGGATCAGCCGCCCTCGCGTAAAGTCCGGGCTCTTCTTGCGTATCTGGCAATGTCGCCGCGCCCGGTCACCCGCGAGAAGCTGTGCGAGTTGTTTTGGGATGTCGCGGACGACCCGCGGGGTGAGTTGCGCTGGTGTCTTTCCAAGCTGCGCCCCCTCATGGACAGGCCGACGGAGAGGCGGATCGTCGCCGACCGCAAGCAGGTTTGGATCGACGCAGGTTCGCTCGATGTCGATGCCCAGTCCGTCACACTAAGGATGCAGAAGGCCTTGGCGACGGCGTCGCCCGGAGAGCTTCGGTCGCTGTTGGCGTTGTTCAAGGGAGAGTTCCTCGAAGGTCTCTCGGTCGACGGCGCTCCTTCGATCGAAAACTGGCTTGCTGGCCAGCGGCACCGTTTCCGTCAGATGCGCCAGCAGCTTCTCGAACGTCTCACTTCGGTCCTGCCGCCAGAGAGCGACGAACGCATCGAATTCTTGCGAGAATGCATCGAATTGGCGCCGTTCGACGAAGCGGCTCACCTCGAACTTGTTCGCGCGCTGCTCCATCGCGGTCTTCATACGGAAGCTCAGCACCAGATCGAGTTGTCCTTGGCGCGTTTTCGCGCTGAAGCCATCGATCCAGGATCGCTCGAGACCGCTTTCGCGGCAGCGCGGCGGAGCTGCTCGAGGCCTACCGTCGCAAGCTTGATTGAAAACGCGCGTTTCGACGTTCCCCCGAAGCCGCCAACGAGGAACGTGGGAAAATCCACTCTGCTTTTGCTGCCTTTCACGGCGGCGCCGGAAGGCATCGCGGACGCCGACAGCATCACCTGCGACATCATCTTCGGTTTAGCGAAATTGCGAAGCTTCAGCGTTATTGCCCGGGGGACGGCCTTTTCGTTGCGCAGCTTGCCTCCAGGAACGGCAGCCGCCCTGGTGAATGCGCAATACGTGGCGACCGGCCATTTGCGACGGGACGGGAAAAGCTACGTTGTTTCGGTGGAGTTGATCGACCCCACAAGCGATCGCATTTTCTGGGTCGACGAGTTCAGGTGCGATGCCGGCGATTCCTACGCCGTGCCTCCTTTGCTCGCGGCGCGCATCATAACGGGCCTCGATGCAGAGATCCATATTATCGAACGAAACCGTGCGCTGCTCACACCGCCAGCTTCGCTCGATGCGTGGCAGGCGTACCATCGAGGACTTACCAGCATGTCTCGCTTCACAAGCGATGGTAACCTCGAGGCCCAGCACTTCTTCAGCATGGCGATCGCCCGCGATCCGATGTTTTCGCGAAGCTACGCGGGACTGTCGTTCACGCATTTTCACAACGCTTTCCATCTGAATGTGCTGGAATCGAAACGCGAGATAGCTTTGGCATGGGAGACTGCCGAGCAGGCGCTCTTGGCGGATCCTAACGACCCGGCGGCGCATTGCGCGGTCGGTCGCGCAAAATGGCTGGCGTATGCCCACGTGGGAGCCGTCGACAGCCTCAATCGATCGATCGATTTGAGTCCCAACTACGCGTTCGCTCACTACTCTCTCGCATTCGTGCAATGCCAGACGGGTCCCCCTGAGAGCGCGATAGGTGCCGCCGATATCGCGGCCCGCCTCAGCCCGTTCGATCCCATGATGTTTGGAACTTTTAGGGTGCGGACGTTCGCGTTGCTCCGTCTCGGCAAAGTGCAAGAGGCCGGCGAATGCGCCCAGCTTGTCGGGCTGAATGCCGGAGATCATGTTCATGCGCACGCTGTTTCGGCGTTGACGCTTGCGGCGGCCGGACGGCTGGACGAAGCTCGAGCAGAGCGTCGACGAATCAGCGAGCTAAGGCCGGACTATTCCTTTGGGCAATTCAAAGAGGTCCTTCACATGCTCGACGATCTAACGAAGATCTACAAAAAAGCCGCAAGGTTGCTGGAAATACCTGAGTAAGCCGAAAGTCTGCGATGGAGCGAAATCTGGGAGCCTCGGCAGCAAATGTTTACTTGGTGTTCGTGCAACTGAACGGTGCACGGGATCGTGAACCGAAAGGTTCGCAGCGTCCGTAACGATTGAACCCACGCCCACGTACAGCCAGCATCGACCACAAAGGAGCGGCAAGATGCGAGAGCTGAAGAAAACCTTCAATATTGCAGAAACCGGAGCAGGCTCCTATCGACTTTTGGCGATTCTGCGGTGGGTCATGGTCGTGATTTTCGTATCCTTCGGCATGCAGAAGTTCACCTTGCAGTCGGCTCAGGGCATAGAGCAGTTCATAAGCCATAGTCCGTTCGTTTCCTGGCTATCGCTGTTCGGTTTCAGGGGGGAAGCTTATTTCCTTGGCGTGACGGAATTCATCATCGCAATCTTGCTGGCTGTCGGCGCATTCAGTCCTTTGATGTCGGCATTGGGGTCCCTCATGGGAGTCATTACTTTCATGGTGACCTGGTCGTTCTTCTTCACGACTCCCGGCGTCGTCAAATGGAGCATTTCGACGGACCCGATGGCCTGGAATCTGGCCGGCGAGTTCTTATTCAAGGATATCGTGCTGCTGTGCGTCTGCGTAGTGCTGCTCATGGCATCGCTGCCTGAGACGATCACCCGGCTACGCACCTATCCCTGATCGTGCGCTTCGACCCGAGGGGGCTGATCTTGACACGGCGGAGAGCGGCAAGCTCGATCAGTACGCCGACGCGATCGTCTCCATGATCGAGGCGGACCCGGCGCGCAGCACGCTCGCACTCGACCTGGAGTTCATGAACCGCGGGGGCATAAAGGTCGCCTACACGCGGTTCTCGCAATCCATCACGGAACTGGGTTTCGTGCGCGACGCCCAGACGAAGCTGCTGGCTCAGATCGATCGGAGCGCTTCCAATATTCTCCCTCGAGAAAACGCAAGGCAAGGTCTACGATCGCGCGCAATTCGAGGCCGTCTTGCAACGGCAGCCGCCAGCTCCGGTCGAGTCCGTAACCGAACCTCGTCGCATGCACCGCGTCCCGCAGAAGGACAAGCTGTTGGCGGTCGAAGCCGTGAAAAGCGGTCTGACGCCGCACCATGTCGGCAAGCGCATGTGCGTGTATCATTCGACGGTCGCGAAATGGTTCAAGGAATTCGAAAAGACCGGCCAGGTCGCTCCGGCCGGAAAGCTCGATCCCTACGCGGAGCGAATCAGCGCAATGATCGCGGAGGACCCGTCGCGCAGCACGAACTCGCTGCATACCGAATTCATAAAACGCGAGCAGGTGAAGGTCGCATATACCCGGTTCTCGAAGTTCATCTCGGAACTGGGGTTTGTCCGAGATTCCACGACTAAACTCATGGAAAGAGAGTCGTCGCATTCGACAGCTGCCGATCGTGCCGCTACCAAGTCACGTTCAACCGGAACTGACCTTTGAAGTTGTAGACGGGATAGTCCTCGCTCACTGCGTGGCAAATCGGTATGTACGGTTTCATGGCAATCGCGCAGTTCGCGATTTTTAGGAATGTCCTCGGGGTGAGGCTCGAGCCGTCAATGCCAGAGTTTTGGTTCATGATGCAGATCGCGATGGTCGCGGGATTTTTCACGAGCTATCCAGTGAATTGGTGGCTGATAGAGCTCGGCGTGAAAGAACGCATGTAGGCGGGTCGAACCCATTCCAAGAACTATTCCGCGACTGCAGCTTCCCCGGCACGATCCTGCTGAACGCGCCGGGCACTTTGCTGCAAGCGCGGCGCGTCACCACCGATGGTGCGCACGGATCACGCCATGATGATGCCGGTAGGGCCGTGGCGCCCAGCCGTAGCTATGACGCCAGGGATGCGCACGCCGGACCGTATATCCCCACGGCCTCGGCGCGGACCAGCCGTAGCTATAGCGCCAGGGGCGCGGGCCCCAGGCGTATGGTTGCGGTCCCCAGCCATAGCTACTTCCGTAAGGTGTATAGGTGTATGCTGGATAGTACCCACCGTAGCGCGCATATGGGTATCTGTACCCATAGTACGGCGGATATTCCCCATAGTACGGGGCAGCAATGGCAGAGCCGATCAGCGCTCCTGCCAGTAGTCCTGCGCCGATCCCCCAGCCCCCGCGCCAGCGAACCTGCGTGAGATTATCCTGAACCGCCGAGATGTGCACCGTCGGGCCCGCGGCCGCAGACAGCGCTGTCAGAGGTGCAGCCTGAGTACTGCTGACAGGAGAAATTGCGATCAGGCCGGTGAGAGAAAGTGCAAGTGTGAGTCTCCGCATCTGTGGCTCCTGTGATTTCAGAACGCGGTCTCAACTTGAGCCTGCAATGTTGGTTTCTCGCGTCAAGAGTTCGGGACACTATGTCGCGCCGAGTGCCGGACCAGACTTGCGCGTGTACGACACCGTACCAACGGCATAGCCGCCGCACCGTTTAGCGATGTGTTTCTGGGGAGGACTGTTTACTCTCGCGCTCCAAGAACCCTTCAACATAGATCATCCGGACAGCAACGAGCAGGACCGCGATCAAAGGCGTTGCAACGATTAGCCCGATCAATCCGAAAAGAGTCCCGAGCACGGTTTGGGAAAGTATCGTAAGTGCCGGCGGTAGCGAAATCGTCCTTTTCTGGATCCATGGTGCGATTACATTTCCCTCCAATAGCTGGATCGACAAAAACAAGAGAGCGACCCAAGCGGCTAGAATAGGAGACTGAGACAAGGCCACAAGGATCGCCGGCACGGCGCCGGCAAGCGCCCCGATGTAAGGCACGAAGTTCAGCAAACCCGCCAGCAGGGCCAGTGAAAGTGCCAAGGGCGAACCGATCGACAGAAGGCCCAATCCGAGGAACAGCCCCACGATCAGCATGTCGATGAATTGTCCAAGAAACCAGAGCCTGAGCGTAGCACCGAGCTCCCTGGCAACTTCCCGGCCACGAGGCCGCCATGTCATTGGAAGCAGACGAAGCGAGCCTTCGAGATACAGTTGAGGCGATGCGGCGAGGAATATTGCTGTCGCCCCCGTGACGACAAGAGTGCCACTGATGCCGAGAACGGAGCCAACGACGCCTGGGACGTAGCCAGTCAGGCCAGCGCGCAGAGACTTTCCGGCGATCAGCAACTGTTGGGCCAAGATCGAGCCCCACGAGCTATGTTCCAGTTCGCCCCATATCCGCTCCAGTTGGATTCTCAGTTGCTGACTGATTTCGTCGGCCTGGTTGAAAATTGCGCTGCCGCGCCACCACAGTAGCGCACCGAGTGCCAGTCCAGTCACGAGGATGACGGAGAGTAACGAGGTGTATGGACCGAGGCGCGTTGCCCGCTGGACGGCGTTGCTTGCACCCCGCAAAACGCAAGCGATGACGACGGCGCTGAACGAGAGTAATAAAATATCGCGAAGCAACCAGACCGAGACGGCGAGAAATAGGCCCATCGCGCTTACTCGGAGGGTGCGCTCTATATGCCGGATATGAACAGTCAACTTGTCTTCCAATTCGTCTCCTTTGTCGAAACGGTCCGGAACTTCAGGTTGGTGATGTCCGCCGGCGCAGATGGGACAACTCGGAACATGAACGGAACGATCGCACCGCGACCGAGAGCCAGCGACCCGCGCGTTCAGACGGAACTGTCCTTCGGTACTTTGCTCAGCTTGAAGGTAATACTCCGTCGCGGCCTTAAATGTCCTAGCTACCAGAGCGAAATTTGTCGCACGACAAATAGGGGAGCAGTGTCGGAGCACCAGAGCGACCTGGGGCGCTGCGCTAACATTGTGGTTCGTCTCTGAGGCGAGGACATGAAGAATGTTCTAATCTCCGGCATTGGAATTGCTGGGCCCACACTTGCCTACTGGCTGAGGGCAGCAGGCTTCGAGCCTACGCTTGTCGAGCACGCTCCAGCTCTGCGTGGAGGAGGCTATGTCATCGACTTCTGGGGGCTTGGCTACACCATCGCCGAACGGATGGGATTGCTCCCGGAGATCAATCGCGACGGCTACCACGTTCAGGAATTGCGGATTGTAGACGAGGCCGGCCATCGACTAGCCGGCTTCGGCACGCGCGTTTTCGCGGAATTGACGAACGGACGATACGCCACCGTTCAACGCAGCCACCTCTCGCGCCTGCTGTTCGAACGATCTAACGGCTGCGCTGAAAGCATTTTCGGCGACGAGATCATTCTCGTCGAAGAAAAAGCAGATTGCGTCGAAGTCCAGCTGAAGCACGGCGGCAGGCGCAGGTGCGATCTTCTCATTGGTGCGGACGGCCTGCATTCGGCCGTTCGCAAGCTGGTCTTTGGACCCCAGGCACGGTTCGAGCGGCATCTAGGGTATGTCGTGGCGGCGTTCGAAGCTCGCGGCTATCGGCCGCGCAACGAGGATGTGTATCTGATCTACGGCCAACCGGGCCGCATGGTCGGCCGCTTCACGCTGCGTGACAATCGTACGTTGTTCCTCCTGGTATTTGCGGCGGATAGCGCGATTTTGCCTGAAACGCCGGGCTCGCAGAAGGCGCTCCTCCGAAAGGTCTATGGCGGCGATGGCTGGGAGTGCGAACATATGCTTACTGAACTGGAGCGCACCGGCGAACTCTACTTCGACGCTGTCAGTCAGATCAGGATGCCGAACTGGTCAAGAGGTCGTGTGGCACTCATCGGCGATGCCGCCTGTTGCGTCTCGCTGCTGGCCGGTCAGGGGTCGGCGCTGGCAATGACTTCAGCTTATGTGCTGGCCGGCGAACTCGCCGCGGCCGACGGACGATATCCGGAGGCGTTTGCCAGATATGAGGCGTTGCTCAGGAGCTATATAGACCGAAAACAGCGGGGCGCCGAGCGCTTTGCTGGGGCGCTGGCGCCGCGGACACGCTCAGGAATGCTCTTCCGCAACCTCGTGATCAGAAGCTTTTCGATACCAGGGTTGGCCAGGCTCGCAATCGGGCGAGACATTGCCGACGAGCTAGAGCTTCCTGATTACCGGTGACCCGCACACCATGAATTGATGCGCGCCCGATGAGAGCGTCCGCTAGTGGGGTGGACGCTGCGGTGCGGATTGGCCTCTAGTCTCGCTTGGCCTCTCGGCAGGAACCGCTTTCCGGAGCCAGGAGTTCATATCGTGATGTTTTACGCTCTTGTGACAAAATGCCCTCAGTCCTGACTTACGGCCCAAGAAAATCCCTGATCGGCAGCGGCGTTAATCCGTTTGCTGAAGAGCGGAGAGTCAGCCTTCTCGTACTTTGCGCGCTTGCCTTGGCAATTGGCGTCATGACCGGGCTTGGCGCCGTCGCCTTCCGCGCTCTGATCGGCCTGGTGCATAATTTGTTCTATAAGGGCACGCTAAGCGTCGTTTATAACGCGAACATCAGTGAGGGGCCCAGCCCGTTTGGTGACTTTATTCTACTTGCACCTGTGATCGGCGGCCTCGTCGTCGTCTTCCTCGTCAGGCGCTTCGCTCCTGAGGCAAAGGGTCATGGCGTGCCCGAAGTCATGGACTCGATCTTCTACAAGCGCGGCAAAATTCGCGGCACAGTGGCCTTGATAAAGGCGCTCGCTTCCGCAGTATCGATCGGAAGCGGCGCCGCCGTGGGACGAGAGGGCCCTATTATCCAGATAGGCTCGGCGCTCGGCTCAGCCTTTGCTCAATTCATCGGACTCTCGACCCGACAAAGGATCACGCTGCTGTCAGCGGGCGCCGGCGCCGGTATTGCCGCAACCTTCAATACTCCGCTGGGCGGCGTGCTGTTTGCTCTGGAAATTCTTCTGCCGGAAGTCTCGAATCGAACATTCCTTCCTGTCGTCGTGGCCACGGGGGCTGCGACCACGATTGGGCGCATCCTGATCGGCCCGGACCCGGCATTTACGGTTCCGGACATTCAATTCAGCATGGTTGCATCGTTCAATATCCAGGAGGCCATTGCATTCATCCTGCTCGGCGTGTTGTCGGGCGCGGCAGCTTGGGCGTTCATCCGTCTGCTCGTCTTCATGGAAGACGGCTTTCCAAAGCTGTCTGGCAACGAGTATGTTCAAAACATCATTGGCATGTCGTCAATCGGCCTGATGATGGTGGCCCTCACCCATGCCTATGGTCACTCCTACATCGATGGTGTGGGCTACTCTGTCATTCAGGAGATACTGAACCACAAGATGGTAGCGGCCGGGCTATTGGCGCTGCTGTTTGTGCTGAAACTGGTTGCGACCACGGTTAGTCTCGGCTGCGGAGCGTCGGGCGGGATCTTCTCGCCCTCGCTTTACCTTGGCGCCACTCTGGGCGCCGCTTTTGCCGCTGCAAGCAATTCCTTTCTGCCTCATTCAGGGCTGACGCCATCTTCGGCCGCGATCGTCGGAATGGCGGCCATCGTCGGCGCAGGGACGGGCGGCGTCATGACGGCGATCGTCATGGTCTTCGAAATGACGCGCGATTACGCAATCATCGTTCCGGTGATCGTTGCGGTGGCGCTGGCGGCAGGCGTCAGGCGCGCACTTGTCAATGAGACGATCTACACCGTCAAGCTGCGCCACCGTGGGCACCGCATTCCGAAGGAACGGCATATCAACCTCTACCTGGTGAAGCAGGCCCAAGACATCATGGAAAGGCGCTTTATTATCGCGAGGGTGGGGACAACCCTAAAACAGGCTATGGCTGCGGAAGATATCAACGATGCGCTTGCGATCGTTGTCGAGCGAGAAGGCCGGATTGTTGGGCTCATTCCGCCGCGTTCCGGATTATGGGCGGAATCGCAATCGAATCCGACGCTCGTGGTCGAGCACTTCGTCGAGCGACGAATGGTCGTTTGCCGCGATCAGGATCTTTTGAGCTTGGTGTTCGCCAGGTTGAAGCGCCATCGGGCCGGCGCTGCAATCGCTGTCCGCACTGCTTCACGCCCGCGCGTGAACGATGTCGTCGGCGTCGTCACCAAACGTGTGATCGCAGATGCGGTTATCGACAGCTATGAGGATTGACCGAGCGGAGCCAGGTCGGCTCGAGGAGAGCTGACCTATTGACCTACAGTACGTCTTGCAACCCAGCCCAGAGTCGAGCTTTGGATGATGATGCTGAACAGGACGACCGCATAGGTTGAGGCGAGTATGGCGGCCTTGGCCGAGTTATCCGGCAGCGACAAGGCTAGGGCAACTGAAATGCCGCCACGCACGCCTGCCCAGGTCAGGAAAGGTGCGTTGCGCAACGAGAGCAGCCGTGTCCATCCGAACAGAAACGGCTGTACTGCAACCGAGGCAAACCGCGCCAAGAGGACGATTGGCACAGTTGCCGCCGCCAGAACGAGACTGCGGAGATCAAATCGCAGTATCAAGGTCTCGAGCCCGATAAGCAGAAAAAGAACAGAGTTAAGAATTTCGTCGATAAGTGTCCAGAGCGCGAAAAGATACCCCTTTGTCCGCTCGCTCATCGCATATCGCGGTCCTCGGTCGCCGATGAGAAGACCTGCGGCGACCATGGAAAGCGGCCCGCTAACGTGCAAATGAAGCGCGAGAGCATAGGTCGCAGTGACGAGCGCGAGGGAGATCAGCACCTCGATTGCATAATCGTCAATGAGCCGCATCGCGCGATACGCGATATAGCCGCTCAATAAGCCGAGCACGATCCCGCCACCAGCTTCGCGAACCAGTAACTGCGCGACATCGGCAATCGAAACATGCGCACCATCGCCCGAGCTCGCGAAACGAAGCAGAATCGTGAACAGGACAATTCCGACGCCGTCGTTGAACAACGCTTCGCCTTCGGCCTCGATCTGTAGCTCTTTCGGCACATTCGTGTTGCGAAGTGTGGTGAGAACGGCCACTGGATCCGTCGGGCTTATCAAGGCTCCGAAGACGAACGCCCAGGCGAGCGGCACAGGTAAGTTCATAAGGCCGCAGATCAGCCAAAAGATTAGACCGACGAGCGCCGTAGAGATCAGCGTGCCGAACACGGCCAGAAGAAGCACCGGAAATGCGCGGCTCCTGAGTGTCTCCAGATCCACGTGCAGGGCGCCAGCGAACAGAAGAAATGCAAGCATCCCATTCACTACGACTTCGGCAAAGTCGATCTGCCGGAGCCCACTGGCAAGCTGGTCGAGCAGCTGAATGTTGGGAATTGCCGCATCCAAGCCGATCAGGAGCAATGACGTCAGGACGCTCATCACGAGAAGTCCTACGCTGCGGGACAGTGGCAGAAATTTGTGATTGAGCCAGCCGAAGACGGCTGACAGCGTAAGCAGAACGGCGGCAATATCCATCAGCGAAAGCACGGCAAGTTCCGTTGTTCTGGTGAGTGCGTTTGCTCCGCCCGCTATAGGCCGCTGCTTAATCTATCGAGGCAGTCAGATTCAAAATAGCGACTTCTGGGATGGCAACAACCAAAAAGCGGCCTCCGCCCATTCTTGCGACCCATGCAAGCGAAGCCAGGTGCTTCTGAACTCCCAGTTACCTCTCTCTGCGGGATTTGCCGCTCTTCGAGCTTTGAAGAGGATCTATTGCTTGTCAGCTTTGTACTGATGCTCCTGCGGCCAAAGATCGCGACAACAATTATCGACGCCGTCGTTCACTCCGCGTTCATTGAACAGACGTGAAAGTGCGAAGCGGGGCATACGCAAGGAAAAAATATGAAGAAATTCGCCTATGGTCTCGCCGCCGCTGCTTTGCTTGCGGGCACTCATTTCGCGGTTCCCGCCAGTGCGATGACGGCGCCTCCGGTCGGCGCAGGGGCAACATCCGAGACGGTGCAGGTCCGCTATTACAATCATCATCGGAGGGTTTGCACGGTGCGGACCATAGTCAAGCGCGGTTATCATGGCCGGCGTATCGTCAAGCACGTGCGTGTCTGCCGATAGTTGCGAACCCGAGGGTCGCTGTCCAGGCGGCCCTCGCCTTCGATACGAGAACCCTTGATCCTAAGGCGAGGGGGTTGCGTACGGTCAGTCTACGCGTCCAGAGGGAGGCACCGCGCTTACATCGGCCGCTGACGAGTAAGAACTCGGGAAAAGCGACGAGCTGCGACTTCCGCGCCGCGACACCGATAGCCATGAGCAACGTGCCGAGGACGATGGGCGCAAGGAGTGTATTCATGATCAGACAAAGTTCCTGCCGAAAATTCGATCGTGTCCCGTGGCGTGGTGTAGCTGGCGGTGGATCACCGCGTTCGCCGGCGAGAGCCGGGCTGGTCAGCTGGCGATAGCCGTGAGGCTGACACTCGGATCATCGCTCAACGGCGCGATTGTTTCCAGTGTCATGTAACGGGCGCGCTGGACGGCCCATTCATCGTTCTGTTCGAGCAGGATCGCGCCGATGAGGCGAACGATGGCATCCTCGTTGGGGAAGATGCCGACCACCTCGGTGCGCCGCTTGATCTCGCCGTTGAGGCGCTCGATCGGGTTGGTGGAGTGCAGCTTGGTCCGGTGCTGCAGCGGGAACGTCATATAGGCCAGCACGTCGGTCTCGGCCTCGTCCAGGAAGCCGGCAAGCTTCGGCAGTTTTGGCCGGAGCTGGTCGGCGACCTTGCGCCACTGGGTTCGCGCGGCCTCGGCATCGTCCTGGGCAAATGCTGTGGCAATGAAGGCGGAGACCACCCGCCGGCCGCTCTTGCCGGCATGCGCCAGCGCGTTGCGCATGAAGTGGACGCGGCAGCGTTGCCAGCTGGCGTTGAGCACCTTGGCTACGGTGGCCTTGATGCCCTCGTGGGCGTCGGACACCACCAGCTTGACACCGCGCAGGCCGCGGCGGGCGAGCTTGCGCAGGAAGGCCGTCCAGAACGTCTCGGCCTCGGAGGGGCCAATATCCATGCCCAGAACCTCGCGCCGGCCGTCGCTGTTGACGCCGACCGCGACAATCACCGCGACTGAGACGATGCGGCCATTCTGGCGCACCTTCACGTAGGTGGCGTCGATCCACAGATACGGCCAGTCGCCCTCGATCGGACGGGCGAGGAACGCCTTCACTTTGTCGTCGATCTCGCCGCACAGCCGGCTGACCTGGCTCTTGGAGATCCCGGTCATGTCCATGGCCTGCACCAGATCGTCCACCGAGCGGGTCGATACGCCCTGCACGTAGGCTTCCTGCACCACGGCCGTGAGCGCCTTCTCGGCTATCCGCCGTGGCTCGAGGAAGCCCGGGAAGTAGGAGCCCTTGCGCAGCTTGGGGATACGCAGCTCGACCGCACCGGCACGAGTCTCCCAGATCCGGTCGCGGTAGCCGTTGCGCTGGGCCAGACGCCCGGGAGTCTTCTCGCCATAGGCCGCCCCGGTCTGGCTTTCGACTTCCAGCTCCATCAGACGCTGGGCGGCAAAGCCGATCATCTCGCGCAGCAGATCGGCGTCTGGGGTCTTCTCTACAAGCGTGCGCAGGTTCAACATGTCGTCGGTCATCGGTGGTTCCTCGGTTGCGTTGGCGTGTCGCAACCCGATCCTACCGGAGAACTGCCGGTGACCACCGCAAAGCCGCCCGCCCGCTACGGCGCTATGGGAGGCGCGCGTCCGGACGGCTTTGCTCTACCGAGCTACACCACCACCGGGGACACGACCGAAAATTCCGGCCTGATGAGAGTCCGCGCTTCGACGATTCTGATCAATGTCTGGTGCTTAACGCGCTGATTGCCGTTCAAGCAATTGCATACGCCGAGAACAGAAGGCAGGTGAGGTATACACACGCGAGGCCAATTTCCGCGGTTCTCGCCATGCGGGCATCAACCCGCGAGTTTGTCCTGGCTGCGAGCCTCGGCAATTTCTCATATTGCGCAAAAAGCTGGCGACCGGCACGTCCGCGGAAAAGTACATTTCGCATGTCTGCCTCCAAACAAGTTGATCCGTTCCAGGTGCGAAGTGCAGGTTCGGGAAGAAATCGGGTTCCGGCTGTCTCATCCGCTACACGGAGGATAGTTCACGGCGCCTCATCGGACAGTCAGGAGATGAGCGTGGCTTGTCGGGATATCCCTGACGTCCGCACGCCGTGCGGCCGCCTGGCTCAATTCCGGGTCAGACTTGATCGGTACTCTTTGCCGGATGGCCCAACCAGCCAAGGGCCACGCCGTGGCGCACTATGTCGGCACGCGTGAACAGTCCGAGCTTTTCCACTGCTCTGGCCTTGTAGGTTTCGACGGTCTTGATGCTGATGTTTAGCTGATTGGCGATTTCCTTGTTGCTGAAGCCTTGTGCGATGAGTCTGAGAACCTCACTCTCGCGCGGTGTCAGCTCGCTGGCTGCGGAAGCGCCGGAAGACGGATGTGCGCCCCGCGTGGATGGAAGTGCCTTCTCCGCTATTGCGGGATCCAGATACAATCCACCTCCGGCAATCGCGCGAACTGCGCGCTCGAGCTCGTCGGCCGCAGAGCGCTTCAGAAGATAGCCGCGAGCTCCCGCCTGCAGCATGGGCTGAACGTAGGCGTGGTCCTCGTGCACGGTAAGCGCCAGCAGACGAACCTGAGGCAGCTGTGTCGCTAGGGTGCGAGCGACTTCAAGGCCACTGACGCCGGGGAGTGAGATGTCCAGGATGGCAATGTCTGGCGTCGCCTGGCGAATGATATCAAGGGCGGTTTGTCCATCCGTTGCTTCCCCGACGATCTCGATGTCCTGCACGTCCTGGAGCAACGCTTTCATTCCGGCCAGAACAAGCGGATGATCGTCAGTCAACGTGATCCGGATCGGGCACATAGCCGATCTCCTTTGTTGGCACCGGTATTCTCATGAAGAGAGAAGTGCCGTGGGCGGGTTCAGATTCAATCGCCAAAGATCCGCCCAGCAGCGTGAGGCGTTCCTCGATTACGGACAGGCCCAATTTTGCGTGGCGGCTCTCGCCCTGCGAGAATTCCTGAACGTCGAAGCCGTTCCCGTCGTCTTCGACGACGATCCTCAGCTCCGCTGTGCGCCGGTCGATTACCACGCTGACATTTCGAGCTCGCGCGTGTTTGACCACGTTGTTTACGGCCTCCTGAACTGCGCGGTAGACCGCGATTTCGACGTCCTGGCCGAGACGATCTTTTCTGCCCAGAGGCTGAAGATCAACGCTGATCCCGAACCGGCGCTGGATCTCCGCACAGAATGCCTCCAGCGCCTTGTAAAGGCCCAGGTCATCAAGGGCAGTCGGGCGCAGATCAGAGGCGATTTGATGGATATCGCGACCGATCCCTCTTGCGAGTCCTTGCAGCCAATTGAGCTTCTCCAATCCGAGCTTGCGTCTGGGGCTCGTGCCGAGAAACGGCTCCAGGCTTTTCAGGCCGAGGAGGAGACCTGTTACTGTCTGGCCGATCTGATCGTGGAGCTCTCTTGCGATTCGACGACGTTCGTTTTCTTCCGCCTCCGAAAGACGTCGAAGCAGTTGCTGTCGTTCCAGCTCGGCTCGCTTGGTCTCATCGATATCCAGAATGACCCCATATACAACGTCCAAGTTCTTGTCATCGAGCCGAGATAGCCGTCCGCTGGCCCGCAGCCACCGGCTGTGAGGGGGAGCGATCCGGAAATCGGCGATCGCGACGTTTCCCGAACGGCAACTCAGCAAGGATGCCTCAAAGTTCTGCTGGTCGGCGGGGTCAATGCTGCTCAGCATCCGATCAATCGGTAGGCTCATATCCCCTTCGGAGCGCGAACCTTCGATCTGGAGCATCTCTCGTGCGCGGGGCGATACAACCGCCTCTCTGGTCGCAAAGTCACAGCTGAATACGCCGAGATCTGCGGCATCGATCGTCAGCCTGCGTCGCTCTTCACTTGCGCTGAGTGCCATTGCCGCCTGCGCCTCTTGCTCGCGTCGGCGCAGCGAAATGTCGCGTATCGTGTACCAGGCTAAAGTGAGGGCAAGGACGAAGCTCAGGACTCCACCCCCGGCAAGAAAAATGGCTGAGCGCTGGACCGGACCGTTGAGTTCCTGCGTCGGTATTCCAAAATGGACTGACCATCCGCTGGTTCCGGGGATGAGCTTATAGATTGAGTCGACTTGGTCGCCGGCAGGTGTTGTTTTGATGTAGCTTCCTTCTGGCGCAGAGGCGATCGCTTGGCGGACTGTGACGCTGGCAGATTGTCCGAGCTCGGATTGCTCACCGAAGGTGCGGGCGACGATGTTGCCCTTGGCATCGACTACGAACCCAACCCAGCCTGCCGGGGCTCCTGCGCTCTTCAAAATCTGGCTTATTGCATCGGGCACCAAAGCCACGGTGAGTACAAACTTTAATTGTCCATCGCGCTCAACGGGGGCCCTGACGGCAACCACGCGTTTGCCGGTGACAGGACCGCGTGGCCCTATTCCGCCAATCGCCGGCTTTCTCGTCTTCAGGATCCGTTCGAAATTCTCGCGGTCGGCGGTGGCGCGCATCCCATCTCCTAGCGGGCGGCTAACGTCCAGCACCTGATTTCCGTCGGGATCGACTAGCTGTATCGTTTGCCAAAGAGGACGCGCTTCGTTGACGCGCGTCGCTTCTCGATAAAATGCATCGAGATCCGGCTTATCGAGCGTGGCGGAAGCCGCGACAGTCTCGGCGATCTCGAGCTGGAGGCTGATCTCCGAGGCAAGCCGGTTTACGACGCTATCGAGGGTTTCCACCGCGGCCGCCTGAGAATCCTTGCGCTGCTGCTGGGCATTCAGGAAAACGACCCAACCCGCAAAAAGCGCCAGAGGCATCGCTGCTGCTATGAAGACGAGGATCAGGGGGCGACGCGCTGCGCGCCGGGCAGCCGAAGCAGGCGCCTCCTTGCGGGTAGGTATCAAATGAGACAGCGCAACACCCACGTCTCGGCACTTTCTCGAGGCTTCTGGTTCACGTCAGGTTTTTCCTGACAGCGCTAACGGTCGCCCTGACTCCCAGCACTGTTCGATCCATCCCATAGTATAGACAATCATTGTTGCGGTCTAGAATTGGGCTTGCCATGGAACACTCATCATCGTCGCCGCTGTTGATCGAGAGCGAGTTCAAGCTGAAGCGGCCTCCCTCTGACGAACCCTTCTGCGGTCCCAGCCGGAACGAACTCGTCTCACGGCTATCGGCCTCATCGCGGAGTCGCTTGCTCGAAAGATGCGAGACAGTGCCCCTGAGCAAGGGGCAAGTTCTCTACGATCGTGGTACTCTTCTTCGCTACGCTTTCTTCATCGAGTCGGGCGGATGTTCCGTCACGACACGTGCGGGCGACTGCCTCCCCGTAGAGATCCATACGCTCGGGATGAAGGATTTTGTCGGTGTGCCGCTGGTCCTCGGCATGCAGGTGTCGCCGCACCGCTGCAGCGTACGAGTGCCGGGTCAAGCGTTACGCATCCAGTCCGAGCAGCTGATCTTTCTGATCAAGCGAGAGGTCGAACTTGAAAAGCTGCTTTTGGGCTATGTGCAGGCGATCCTGATCCATAGTTCGCAATTATCCGCCTGCAACTCGAGGCACACGCTGCACCAGCGCCTTGCGCGGTGGCTGCTGGTCGCCAGCGACCGGCTCGGGTCTCGCGAGGTGCCTTTCACGCACAGTTACATAGCGAATGCTCTCGCGGTCAGGCGCGCCGGAGTTACGGTCGCGCTCGGGGATATGGTGCGCGAAGGAGTGATCAGATGTCGCAGGGCAGGGATAGTAGTCACGGATGTAACCAGACTGAAGGCAATGTCGTGCGATTGCCAAAGCATCATTCTCTCGGCGCACGACCGCTCTTATACGGTGCCGCCCCTTCGCATTGCGTATTCGTAAACAGTAGTCCCGGCGACGGTCGAGCTCAATGTACGGCAGCGAACAGTGTTCAGACGTCATTGGAGCGCGTTGGCGAACGTAGAGTCGAAAAATGACATCTCAAGAGGGCAAGATTCGAGCCGATACCGAGGTCCTGGTGGCGGCGTTGGAGGAGGCCCAACGACTTCTTGCCGCCCGCGAGAACCCTTACTGCAATCGTACCAGAGACGACATTGTCGCCATGGTCGAGTTCATCATATGCAACCCATCCGTCACACGAGCAATGCTTCGGCAAAAGATGCGCAGCCGCCTCAAGCTAGTGGGATAAACCTCGCGCGGGAGCGCACCTCGAATGCGGTCAAACGAAACTTCCGATCGTCAGGGGAGTTGACGATGATCCAACAACACTAGGAGTTATCGTCATGAAGACACCTCTCTGCATTCTTACAGCCGCGATGTTGCTGGCCACCCCGGCCATGGCGCAGTCGCCCCAGAACAACGCGACGACCGCGGCGCCGAACATGCAGTCGACAACTGGTGCGACGGCTTCCATGCACAAGGACGGCGAATGGCGAGCATCGAAGCTCGTCGGTGTGAACGTCTATAACGACAGCAACGAGAAGATCGGCGACATCAACGATCTGATCCTGGATTCGAGCGGGCGAGTTGCGAACGTGGTGATCGGAGTGGGAGGATTCCTTGGAATGGGCGAGCACAACGTCGCCGTGGGATTCGATCAGCTCAAATTCGCCAAAGAACCGGTGAAGACAGCGTCCAACGATGGCGCTGGAAAAACCGGCAGCGCCAGTTCGATGAACACGACGGGGAGCGCATCATCGTCGGCCAACCGAAGCGACAATTGGTATCCGGACCACGTGGTGCTGAACGCAAACAAGGATCAGCTGAAGAAGATGCCGGAATTCAAGTACTGAGCCGACTTCGGCCGATAGCTGATCATGCTTATCGGCGGCGGTGTCATCTGAGATGACGCCGCCTTTTCGGCCGTCTTTCGTCCGGCCGGCCTATGTTTGCGGTAACAAGAAAGCAGCCTTGAACTTCCGTTTTGAATCGATCAGCTTGCGTCTCGCTGGCGAGGTCGACGATGTCTGATGAAGCACTGCCGCAAGATGTGAAGGAGTTGGTCCGCCGCTACATACATTCCGTGGCGCAGCTTGAAGCGTTGTTGTTCTTCCATAGGCGGCCTGGCGAGCGCTGGGACGTGGAGTCTCTCGCTGCACGCCTTTACGCGGGCAAGATCGAGATGGCAGATGCTCTAAGGTCCCTCAGGAGAGATGAATTCCTGGACGATGAGGCGGGACTCTATGTGTTCGCGCCCCGACCCGAGTTGCGGCCTGTGGTAGATAGCTTGGCGAAGGCCTATTCACGGCACCTGATCCCGATCACACATATTATCCACAATAGCCCGCGCCGTATCCAGGCATTTTCAGATGCTTTCAGGATTCGAAAGGACTAGTCATGGCTGCGGTGATTTACACGCTTTGCGCGATCACGAGCGGCTTTTGTACTTGGCTGCTCGTTCGGGCGTACATCGGTAATCGGTCAAGGCTACTCCTATGGAGCGCGGTCTGCTTCGCGGGTCTGACTTTAGAAAATGTTGCACTATGGATCGATAAGATCGTGTTTCCTCAAATCGACCTTTCCGCCGTGCGGCTGTCGATCGGCCTGTTCGCCATGGCGGTGCTGCTTATCGGCATGGTTTGGGAGGCCGAGTGATGGACCATCTGGATCCCGTTCTTTCAGGTGCGACGGCATTCGCATCGCTGCTGGCGAGCATATATTTCCTGAAGTTTTGGCGTAAGACGGGCGACACACTTTTTTTGTTCTTTGCCGCGGCGTTTGCGATTGACGCCGTTGCGAGGTTTATCCTGGCAGTGGTGCAAGTGACGAATGCGAGTGAACCAGTCTACTTCATCCCGCGCCTGATCACGTTCAGCCTGATCGCGCTTTCTATCGTCGGCAAGAACGCGCTGCCGAAGAAGCGGAAGTGAAGCTCGCGGAAGATGGCTTACGAGACCAGTTCGGTGCGCAAGCCTACAACCGATTCCACCCGTGGAGATGAACCGGCACAACAGGTCATTGCATCATCTCTCTTGCGACGTTTTGACCATCGATCACATGGATCAATCTCGGAACGCGGCTCGCGTCTCGCCGTTTGCACTTCGTTGAAGCAGAAGGGATCTTATGATAGCTACGAAGCCCATGATACTCGTAACGGCGTTGATGTCGATCGCATGCACCCCAGTGCTTGCCGCTCCCATCTCGCCGACAGCCATCACACAGGATGCTCAAGTCCAGCAAGTGCAGTACCGGCACTGGCACGGCCACGGGGGCCAGCGCTGGGGCGGAAGGCACAGGCATCACTATGGCTCTGGCGCCGCAGTGCTGGGCGGGCTGGCGGCTGGCGCGGTCATCGGAGGTGCGATTGCCAACAGCCAGGCGCAGGCGAATGCGGATGCATACTGCTCCCGGCGATATCGCTCGTATGACCCTCCGTCAGGAACGTATCTAGGGAACGATAGAATGCGGCATCCGTGTCCCTGACTTGCGGGAGGTCCCAGCGCAGTGAACCGCTAGGGGTCTACTCCGCTGGCCTTTGCGCCGACGATTGGCGATTTGTCACCGTGCCGAGGCAGCATTTTGCGGAAATAGTCGTCGTAGTGCTGCCGCGCAACGAAACACGGTACAGTTACGTACCAAAGGCCGTTGGGCCGCCCCGCCGCCGCTTGCTCGCGGGCGGCGATACGCGCTATTGCGCTTGGGGGGCAGCCATCATGATGAGCAAATCGAGTCGAACGGCACTCAATGTGTTTCCGCAGGCATACTGCCTATCCTGCGAAGAAAGCACGCCCCATCAGCATGAACGACTGGCAATCCGAGGAGCGCAAGTGGCCCGCTCGATTTGTCTCGCCTGCAACAATGAGCACACCGGTTTTGAGCCGCACAAGCAACTCGCCAGTCCGACCTAAGGGCCGCCGTTCTGGGATCTGGCAATTGTTTGCGCAATGTTGCGCATCGAGATCGGCGCAGTCGGTGGGTCGCCCCTATGGCTGCGCCCGCTCGAAGGCTCGACTAGTTGTCTGCGGACGACCGGGGTGACCTCGGAGTGCTGCCGATATCGTATAGGGATTTCTTTCGCTATGGCTTTTTCGGCCTGGCGGTGGCTGCGGTGGTGGCGTTCGGCATCTCCCCGTTCACCGGAGGAATCGTACAGCAATGGTCGCGAAGCGATGTTGAAGCCAGATCCAAACTGGTCTTCAACACCATCCAGCCTCTGCTCAACCGTGATGTAGAAGACCATGCGTGGGACCGGCTTTCGGACCTCTTCAAGAGAGTGGCGCTTGATAAGAAAATCCTGGCAGTAGGCTTTTGCGACCCGGAAGGGACGCTGGTGGCGCCAACGCCGGAGATGCCCGCGAACTTCTCGTGCGAAAAGTCAGCTGCAAGGTCTGAGAACGACAGTTTCACCAGCATAGTCAGCGGCGGGCGGCGCATTCTTGTTGCTGCGTTTCCGGTCACGAGCAGCCGAGGTCGCTCTTACCTGGTCATTCTGACCGACCTCAGCTTCGCAGCGGCGCGCTCCAGTCAGGTGCTGGCGTATCTCCTTGCCGCTCTTGCCGGGGTCGTCCTGGTCTTGACCGTCGGCACGATCATATTTGCCGTCCTCATGATGCGCGGTTGGATGGACGCCTTGCGACGCGCGGTTGAGGAGGTGCGTCGAGGCCCTCAGGGAGGGCCGATACAGCTCGGAGGCTCGTCTATTGATCGCGAAATTCACAAGCTGTTGCGCAATGCCGAACACGCTACGGTTACAAGCCAGATCGAGTGGACGCCAAAATCGCTTCAAGAGGTCCTGCAAAGCGTGCTTCCGGGCGCCGAAGTTCTCGTCGTTTCCAATCGGGAGCCATACATTCACAACGGTTCGGAAGATGGACCTGTGGTGCAGAGGCCGGCGAGTGGCTTGGTCTCGGCACTCGAGCCGATCATGCGTGCCTGCGGTGGCACGTGGATCGCACACGGTAGCGGCAGCGCAGATCGGGAAACGGTCGACGAGAACGATAGAATCCGCGTGCCCGAGGCAGCTCCGGCATACACGCTCCGGCGCATCTGGATTTCCGAAGAGGAGCAGGACGGATATTACTACGGTTTTGCCAATGAAGGGCTCTGGCCGCTCTGCCACATCGTCTTCGTGCGTCCCACATTCAGGTTCAGCGATTGGCAAATGTATCGCCAGATCAATCAGCGCTTCGCCGACGCGGTCGTTGCCGAGGCACGCACCGAGGATCCGGTCGTGCTGGTCCAAGACTATCACTTCGCACTCGCTCCGAGAATGATTCGCGAACGCTTGCCGAAGGCAACAATCATAACCTTCTGGCACATCCCATGGCCGAATGCCGAGACGTTCAGCATCTGCCCATGGAAGGCGGAAATCATCGCAGGTATGCTCGGTAGCACAATCGTTGGTTTTCACACCCAGTTTCACTGCAACAACTTCATCGAGGGTGTCGATCGGTTTGTCGAAAGCAGGATTGATCGCGAAGTACAAACGGTCAGCCTCGGCGGGCATGAGACCAGAATACGTGCCTATCCAATCTCGATCGAATGGCCGCCAAGGGAGCTGGAAAAGCTGCCACCTCCCGCGGAATGCCGATCCGGTATCATCTCGCAGTTCGAGTTGGCGGAAGGAACGAGACTGATTGTCGGTGTTGAACGCTTCGACTACACCAAAGGCATCCTTGATCGCATGCGGGCGGTCGATGCGCTTTTGTTGCGAGATCCGGCCTGGAGGGACAGGGTTGCCTTGATCCAGGTCGCAGCACCGACGCGTAGCAAACTCAGCTCGTACTCGAAGTTACAAGCTGAGGCGGAGGCGCTCGCTGCCGAAATAAACGAGCGGCACCACGGTCGCCAACCCGTGATGCACTTGATCGCGCGGCACTACGAGCCGTCAGACGTGTTCCGGCTGTTTAGAGGAGCCGATGCCTGCGTCGTCAGCAGCCTGCATGACGGAATGAACCTAGTCGCAAAGGAGTTCGTTAGCTCGCGAGAAGACAACGCTGGGGTCCTTATCTTATCGAGCTTCACTGGGGCGTCACGAGAATTGTCCGAAGCTCTCATTGTCAATCCCTATGACGTCGAAGAAATGGCATCGGCGATCGAGCTTGCACTTACCATGCCAGCGGAGGAGCAAGCCGAGCGCATGAAGCTCATGCGACAGCAGGTGAAGGAGCATAACGTCTATCGCTGGGCAGGCGCGATGCTGGTGGACGCAGCGAGAAGTCGCACCCGCGAGCGGGTTCTTGGTCTGGCCACTAAGGCCCGTCAGGGCCTGAAGCCGATCTGAGCGGGATCTCTCAAAAGGCGGTCTTCGAGAAAATCGGTAACCAAAGCGTACTGTTGGTTCTTTCCAAAAACGAACAGCTCGGTCGCACTCTCGTGCTCGCGACTTTTTGCTCCTTGATGTGGAGGAAGGCGAATATGAACATCCTGATCGGAGCTGCTATGCTTGCGGTAGCAGGCATTTTGATCTTCATTGGGCTTCCCGATCGGACCGGCGAGCAACCGAAGTTCCTGCGCTTTGAACCAGCGCTGGTTCTGTATCCTCCAATTATTTTGTCGTTCATAGGACTCGGCGCTGCGGGCCTGATTTCGGGCCTGCTAACTAGATAGCGCCTCTCGAGACATGAGAGAAGCACCTCCTGATCTGCCAATCGCAAGCATGGCCGCTGCGTAGTCGGAGAGCCAAAAGCCATGGAAGTTATGCGCAACGCCGATGCCGCCAATCCAGAGGGGTGTAGCCTTCCGAACTCTAGCCCGCTGGAGTTTCGAAACCAGGCGATTAGCGCCGGCCGAGCATCCTATGGGTCTGCAAACCGGCCCACAAACCCAAGTTTCGAGAGTCGATTGACCGATCAACAGCGGAGTGGTGTCAGATCAGCGGGAGCCGCGACGTAAAAACGGCGGCGGGGTCTGGATGGACAAAGGCTTCGTGCCGAGCACCGCCTGAAGCCCAGCCGACAGAGGTCCCGCCCCGATCACTTCGGCCTTGGCACAAAGCCTTTGCCACCGCATTTCGAGCACCGCCTCGGATAGATTTTCGGCCTGACTCAGGCCGCCGCACCGGTAAGGATCCGGTCCCGCTGCAAGCCTCGCATTTGGTCTCGTCCACCCGGTCCTTCGTCATGTTTCGCCGGCCGAGGAGAAGATTGCCGCAGGCGGAATGGTTCGGGGCGCCGGCAGCCCCCGTTTCGCGATTCCGTTTGCTTTGGGCATCGTACCGCTTCGCTCAGATCGAGTAGTCGCCGTCGTGTGATCCGCCTTCTCCGCCAGATCGCGGGCACGCTGCGCAAACCCTCTGTAGAACTCTTCCATCACGCCACCCCGCAACACCAACCAGAGCGGGATTTCAGTACGTCGGTAAGGTGCCGTCAAGCGCTCGAGCGAACGAGTGCCACCCAAGAGCACGGATGATGCAGCCGTTGCGACTAATCCTCTCCACCGCCCATTCCCGGCAGGCCCTGTTCCGTCGTCGAAGGTTGAAATGCCGCCCGTGCGACGTATAATGGGGCTCGGGTGTTCGCTGTATCGGCAGCGACAGGAAGAGCGATGGTCGGGCCGCCACGCGGAGATCCTGCGCCCGTGAACCACAATCCTCCGTTTCACGATCTGCCGAAAGCCCAGCGGCTGGCCGAACAGGCCCTCAACACCCTTCAGCGGTTCCTGCATGTCGAGGCCGTCAGCGGTGCGGTCCTGCTCGCTGCCGCCGCCGCTGCACTGATCTGGGCGAACTCTCCGGTCGCTCATAACTATCGGGATTTCTGGCATCTTCCCGCGACCATCGGTTTGGGGGAACTCGTCTTTTCACGCTCGTTGCACTTCTGGGTCAACGACGTGCTGATGACCGTCTTCTTTCTCGTCGTTGGCATGGAGATCCGGCGCGAAATTCACGAAGGCGCACTGAGCAGGTTGGACCAGGCCATTCTGCCGCTGATCGCGGCGGCCGGTGGCGTGATCCTCCCGGCACTGATCTATCTGAGCCTCAACGCCGGTCCGGATCGCGGGCAGGGCTGGGCGGTGCCAACGGCCACGGACATCGCGTTCGCGGTTGGAGTTCTCGCCCTGCTTGGACGAAGAATCCCGGTCAATTTGCGGGTCTTCCTCCTTGCTCTTGCGATCATCGACGACATCATTGCGGTCCTGATCATTGCTCTGTTCTACACCGCAGATATTCAGCTTGGTGGCTTCGTCATCGCGTCGGTCGGCGTTCTCGCAGTTCTGTGCTTTCAGCGGATCGGGTTCGGGTCAGCGCTCTTGTACGTCTTGCCCGGTTCTTTGGTTTGGATCGGGTTCATGACGGCCGGAATCCATCCTACCCTTGCGGGTGTGGTGCTTGGGCTGATGACTCCGGCGCGCGCAATTCCTTTGCGGGAGCCACCGCTGGAAATGGTGTCTCGCGTTGTGAAGCAGTTGCGAAGCAGCGATGCGGTCATGGAAAAGGATCCGCACAGATTGGCGCAACCGCTGCGAGACCTTCGCGTGGCTCACCGGGAGATGTTGCCGCCGGTCTCGCGGGTACAGATGGCACTGCATCCGTGGGTGGCTTACGGCATCATGCCGATCTTCGCGCTGGCAAATGCCGGGGTAGGCTTGACGAACACCAACCTGCCCGCCGGCGGTCAGTGGGTGATGCTGGGCACTGCGCTGGCTTTGGTCGCCGGGAAACCACTCGGCGTCGTTGGCGCGACCTGGGCGGCAGTGCGACTCGGCTGGTGCCGGCTCGCTCCGGGAGTTTCGTGGACCGGGGTCTGGCTGGTCGGGCTGCTGGCTGGCATCGGTTTTACGATGTCCATCTTCATCTCCATGCTCGCCTTCGCGGATGAAGGATTGTTGACGGCCGCCAAATTGGGGGTCCTCCTCGGCTCGCTTCTCGCGGCCATGCTCGGCCTCGGCTGGGGCTTCAGCAACGCCCGACGTTTGTGAAAGTCTAACCGATGCCCTTTAGAGCTCCGCATGTGTCGTTCGTGTCGTTCGCCGTCGAGATATTGTCCTCGGGGGTCACTCAGGTGATGATCGTGGAAACGGACCTGCACCTCAATCCAAGGCATCCCGCCTACGATAGGTCGGCCGTGACGCAACTGATCGCAGCCGCACAGGCCTACACGAATGCCAATGTGGAAGGCCCTTCTTCCATTCGGCTCGTCTCGACCCGCAGCGGGGAAATTTGATGCGTATCATTCGGGCATCAGTCGCCTCACTGATGGCCGATGCCGGAGCGGCTGACCGGGGCCCGCATGGGAAGCTAAGCAGGGTGGACCGACAAATGGAAAAGGCCCGTGCGGCGCCGTAAGGCCTGGACCGACAGGGAGGAGGCTACACTCCTGGAGATGCGGGCCGCTGGGGCGTCGTGGGAGGCGATCGCCGAAACGCTGGACCGCACCAAAATGTCGGTCGAGGTTCGCGCAGCGGAGATCAGGCGTCGCAATCCCGGTGTTACTTCTGAGCCGCGGGGCAGATGATCGACAGGCTGTTCTATTTTCCCCGACGTGCTCGGCAAGGGCAGCATTGCTGCGGCTGCTCGGAAATGATTGGTGACCAAGATGAAACATGTGCCGTCGTTGCTGGGCGTCGTCGTCCTGTTTTGCATCGTCTTCTTCCTGACGAGAGTGTCTCTTTCAACGCCTCAACTGGCAGCTGGCATTTGCATTGCTCTACTCGTCTATGCCGCCACCATGGCCTGGCATATCCGCAACATCCTTCGGTGATCGAGAGAGGCGGCGAAGGGGCTGAGCAGCCAATGCCCCAGGTCTTCGGAGTCCTGGAGCAGCGACCGGCCCTTAGGCCGTCAGTCGAACCGGCAATCGCGCCAAGGCGCGGATGCCAAGCCGCTTGTGCCACCTGATGTCTTCGGGCCGCTTGGCAAGCCGCAAGTCGGGAAAGCGATCCAAGATACGCTGAATTCCTATCGATGCCTCTGCACGCGCAAGCTGGAAGCCGAGGCAAAAGTGCACGCCGGTGCCGAAAGAAAGGTGCGGATTGGGGTGGCGCGTGATGTCAAACGTGTGGGGCTGCTCAAACCTTGCGGGGTCGCAGTTCGCCGCAGCAAGAAATGCCGCGAACATCTCGCCGCGCCGGAACTGACGTCCTTGCCAGATCAGATCTCGGGTCGCGAAACGGGGCTTGGTCATCTGCACGGGAGAGACGTAACGAAGACATTCCTCGATGCATGTCGGCATCAGGGCCGGGTCTTGGCGCAACCGGCTCGACTGGTCCGCGTTGGTGAGCAGCGCGTAGAGACCGCCCGCTATGAGATGCGTGGTGGTTTCCTGCCCTGCACCGAAGAGCAGGAAGATCATGGAGACAATTTCGTCCTCGCTGAGCGTTTGGCCTTCGATTTCTACCTCGCGCAGCGCAGCGATCAGGCCCTCGGGCCGGGCCCCGCCGCCGGGTCTCGAAACGCGCCGAAGGTACCGGACAACGCTGATCACGCCGGGGATCGCGCGTATCACCGCAAAGACATTCGCCGTATCCTTCAGCCCGCCCAACCAGTTCTTGAAACGGTCGTGATCCTTCTCCGGCAACCCTAGCATCGCGCAGATTACCGAAAGGGGCAGATCTCGGCAGAACTCGGTCATGAGATCGGCCTCGGGCTTGCCGTCCAACTTGTCGAGCAGCCGATCAGCCATCTCAACGATCGTGGGCTTGAGGACTGCAATCGTTCGCCTCTGGAAGGCGTCATCAACGAGGGCACGCAGGCGACGGTGCTCCGGATCGTCGTGGCCGAGCATGTTCGACGCAAGGAGGCCGAGCGTCCTCGGAAGAACTTTCAATATCCGCTCCTGCGTCCTGCTTCCGGCGTTTGCGGGATCGCGCGCGAAGTCCTGGCTGTTTTTCAACAGTTCCGCGCAGCTCTCATGACTTGTCGCGAGCCAAGTGCGGCCGACGATCGGCAATCTCAAGCGCACCACCGAGCCTTCGGTCCGCATGCGGTCGAGTGTCGCAAAAGGGTTGGCGTGGAACTCCGGAGATAAAATGTCGAACCGTCGCTCGTCGGTCATGTTCGTTTCCGCGCTTCTGCTTGTTGGGGGTACAAATTGAGCGGTGCTCCGTCCTTCATGCCGCGCTGGTGCGGACGGGGCGGCGCCGCTCTGCCGAGGGGATGCATCCCTGGAACGACACACTGAAAAGAACAGGGAACGTAGGTCCCCGCCTGGATCAAGGGCGTTGCGTGGATTGTCGGGCAAGGATAGGCACGCGCGACGCGTATGCCGCAGCGCAGGGCCACAGGGGAGCGTTGGCTCTGAAGAGCAAGCGGGTCCATTCAAACTGCCTCGACGCGCGCGCCGTGCGTTCAGTGAAAGTATTGGAACTGCAGAATGTAGACCGCCGCTCCGGCGAAGTATCCGAGGAGCGCGAGTACGCTAATGTTTCGCATGTACCAGATGAACTGGATCTTCTCGATTCCCATCGCGGCAACTCCAGCAGCGGAGCCGATGATCAGTATCGATCCGCCCGTTCCGGCGCAGTAGGCGATAAATTCCCAAAGGAAGCTGTCCGGTGGATACTGGCTCATTCCATACATCCCCATCGACGCTGCGACCAAGGGAACGTTGTCGACGATCGCGCTGAGCAGCCCCAACGCAAGCACGATTGCGTCGGTGCGGCCGATGCTTTGATCCAGCCAGGCTGCAAGGGCGGCGAGAATATGGGTGTGCTCCAGCGTGGCAACAGCCAGCAGAATGCCCAAGAAGAAGACGATTGAGCTGAGGTCGATCTGGGTGAGAGCGTGCGCCACGGTCAACCGCCTCCTCTCCTGCGGCTGCTTCTGGCGATGAATGATCTCTCCGACGAGCCACAATGTTCCCAAGCCGAAGAGGATGCCCATGAAAGGCGGCAGGTGGGTAACAGTTTTGAACGCTGGCACCAGGATGAGGATGGCAACACCGAGAGTGAACATGACGTTTCGTTCAAAGGCCGGCGTGAAAGCGTCGACGCTGCCCTCCAGCTTGGGAGTCGCGAAAGTTCGCCCGCGCAGCTGGTAATTCACGATGAGCAGCGGGATCAGCATGTTTGTTACGGAGGCGAGGAATAGCGTCTTGACTATGGCGAGAGCGGTGATCTGGCCGCCGATCCACAGCATGGTCGTGGTGACGTCCCCAATGGGGGACCATGCGCCGCCTGCGTTCGCAGCGATCACGATCATAGCGACGAACAACAACCGATCACTCTTCTTGTCCAGCAGCTTCCTGATTAACGAGACCATGACGATCGTGGTGGTGAGATTATCCAACGCTGCGCTCAGAAAGAACGTTACGGCGCAGATGAGCCACAGCAGGGTCGTCAACTTCTTTGTGTTGATCTGCGAGGTGATGATCTCGAAGCCGTCGTGGGCGTCTATGACCTCGACAATGGTCATAGCGCCCATCAGGAAAAATATGATCCCTGCCGTCGAACTGATGGTCTCGCGGAGCTGATCGGCGATAGCTTCGTGGTCGGCTGCCCCCACGGCATACATCGTCCAGAGCAGGCCGGCGCCAAAAAGGGCAGAAGCTGATTTCTCTATTTGGATCGGGTGCTCAAGCGCTATAGCGGCATAAACCACAACGAAAACGACTACGAGTGCGACCAGCAAAACGAGCCTCCGAATCCGGATTTCGTGGGGATCATGCCCGAACCGAACTGCGCTAAGAAGCCTCATGTGCTGAAAGGCCGCGGTCCAGTATTGTTGGTTCGGGAGAATAAAATGCCTCAACCAAACGGTAGCAGATCAAACTTGTGGGGCTCCCGCGCGAACGGCCCCGTCGGCTGGATTGTCACCGTCGTATCCGTTCTGATGTTTGTCGTGGCCCTGTACGTGTATGCAACGAGTGGCCCACGGACTTCGCCTCGGAATGGGACGGGCAGATCAAGTGATCACTCGCCGGCTCGTCTCTCAGCACCGAGCAAGTAAGGCCCTAGCAACTACTTGGCGTTCCAAAATCGTTCGCCGCAGGGGCATTGCTCAAGCCGGACAAGCAAGAAGCTTAGCAATGTGCCGCATCGGCCGAGGCCGTTTCGGCAAGCTCTACTCGCAAGTTCCCGCAGCAACAGCCTGATCTTGTGAGCCGCGATATTGGCGTCGTTACCTGGTCAGCAGGCTCGAAATGAGCGCCGCCGCGCCGAGTCCGATGAAACTCAAAATGATGGGCGGGTAGAGCACCAACGCCGCTTCGAAGCGCAAGAATTTTGGATGCTCGCCAGCCTTGTTGGGGCGACCGATGAAGATGAGCACTGCTGCGATTGCCAACATCGCAACTCCGGTCCAGATGTTCATGTCCGCTTCCTCCCGTGACGCGGGAAGCAGACCGACCCCATCGTCAGAGGGCAAGTTGGTCAATGGTCGCATCCACGGCCTGACATGCGCGGCTCATATAGCGTCAGAACGGTCCCGTCGCATGCAGAGGTGTCGAGCAGCGGGTCAGGATTCCTGACGCAGACGCATCGCACAAGTCCGACTTGCTGGACTAGTTAATCTAGAAAAGATTTTAGAATGGTGGCGGGAGTCCCGCAAGTATGCGCATGGCCATGGAAGCTCACCATCAAAGTGCGTACGGTACGGACCATGGTCAACGCTGCTGCCGCGGAGGGCGTATTGCCAACCGGGTGCGCATCTGCCGATAAAGGACAGACCGCCGCAGTCGCCGCCGTTGCACGGCTGCTTGACGAGCAATCTCCAGCAGATCTAGCGAGAGAAGTGGATTATCTCACAGGCCGCTTCGGCCTGGTCGTTTGAGGTTTGCCGCCAGGCGATCGACGCGCCGCGACCTCCAAGGCCACGAGGCCGAAGGCGGAGAGAGCGATAAGCATGACGAGTAGCAGCAGGCTGCCGTACATTCAGATGGCTCCTACCGAGCTGCTCCTGTGAGGAGCGCGTGGTTCAACAACGTGCGGCGTCGACGTCGCAGGTAGAGTGAAGTTGTCGATCAAGCAAATTGCACATGCGGACATAAGCAGGCAGTTGTGTGTACGCAGGTAAGGCCCAGGCCTGCAGCCCGAGCCTTGCCGGCATCTACACGCGAGTTTTCTCGGCTCTACGGCGGGGTAGTTTCTGATACTGCGCAAAAAGTTGCCGGTCGGGGCGCCCTCAAAAAATACGTTTCTCACGGGAGTCTCCACGAACGACACTTCGGGCCAAACGGAACGTAGTGATTGGCAGCTCGCCAGGCAGTCGGGAGATCGCTTGTCGCCCGTCAGGAAAATCCTGACTATGAAGACCTCCGTTCGGGCGAGGAAGGTTCGGTCAAGTGGCTCAAAGTCAGAACCTCAACTGGCAGGTGGCATCTGCATTGCTCTACTTGTTTATGCCGCGACCGCGGCTTGGCACATTCGTAGGCTCATTCGGTGATCAGGCTAGGGAAGCGCGGCGTCTCGGCGACCTAGCGCAACACTGCCGGTGGATGTGCGGCAGCACGAAGGGTTTGGTGCGCTGCACGATGGTAATCGCCCGAGGAGTGGGAGTATGCTTCGACGTCTGCCAAAGACGGCGCTCGAACGCCGCACACAATTACGTCCAAGGATGGAAAGGCCGCTCTTCGGGGCGGCTTTTCTGTGAGCACGGGGGTAAAGCAAATGCATCTGAAAGTCCCTATCGACCTTGACACGGAAAGGTCGCGCAAGAGGGCCGTGTGGTTGCGTCAACTAGCTGAAGGGGCGGCTCACCCGCAATTCGCTGAAAAGCTCAAGGATCTGACGGAAGAATATAACGGACTTGCCGAACAATTAGCACATGAGCGCCAGTAGGGCCGTCTCGCGACCGCCTTCTGGAGATGCTTGTCAATCGGCGTTCAAATATTGCAGGCCGAATGACACGTTGAGGCTGAATGTTCGGCCGGCGGACATCGGTGGCATCCTGAAGTCGGGGCGACATCTTCATCGGGACGCATCCGCTCGGGAGACGAGCGCCGGAGCTGATGTTCGACACGAGCCGCCTGCTAGAGCGCGAGCGACCTCGCCGCGCTGGCCGCGCGGGCTGCCTGCTTTCCGGATTGGAGTGCCGCGAGCGCCTTTTCCTTTTCGGTCAGGGCGCGGGAAAGGCATCGCGAGGTGCGCGTGGACTTGGGAGAGACCAGGTCTTCGGCCATGACATCGTGGCTGCTCCCGCCGAGCAGGGAGCCCACGACCGCACGCATGACGGGCGCGCAGACGCCGTTTCCGATGACCTTTACCTTGTCCCTGCGAGTGCCGTGATCGAGCAGGAATTTCACGCCTTCGCCGTTCTCGTCCTTCAGATGTGTTAGGCCCATCGCGCGCTTGAGCTCGGGAATCTGCAGCATGCGCAGGGTGGTTTGTCCGTCGATCCACTGCACGAGACCGAAGCGGTCGAGCGTCGTCAGCGTGCGCAGCGGCCGGTCGAGCCGCTGCCAGCCGCCTGCGCGGTCGGAGCCGTAGTACACGATCAGGAAGTCCTTCTTGCGCCCGAGCTCCGCGATCCCGCGCTCGACGCGGGCGATGGTGGACTCCGCGCGCTTGCCGTTGAAGTGTCATTCAAAGTTGCAAGCCGATTGACAGTCCGGGCGGGTGGCGCGCGAGAGGAGCGTGGCGTAGCGATCCGAGCCTCGAACCTGGGCGGCTCAAGCCGCAAGGCGTCTGATTCCGTCCAGCAGAACTCGAGTGGCTCGGCAATCGTCTTCGTTGTAGTCGAGTATTCGTTGCATGATGCTGGGGGTTTGTTCGCGCCACCACCGATCGGCCCACTCTACCGAAGCAGCTCCTGAGGGATGCGCATCCCTCCAGGCGAACCCCAGAAACCTGGCGAGGGTCTTGATGGAGTGATCTCTCGTCGGCCACTCGGTCGCTTTGAGCACCACGTCTGCGTACAGATCGACCGCGCGATCGGGGGCAAACAGCCGCTCCACGTCCTCGGGCGTGCAGAGGTCGGGGTACTTTTGCTGGAGTTTGCGGTAGATCGTGCGTTCGTACTTGGAATAGTAAAAGATTCCGGCAGCCGGTCGGGCGGCAAAATAGCCTAGCGCAGCGGCAAACGCGCGGCGTTCCGCCGCCGGCGTGGCCTGGTCCGCGAAAAATGCGACGTATTGCTCAGTTTCGTTGTCTCCATTCTTGCGCTCCACACAGCCGTGCAGGTAGCAGACGTCGCGCAGCGGATCGACTTCGATATCGAAAAATAGCTCGGTCGAGAAATATCCCAGACTTATGGGCCGACGCAAATAGGGCCGAGGGAAAGGAGCCTTCAGCATGACGGCACGCGCCTGCAGAGATCGGAAGCGGTCCGCCCCGATCCCGGAAAACGCGCTCCTCCGGCCCTTGATGAACTCCTCGGGATTGATCGAAGCGAAGGAGGCGATGGTAGGGATTCGATCGCTCATGATGTCGCGGTCGGATCGCCGTAGAAACGGGATCAGCGTGAGGTCGTCCGCCGCAGTGAGTGCGCGGATGCAGAAGGTGTACCAGTGACAAAGCTTGCAGGCGCTCGAGTAAGCAGCCCTCGGCACCGTTTCTCTCACAAGTATCGATCGCGCCTGAACGAGCGCTTTCTCATAGTCCCGCCAAAGATCCCGACCGGGCGGATCGACAAAATCGTACGCGACCTCGTCGCCTCGGATGTCCAACACGAACGCGCGACGACCGGCGGAAAGCCCCAAGCGCTCGAGAATGTCAACATAGAGCGCCAGCTGGACGCCGTAGTGCCGCTTTGGTCTGCCCTCATGCCGGTCGTCAGCACCTTCTTTGCCGCGTCCTGATTTGATGTCGCCCGGTACATAACCATCGAGCTCCTTGCGCAACAAGTCGGGCTTGCCGAACAAATCTCCTGTTTTTATGGACCCTCCGTAGATCAGCTGCTCGCCGTTCGCCATGGCGATGAGGGTCAGCCGTTGACAATCCGGCTCGCGGACGTCCGACAGATCGACGAACGGCTGTCGCAAGTTAGCGACCGTCTCCCGCTCGAACAGGGCTCCTCGTTCCCACAGCATCCGTATGAAGGGACTGATCGCGTCCCGCTGGGGGGGCGGGCCAAAGACATCGAGGGCAACACGCTGCGGGCACTCGACGAGGTTGTATAGAACCGACGCGGTCACGGTCACGCGGGGCCTCCGTCAAACACTGCTCGTCCCCAAGCATGCTTCCCGGCTCCATGATCTGCAAGACGTGCCGCTTCGCACTTTCGATACGGCGGATGTCCGCTAAAGAACGCGTATGCCTTCCTTTCCGTCGGCGAGCACGAACCGGCAGAGCACCGCCGCAGAACCGCACGAGGAGGCCGCAGGAGCGAGGTGTCCGCAGCAGCTTACCGTATCCAGAGTCGGAAAATCCGTATAAGCTTTGGAGAGCTCGGACCCTGCGAGTGCCTGAACTGAGCAGCCGACACTCGAGTCCTTGGACATTTCTTATTTTGCTGTGGTGCTCGCGGGAGAGCCGTGGCAGAGATTCTCTTCGTTTCTTGCCTTACCGCGTCTGCTGCATGAAAAAGGTAAGGATTTGCGGGGAAGCCGTGGCTGGATCTGAGTCCTTCGCCGAAATTCAGAAGCAGGTCCGATCCGCTCTCGGGCGACAAGTCAAGGACCGTCGACGCGCGCTCGAGCTGACGCAGGCCGACCTGGCGATGCGCGCGGGTGTCCGCCGTGCAATGGTGATTGAGTTGGAGCGAGGCGAGGCCAATCCGAGGCTGGACTCGCTCGTGCGCATCGCGGCGGCGCTCAAAATCGAGCCTGCCGAACTGCTGAGCTCCGACCCCTGAGGTGTCGAAAGATAGTCGTCGACGCGTTGGGCAAACTTCCGATAGGCGCGAAATGGATGTGCGGAACGCTTTGACGCAAGTTCGTATGTACGGTATACCGAACATCAGCACGGATTGGATTTCGGCGCGAGGCGTTCCCGTGATCCAGAGGACCTGGAAGCGGCCGAAGAGCGACGAGCCTAGCCGATCTACCGGATTTGGATCATGCTTCTCCAATTCCCGACAACTCCCCACCGAGACGCGCAGCCATCGCTGTTCAGATCGCCCAAATGCCGCGGCCCTATACCGGTGCAACATGTTCTTGTTCGTCACGCGCTGGAGCAGGCTTCGCTGGATACGACCGTACGCGAGATCCAATATCGCAGTGGTCCTCGCATAGAATGTCCGCCCCTTTCGCTCGCAGGTGTGGTGCTTCGAAGCGCAGCCGGCGCGTTTCTCCTTCGAGTCCATAACGTGAGCTGTCAACGCAACGAGGAGGACGATGCGCGCATCAGATTCGTCCTTGAGCGCCATAGATTGCAGTTACTTGAGAGAAGTGCGGGAGACGTGTTGTGCGAGCCCATGTTTTCAAACGCACGTAAAGTCTGGTCCCATGCCGGCGAAAGCGTGTCCCTCGCAGACAGGTTGAGACTTTCGATCGCACTCGAAGGCGGACCGCTTCGCATCTTCGAACTCGAGGGCCGAATTAGTCCCGATTGCGACATTGTTGCTGCGCTTTGCGCTCTCGCCTGCGAAAATCTTGTGCACGTCAGGTTGCGCGACGCTCCCCTTGGTCGCCACACGATCGTGGAGGTTTAAATGCCGAGTTCGGTTCGGAGCAGGAGAATCAAGCCGGCGCAGGCCTTGTCCGTCGTCTTTCATCCAGCTGCTAACGTGCCGGGCCTCGCAACTGATGCGTTCACATGGCGCAATCGCCTCGAACGAGGCGCCGTACCGAGCCTGATAACGGGGCAGCTTGACGGCGGGAAATTCGATCGCGTCCACTCAGAAGGCCGTTTCGAGCAGCATTCACCTGGATTGCGCTCTGTCGCTCGAAGCGAGTGCTCGGGTCGAAGAGACCTTCCTGGCCCTTGCGCGGAGTGCGGCCACTTGCGAGCTGGGCTGCGAACGGCTGGGGGACTAACTAGCCGGAAGGACCGCTGACATGCGGCTCTGGATCATGGGCGATCTTCACATGGAAACTACCCGCGGCTGGGATTTGCCGCCGCCTGCGGACCGTCCGGATCACGACGTGCTGGTCGTTCCGGGCGATCTCATCACGCGCATGGAAAGAGGGGTCAAATGGCTCGCCGAGCGCGTCGACCGGCCGACCATCTATGTTCCCGGCAACCACGAACTTTGGGGCGTCGATGCCGACATCACCGTGGAGAAGGCGCTGCGAGCCGCCGACGGTACGAATGTGCACGTGCTCCAGGATCGCGCCGTCATGATCGGGGGCACAGTCTTCGCGGGGTGCTGCCTCTGGACGGACTTCAACCTGTTCGGCGATCAGCGCCGTGGCATGGCGGTCGCCGGCGACCGGATGAACGATTATCGCCGCATCAGGAAGAACAATTACAAGCAGCGCTTCCTGCCGCAGGACGCGCTCGCCAGACATGTGGCGTCGCGGACCTTCCTGGAAGGCGAGTTGCGCAAGCCGCGGGGCGATGGCCAGAAACTCGTCGTCGTGTCGCATCACGCACCGATGCCGGAGATCGGCTTCCGGATCGCGCCGCATCGGCCGAACGAGAGGATCAGCGACGAAACCATGTTGAGCGCGGCGTTCCGCTCGGACCTCACGGAGCTGATGCGGCCGCAGCCGGCCGCCGACAGCAAGGACGCGCTGCGTCCCGCCCAGGCTTGGATTTTCGCGCACACCCACGAAACGATGGAGGTCGTTGTCGGCGAGACCCTCGTGGTCTCGAACAGTAAAGGATATGGCCCCTACGGAGAGCGCGCCGGCGAGACCTGGGAGAATCCGTTCTTCCGCAACGACTTCGTCATCGAGATTTGAGGAGGCGAGCCGATGTCCGACAGTCGGCTGCTAGGCCGGTTCGATCTCTTCACGTCCGCGAAGACGACGTGCGCCATTCGTGCGCGTCATCCCGCGCTGCACGAAGCCTTCGTGCAGGCGAGCCTCGATCCGCTGGTGCGCCCGATCGGCTACCAGGCGAAAGCGGCCGTCGGGAGCGCCGAGGTCGCGATCGACGCCGTGATCCTGCACCAGCACGACGGACGATATCTGCTCGATGTCGTGCCGGCGCGCCAGTTGCGCGACCTTGAGGAGGAGGGCTTGGTCCGCCTGGCGCCGCGCGGACTCGCCCTGCAGCCGCGCACGCTCACGCTGGAGGATAGTCAAATTCAGCCGCGCCGCGGCAATTGCGCGTTTGTGTGGACCTATCGCGGGCGGCAAGTCCTAATCGGGATTAGGACGCGCGTGCTGCAGGCGCTACGCGACGACGGTCCCCTGGAGCTCGGGCGGTTGCTGGAAGGACTCCACGCGGACCGGGATCCGGCGCCCGTCGGCCCTCTCCATGTGCTGCGACGATCTAGTCGAGCTGGACCTCGTGTCGCGGCCGCTCGGACCCGACAGCGTGGTGAGGGCGCGCAGATGAAGGCTCCGCACATGAAGGATTGGACGCAAGCCGCCTCGAAGGGCCCTCACATCCCCGTGAACGGCTCCCGCTCCGGCTGCGCCGAAAATCCGAAATCCGGGACTTCATGCAAGGACTCGTATCAAAGCGCGCGCCGCTGTTGCCGCGAGGGCCGAGTCCTTGCTTGCTCCGAGAGGGAATCCACAGTTCGTGGCGGGCGCCGGACGAATCCGCACGCCGAGCGCGAGGCGGTTGCTTTCGTCGGGACGCTAGGATTCGATTTCATGTGTTGCGGCGAGAGAAACATCGAGGCCGGTCCGCGACGAAAATCCCGCCGCAACCTACGATCGCCGCGGCCGCCTTTTCAATAAAGGAAGAGGGGTAGAAACTGCAGCTGGTTCGCGGACGACCAACGGAGAAGCCAGATGTAGATCATGACGTAGAACTACCAGCACCGAACGCCCGGAATGGCGTGGATGAGGAGATGGCTGTAACGAGCAGCCACCCCCGCTGATAGGCGTGCACCACAGAGTGCGCCCTGAGCAGACCACGGCTGCTCAGGGAGCGCAAGCGCACGGCTGTCCAGCTCCATTCACAAACCATCGATCGATACCGACGCCGGAAACCTCCTTCCGGCGAACGGGAACCTCTGTCCAAAAAGCGAGGATCACGTGAGCAAGAAAAAAGAACTAAGGAAAGTACGAAAAACCCTGTTCCATCGCATCGCGTCCGGACCGGACGAACTCGTTCGGCAATTCGACGTTTCGTGTTCAGGAAATCGTCTGAACGACGCAGCTTTCTACCTGGTCGACGAGGATGACGAGACCGTCGCGCCGCCCCGAGATCGCAGCGCCATCTCCGCAATTGTGGCGGCGGCCTTCGAGGCGTCGATACCGCCCGAACTTCGCCGCACGCTCCGGCGCACGCAGGCTGTGGGAGTGATCGTCCGCGTTCCGGAATCGGAATGGGTGGAACCTGCCGCTGCGTATTTCGGCGCGACGTTCGGCCCCCGTTGGCGGATCGAACGCGACGGGTCCGGGTCGAGCCACAAGGCTGCCGGTTCGACCCGGGTGGCGGGCGCGCTGAGCAACGGCCTCTGCGTAGTGGGCATCACCAGCGACCCCGGCCGGTTGCCGTCGCCGCTGACCGCGACCGCCGATATCACCATCCGCCTCGCGCCGGCGGTCGGCCAAGTCGTGCGGACCGCCATCCGCCGGTTCGCCGGTCGCGTCCCGGGCGGCGACGACGCCGCCCTTGGCGCAGGTCTTTCCCTCAACGAACTCGTCGCCTGTTTTCGTCCGGGTACCGGCGCGCAAAAGGTTGCCGAACGCATCGTCGCCGCGTCAACGGCGAAGCGCCGCGTCGTGGCCGGCGAACGAGTGCCGGAGCTCGAGCATGCGACCGAGTTCGGGGAGGCAAGAACCTGGGGCCTCGGACTGGCGCGCGACATTGCCGCATTCAGGCGGAACGAGCTGACCTGGGACGCATTGCCGCGCGGTCTGATCCTCACGAGCGACGCCGGCGGAGGCAAAAATACCTACGCAAAATCCTTGGCCGTTGCGTGTGACTTGCCCATTTTTCACACCTCGGTGTCCGCCTGGTTCGAAGGCTCCGGGTACCTCCATGATGTGATTCAACGGATGAACGCCGCGTTCGACCTCGCGCTCGCGGCGTCGCCCTCCTTGCTCTATTGGGACGAGCTTTCGTCTTTGCCGCGCCGCGACACCATCGATAGTCGCGGAAAAGACTTCTGGTTTCCCGTATTAGATGCCGCCCTCATCCGGCTGGATGGAGTCCTCTCGTCCGAGACCAGACGAAACGTCATCGTCATCGCGGCGACCAACGACATCACTCGCGTCGACCCGGCGCTCGCCAGGGCCGGGCGACTCGAGCGCATCGTTCACATCCCGCGCCCCGACGCCGCCGGGCTGGAACGCATGCTGCGTTTCCACCTCGACGGTCAACTGCAGGACTACGATCTCTCCGACATCGCCGCCATCGGGCAGGGAGGGACTGGCGCGGACATCATGATGCTCGTCCGGGAAGCCCGGCAAGCGGCGCGGCACGCGGGCGTCGCGCTGTCGGTGGACCATCTGCGGGCGAGGCTGTTGCCGCCCGCGGTGCAGGCTCCCGAGAAGATCTGGCGCGCCTGCGTGCATGAAGCTGCCCACGCGGTCATGGCCATCGTCCTCGGCTTCGGGAAAATCGACGTCGTCGTGGGAGCCGTCGTCGGCAATGCCAACCGCACGCTCATTCAGGGCATGCACGATACCGTGCCCACTCGAGAGACCTTCAAGAAGAAGGTCATGATCTACCTGGCGGCCCGCGCAGCCGAAGCCTGGCTGCCGAACGGCATTTCGGCCGGCAGCGGCGGCGGGAGCGATTCCGATCTCGCACGTGCTTCCCAGGAGCTGGCCGCGATGAATTTGAGCGCCGGTCTGGGCGACACGCTCCTCTACGTCGCCTCGCCCGACCAGGCTCTCGAACAGCTGCGCTACGACGGCGAGCTGCGCCAGACAGTCGAGGCGCAGCTCCAGGAACTCCAGAAAGAGACCACAGCGCTGGTCGAAAGGCATCGGGACGCCGTGCTCGCAGTCGCGCTCGCCCTGAGCAAAGCGCGCCATCTGGACGATGCGGCGGTCCGCCGGATCTTCGCCGGCGCAGGCGGCGGGGCGCTGCGCCGTCCGACGAAGGCGAGGGGACGGGCGTCATGAACGACAACTTCACGCCCTCTTCGCGCGCCGAAATCCTCGCACCGGCGAAAGCCATGATCGTGGAGGCGCCAGGGTGGCGGCCGATCCGAACCTTCGTCGAATTTGCCCATTCTAAAGCGGTCGGTCGCTGGACCTCCCGCAAATCCCGCCGAGCGCTGCCCTGGGAGTCCTACGCGGAGCGGCATTTTTTCAGATGCTGCGAGGTCGATCCGAACGTCACGCGTTTTCTCGCCCAGCCGCACCGCATGGAAATCATGAACGGCCGCGCTCCGCGGCCGCTCATCTACTTCCCCGACGTGCGCGTCGAGTACGCCGACGGCACGACGGAGATCGTGGAGGTGAAGCGCTCGGAAGAGGAGTTGCAGGATGCGGACTATGCCGAGAAGCTCGCCGGTGCCGAAGCCGTCTACGCCGCCCTCGGGTGGCGGTTTCGGCTCGTGATTGCAGAGGAGGAGATCGAAGTCGATCCGATCTATTCGAACGCCAAGAGCATCTGCGCGGACAGATTCTCCCTCATTCTCCGGCCCGCCGTGCTCGCGATCGAGGAGATATTCCACGTCGAGACGGCGATTGCACTCGGCAAGGCAGAGGAGATCGTGGCAAAGGCCGCCGACGTCCCGTTCGACCGCGCCACGGCGATCCTGCGCGCGATGATGTGCACGCGCCGCGTCGCCGTCGACGTGAGCCGCCGGGTCTGCCGCGACAGTTCCGTCACCAGGCCCGAACAGGCGACCGGATCGCGCAAGCGGCCGACCGGAATCTCGCCATGAGCAAGCTCGATCTGAAGGTCGGCGACCGTTTCGATATGCCGGAGGGGCCCGCCCGCTTTTACGAAGAGTGGGACGACACTGACAGCACCCTCTGGTTCGCGAAGGAAGCGACCAAGAAGCGCTTTCCGCTGACCGAATTGGAGCTCGTCGAGATGCTCGACCTCGGCACGGCGCGCCGTATCGACATTTTCCGCGGCCGGGACGGGAAGCCTCGGTCGTGCAACGACAACCCTGAATTCGGTCCGGACGAAGAACACTCGCCCGACGCGGTGAGGGCCAAAACCTTCCAGTATCTTGTGCGCCGCTGGGACAACACGCCCGATGCAAAACTGGGCAAAACATGGTTGGGCAAATTCATCGTCGACGCTAAGCGGACCCAGCCTGCGCATCTGAACTGGCCCGTGAAGCCCGGTCGTCTCTACGATGCCATCACCCAACGCGGCGAACCGGGCAACAGACCGCTCCGACTGTTCCGGTCGCGCCGCGGCAAGAGCCAGCGCAAGCGTTTCGGTCGCTTCGTCGACAATGCCATCCTTGAAACGATCGACTTCTACTGGTCGCTGCGGCCCCGCACCCATGACGATGCCTACGCAAGCTTCCGCGCCAAGATCGCCGAGGAGAACGCACGCAGGAGGGTCGCCGGGGAAAAGGAGATCGAGAAGTATCCGCGCAGGTCGGAGACGATCCGCCGGCGCATCAACAAGACGATCAATCGCGACAACTGGGCGCGGAAATACAGCGTCCACGAAGCGACGATGAAGTTCAGCGGCATCAAAGACAGCCCGTCCGCCGACGAGCCGCTCGAGATCGTCATCATGGACCACACGCGCGCGGATTCCTGGACGGTCCTCGACACGGCGACCGGGTTGCCTCTCGGCAGGCCGACGTTGACGGTCGCCTTCGACATCTGCACCCGCGTGACGCTCGGGTATCTCATCAGCTATGAGCCGGCCTCGGTCTACAGTGCGGTCACAACTTTGAAGAGGGTCGTGCGCTCGAAATCATACGTCCAACACGTTTTTCCGGACATCGATTACGCACCGGACGCATGGGACGGGTGGGGATTTCCCCGAACTTTGCTCCTCGATAGTGGATGGGAATTCAAGTCGCCCAGCTTCCAGGATTCGCTACGCGATCTCGGCATCGAGCCGATCTGGTCGCCCGTGCGTCGGCCCACCTACAAGGCGATCGGCGAGAGGTTCTTCCGCACTCTGAACATGAAGCTCTTCCACAAGATTCCCGGAGCCGTGCCGTTCGGTCCGACCGAGGCTCGTCTCCATGACCTAGAGCCGCGGAAGGAGGCCACAATTCCGCTGGGCATGCTCGACGAGCTCATCCACGAAACGATCCAGATGTACCATCTCGAAGAACACTCGACATTGGGCGAGGCTCCCGCCTCCGCATGGAAACGGCGGCTCAAGACGCGTCGCATCATCTCGGACAATCACAGTCTCGACGCGCTGCTGGGTAGGACGGCGACGGTACGCCTCACGCGCAAGGGCGTGAAGTTTCGTCGCCATACCTTCCATGACGCGGCCGTCGTCAGCCGGATTCTCGGTCCGATGTCGGCGCGCGCAAAGCGGCGCGACCAGTCGCGCTCACCGGTCGGCAGCGCCCGATGCTCGGCGAAGATCCGGTACGACGATCTGGACGCATCCTGCGTCCGGATCTGGAACGACGCCGAGAAGCCGCCGCGTTGGGAAACGTTGCCCAACCGAGACCGAAAATTCGTCTACGGAGTCAACATCGACGGCGCCCAGCGCGACCCGCGCCGCGAGCTTCCGATCCCAATCAGCTTCTGGCACGCCGACCAAATTCGGGAGTACGCCGAGAAGAACCGGATCAACTTCCGCACCGATGAAGAGAAGTGGGTCGCGCGCAACCGGCTGCGCGCGAAGTGGGAGAAGACCGCGGGGTTGCTGCCGCTGCGCGAAACCAAGGACGCAATCCGCGGCCTCGCGCAGTCGCAAGGGACCTTCGACCAACTGGTGACTGTAAAGTCGCCGCCGATCGCCATCGAGCCCTCCCAGGTCGTGTTCGCCACCGCGCCCTCCACCCCCAGCGGCATGGAACGCGCGACGCTGATCCCGCAGCAGGTCGCCGCCTACGAGCGCGAGGAAGATGAACACTTTCAGCCCAAGGGTCGCGGCGCCGGCAAGAAAGGCCAGGCGAAAGCCGCCAGGACGCGGCGCGAGAAGGCGGCTGAGGCGGCCGAAGAGCGCGCCGGGCAGGCCGTCGAGAACGCCAAGGAACGCGCTCGCAAGGCCGCAGCGCCCGACAGCGCCTCCCGCACCAAGGTGGAAGTAGAAGCGAAGCTCGACCGCGCTGACATTGACAAGTACCTCGACGAGGAGTGAGCGACCATGAAGCAGGACGATCGTAGCACCTTCGCCAGCAATGGGCAGCTCAAGGCCCGCCTGAAGAAGATGGTCGTCGAGAACAGCCGTCTCGACATGATCGAAGAGTACACCCGGGAGCTCCTCGAGGAAACGAAGGCTCTGATGGCCGACGACATCCTCTCCGACGATGCCGACGTCCCGCCCGGGCAGACATTCACCTACGTCGAGCTCCCGATCATGTCGATCATCGGTCCATCGGGCTCGACGAAGACGACCTCGATGCTGCGCGTGGCGCAGAAGCTGAAGAAGGACTACGGCGGCACGCCCGTGCTCGTCGTCAAGTGCCGCTCCAATACCCGCACCATGAAAGCCGCGCAGGCTTTGATTCTGGAAGCGCTCGGCGATCCGCAGGCCAAGGAGGTCCTTTCCAGGCAGTTCGGCGACCGCTACGAGCAGGACATCGTGACGCGAGCGATCCGCAAGGCCGCACGCGCCGCCGGCACCTTCGTCGTCGTGCTCGACGAGGCGAACACGCCCCTGGGGACGATCAAGAAGCTGGAACGCGCTGGAAGCATAGCGCCGCACTTTAAATCCCTCATCAACGATGGTTTGTTTTCCATCATCGTGATGGGGACGCCCGACGCGGCCCTCTACTTCGAAACCAGCGACGAGCTGAACAACCGCAGGATCGAGGGCATCTCGCTCGAGCCTGTCGATTTGCGCAGGCCGGCGGACTACCACTACTTCTTCCGCTTCGTCGGCCGCATCGACCGTCAGATGGTGCGCGAGGGCATCGTCGACGAGCCCATCGGCCTGATCGACGACGTCCGCAGCCGCGCGATGACCTACGATTTCAGTCAGGGCATTCCCGGCACGGTGAGCAGGGTCCTCCTCGGAGCGCTGCGGATCTCCCAGCGCGACAAGCGCCGCATCATCACATGGGAGGACGTCAAGCAGGCCTTCTGGGTCTGGAAGGGCGAGCAGCGCGACGAGAACGGCGAGCCCATCGAGATCTATGACCCGTGGCTCTCCCAGCCCCGTCCGACGACGCTGGAGGTGATCCGCGAGATGTCGAACCCGGCGGCGTGAACGATGGCCAAGGCTGCCACCGTCCGCCCCTTCGTCGCGAAGATGCCGCCGCCGCTGACCGATGAGAGTCTGCTGGGCTACATGGACCGCGCCCTCCAGGACACGATGATCCGGAACGTTCGGACAACCTTCCGGCTGGCCGGATTCGATCCTGATCCGAACACGACACCGAACGCGGGGAAGCTGACGGAGGAAGCGGTGGCCGGCCTGGCCGTCCTCTTCAAGCTCGATCCCGAAGAGGTGAGGCGCCGGCGATACCTGCGCGAGCACGGGAGCTCGGGCAGAATCGACTTCTTCGGCACGACGATCCGCGCGCAGTATTGGGAGTCGCGATTCCGGCGCCTGTCCCCCAGGGCGCTCGCCACTCGGTGCTATCATCGCGCGATCTGGGAAATCCGCTGCTTCGGCTTCGATCCGGATACGGGGGAACCGTTGCTCGAGGCTTGCCCGGTCTGTCGACGCCGCTTCGGATGGATCTCGATGCGGGGGCCCAGCAAGTGCGACCATTGCACCGGGCCGGACGGCTACCCCTCCACCGACCTGCGCGACCATCCGCGGCCGGTTATCGAGTTCCGGGATCCGGAGGCGATTGAGTTCGTCGTGGGTCTGGTTCATCCGGATCCGGAGCGCCGCCGGGCCGCCATGGCCCTCGTTCCGGACGAACTCGGCGGCGCAACCAGCGGCGAGTTGTTCGAGGCCGCCATGTGCATGGCAAGCGCGCTGCGCTCCGCGGCCGGCACAATGATGAACCGGTTGGGGCGGCCGCTGCGGGCGTCCGACTTCGCAAGCCTCACCCCCGATATGCTGGAGGCTGGCGGAAGGGCGCTCATCGGAGGCGAGAGCGGTTTCGCGGCGCTCGCCGCCAGGATGCGCCTGTTCGCCGACGACAGACCCTCGTCGCACGGCCTCTACAAGGAGTTGGGCCCGCTCGCGCGCATGCCGCTCGATCGCCATCTCAGTCCCCTTGTCAGACGCTTCGCGAATGACGCCATCGCCCGCGATCTGGCCCGCACGCAGGACGACGGATACGTGCGGCGGGGCGTGCCGCGCTTGCTCCGCGGGACGGGCGGGCTCTGGCGGAACATGGACGCGCTCTCGGCCGAACTCGGCCTCTCGAAACACGCACTCGGCCGCCTGGCGGACAGCGGAGCAGTCGACGTCCGGCGCGCCAAGGGAGAGCATTCGCCCGTGCTCATGAAGATCTCCGACGTCGTACCCCTTGCGGCGGTGTACAAGGATGCCGCACTGGCGAGGACTATCACCGCTTTCCTGCGGGTGCCGGGGGCGGTGCTAGACGAACTCGCCGCCCGGAAGCTCATCCAGCGCATCGGTGGTCCCGCAGCGGCGATGTTGAAGGCGGGGAGCTACTACCGGGAATCCTCCGCCAAGGCGCTCCTGATCGCGATCCACGCGCGTGCGCAGGCTTCGGGAGAGCCGGGCCGACGCGCCAAGCTGATCGCGGCCATGCGCAGGGTCGCTCGGGCAGCGCCTTGGTCGGACGTCATCGAAGGGATCGCGAGGGGCGCCTTGCGCATCCACGCGGAGAGACCGTTCGGGCGCGATTGGCGGCACGCCGTCACCGTCGACCAGGCGGAGCTCAACCAGTTCTTGAATGGGGTGGCGAGGCCGGGGTCAGCGAGCGCGCGGGAAGAATGGCTCACGCGCGACCAGGCCGCCCAGATGCTCTGTACCGACGAGACCACGGTCTGGGCCATGGGACGTGGTGGCATCCTGCCGAAGCGGTCGGGGACGGTTGCGATGTTCGCGCGCGCGGACGTTGAGGCGGCGGCAAAGCGCTGGATATTCGGTGAGGAAATGCGCGCGCGCAGCGTCTTCGGAAATGGGCGCGAATTGAACGCCTGGCTGCGATCGGTCGGCATCATGCGGGATTTCACGCTGCGCGACGGAACAATTTCCGTGTTCCTGCGCGCGGAAGTCGAAGCGGCCCTCGGACGGCAGCCCGCTCGGCACGATGAGATCGAACCTTCCGCGCGCCAAGGCGCGCGCGTTTCCGCGAACTTGAAGAGAGAGGCAATCCAGGCGGTTCGTAGCGGGCTCGCGGCGCACTACGTCGGAAAGCGCCTCCGGATCCACCACAAGTCCATCGCCAGGTGGGTCCAACATTTCGAGAAGACCGGTCGGATCGAGCCCGCCGGCAAGCTCGATCCGTACGCCGATCGCATCGCGTCCTTGATCGAGGCGGACCCGGCGTGCAGCACGAACCGACTATGGGCGGAGTTCAAGAAGAAGGAGCGCTTCGAAATAACTTACGGCAGGTTCGCCCGCTTCATCTCGGAGATTGGTTTTTCGCGCGATCCCGCGACAGGGCGGTTCCGTCGGGTACGGCCGGTCTGACTCAGCGCCTCTTTTCCTCCGTCATCTCGGTCAGCGTGTCGGCCATGCGGTCGTACAGCGCGTAGTAGACGCCGGCCTAGCTACGCCATCTGCGCAACCGGCGCATGTTCTCCGAGGCCTGTCCATACCGAGGCGCCACCGGATCGCGCCTGCGGCGTGTTCGACGCAGCGGGAGCCGAGCCAGCCATTGTTGTCGTACAGGCGGCCCTCAGCGCCGCAGCTCTCGCAGGTGCAGGCGGAGTGGGCGACGGCAAGATCGATGGCGTGGCCGATTTTGAGCTCGGTGTCCTCGGGGGCCTCAGTGTCCCAGTCGACTCGCAAGATTCCGAACTTCTGCTTGATCCGAATGAATTCGAATTCCTCGGGCTCGGCCAGAGCGATTTCGATCCGCTGACAGAGCCGCACCAGGATATCCTGCCAGCCGCGTTCGCAACGCGGGTAGCCGAACGAGCGGCTGGGCTCCTCCGCTATGGGGAGGAACAGTCGGACGTGCCGCAACATGAGGTCGCGCTGCAAGCCGGTCGCCATCTCACGTCTCCTCGATGCCGAGAGAGGCGGGGTCTACGTCGCCTCCAATTTCCAACGACGCCCGACATCACTGACCTCAACGCTATCGAGAAGAAAGCGCGTTGGTCTGGCGCGGCCGCCGCATTTTCGCTGGCTTGTCTGGATCAAATCATGGGCAGCGCCCAGACGCTCTCGATGCTTTCTATCCCGCGGGACGCGGCCGGTCTCCACTGGGACCAGGCCGCAGCGACCCGTCGCCTTCCAGTGGCATCCGGAACGTGAACCTGGTCTCCGTCTGGGACGAATCCACTTCGATCGTGCCACCGTGCGCCTTGGCGATTTCCGCCGCGATATAGAGGCCCAGCCCAAGTCCCTGCGAATGCCCCTGCGCCTCTCCGCGGTAGAATGGCTGAAACAGGCGCTTGCGCGCGTCTTCCGGAATGGCCGCGCCTGCGTTGGCGACTGAAAGCTCGAACTTATCTGCTTTGGCGCTCGCCTCGACCCGCACGGTGCGGTCAGGCGCGCCGTGGCTGATCGCGTTGCCGAGAAGGTTTGAGAACAACTGGGCGATGCGGGCCGGATCGCAAAAGACGGGCGTCTCAACCTCGAACATCGTTTCGATGCCGCGATCCGGATGGGCGGTGGCCAACTCCGCGACGACCTGATCGAGCACGGGCTCTATTCCGGTGATGGCCTTCGAGAGCGTAATGCCTCCGCCGAGGCGGCCTCGCGCCAGGTCCATGATGCTCTCGATCATCTTGGCCATCCGGTCCACGCTGCTTTGCATCATGGACTCGAGCCGAAGCGCGTCTTCCGAAGTCTTGGCCTTGAGCATCAGCCGTGCGCCGGCCGCAATCGATGCGAGGGGATTGCGCAGATCGTGTCCAAGCACAGCGATGAACTGCTCACGCAGTTCTGCGTTTTCACGCTCCTGCTGCAGGCGCTCCTCCAGCACCGTCTTGAGCTCGTCGCTTTCCTTGCGGGCGTCGATCAGCCCGCGCTCGTAGCGGCGCCGGTCCGCCGCGCGCATGATCGTCAGGCGGGTGAACAGAAGCGCGTCCGTGTCGGTCCGCCGCTCGCGGGCGTTGGCGATGGCCGGCAGCCGAGCCCCGGTCTTCGTGAGGAGATCGAGCGCGAATTCGTCGAAGAAGCCCTGCATCCGGAGCAGCGGCGCGACATGGGTCTCGAGGAATATGCGTCCCGCCATGTTGAGCAAGTCGCTCAGCCGCATCCCGGGAAGGTCATCGGGCTGGTACCCCATCCAGCCCGCAAGGGTCCGATTCGCCCGATCGATACGGCCGTCCGGACGAATCGAGAGGTACCCGCAAGGCGCGTTTTCGTAGAGGTCTTCGAAATCGCTGTCGGCAGGATGATTGTTGTTCACTCAGACGAAATCTCGAATTGCGGCGACGACTTCTTCGGGCGCGCTCAGGTTGGGACAATGGCCGGTTGCTTTCAGGGTCACCATTTTGCTGTTCGGGATATTGCGCTGGACGTACGCACCCACCTGTTGCCCCGCGATGATGTCTTCGCTGCACTGGAGGATCAGCGTTCGAGCGTTGACCTTGGCCAAGTCCGCGCGATTGTCGGACAGGAACGTGACCCGGGCGAACTCCTTGGCGATCGCGGGATCCGTACGGCAGAAGCTGTTGGTCAGCTCCTCGCCGAGTTCGGGACGATCGGAATTGCCCATGATGGCGGGCGCCATCTGCGCCGACCAGCCCATGTGGTTCTCCTCCAGAAACGAAAGAAGCTCTTCGATCTGCTGGGCGCTGAAGCCACCGACATAGTCCCCATCGTCGATGTACCGCGCCGAAGGCCCCACCAGCACCAGGCTTTCGAACAGTTCCGGATCCTTGATCGCGGCAAGCACTCCGATCATCGCACTGACGGAATGCCCCACGAATACGGCGTCCTTCAGGCGCAGCGAGCGGCCGATCTCGACGACGTCGTCGGCATAGCCGGACAGCGCCGAATACTTCCGGCGGTCGTAAGCGCCGAGGTCCGAGCGGCCGGCTCCGACGTGGTCGAACAGCACCGTGCTGAATTCCGCCTCGAAGGCCGGCGCCACGAAGCGCCACATGTTCTGATCGCATCCGAAACCATGGGCGAACATCATGGCACGCTCACCGCGGCCACGGACCTGAACGTTGTTGCGGAATTCGACTGACACCCAATTCTCCTTCGCTTCAGGCGATTATCATTCTTTGGACAAGCCTAGGGGCAACTTGACGGGCATCCTTTTTGGAGTCGGCAGGTGATTAGGACTTCCGGATCAGGAGATCCGACAAAGCCTCGACCAACTGCGCGGGTGCGAAGGGCTTGGATAGCATGACGCTGCACGCCACGCCGTTCGAGGTCCACCGATGGGCGCTATCGCCGGAGACGTAGAGGATCCCGCAGCCCGGATCATGCTGGCGTGCGAGACGGGCGAGCGTCCAGCCGTCCATCCTGATGCGGCCCAGATTGATGTCGGTGATGAGAGCTCGCGGTAGCGGCGCCCCACCCAGCAGATCCGCGGCCTCCTCGCCGGATGCGGCGCATACGACGCCGTAACCTGCCTCCTTCAAGGTCTCCTCAAGCATCTCGCGGAGAAGATCTTCGTCCTCGACCAGGAGGATTTTCGGTCTTCCTGCGGCCTCTTGGGAGTTGCTCAACTGCATCCTCGCGCATCTCTCATTCTCAAGGACACCTGGAGTCCACGACCCGTGATGATAGCGGAAAACGCTTCACCTTGCCTAGGCAAGTCGCGGGCGTCGGGAACCCTCGGGGGCAGCGACAAACGGTGGTTGCAGCGTTCCCTGATTTTGACGGCCGCGGTCAATTGGCTATTCGTTGTAAGGTGGCCCGCGATGCACACTCACAGGACCGTGGGCGATACGGTCTTGCCATTCTGGCCGCCACAAGGCCGGCGCCCGGACGGCCGGCCAGATACTTGCTGCCTTGGAAAAAGCCGGTACGCCCATCAGCCAGCCGACGCTTTCCCGCCGCCTCTCCGCGCGCTGCAGCAGGGACTACGGGCAAGCTCCTGACCGCAGGCGGCGGCGCCAAAGTCGAAGCCAGCGGCGAGCCGCTCCGGCGCGCCACGCATGGCCGAAGCTGTGGCTCTCAGGTGCCTTACTTCTTGACGCGTGATGATCGACCTGTTGTGGCGTTCTTGTCGTCGTCGTCGTGCAGGTCCGCCAGCAATTGCAGATGTTCCTTGATCTGCCCACGCGCCAGCTTGGCCACGTTGATGTGGGCCGGATCCTTGCCGCTCGCGAGATAAGTCTCCTGAATGCGCAGCAGCTTCTGATGGCCTTCGGTCTGCGCGCGGACATAGGCCGTCTCGAACTCCTTGCCCTCCATCTGCTCCATCTTCTGCAGCGTCGCCTGCTGGTCCTGCGGGACGTGCTTGCGAGCCTCGGACTCGGACGGCGGATTCGATTTACCTGTCGCCTTGCTCGGGTCCATCATCGACATCAGCACGTCGGCAATGGTTTCCTGCTCGGCGACCTCGAATTCGGCAAACTCCTTGATGTCGTCGTCGCGGACCTTCTTGACCGCCACACGCGAGGCGAGCAGCGACATCGAGCCCACGGCCATCGTGTCCGTCATGTGCTTCTGCTCGGCATCCCCCATCGTGCCGGTTCCTGCGCCAGTGGTTTGAGACATCGACGAGTCCTTGGAGGCGTCATTCGTCCTTTCTTTGCCGGCGGTTTGAGCGAGAGCCGGCGCGGCCATTGTCGCAGCGATGCCGGCGGGAAGAATGCGTCGTTCGAGCATTTGAAAGTCTCCTTGCATGTGACGGGGGCAGCAGGCTTCAAACGTCGTGATGAGCGGAAGTTTCCTCAGAAACGACGTCTCTCCTGATCGCGGCGCAGGCACAAAGATCGGGCCTGGCTGCACCAGTCCAAAGGAGGTTGCCTCGAAGTTTCAGGCGTTCGAACTGATGTGCCCAGAGGACCAGCAACTAGCGTCGGCCGCGGAGTGGGAACCCCAATTGGCATCGGGGCGGATGGCCAGAACGATCGGCTGCCGGCATTGGTCGCCGAGTTGATCCACGGGCGGGCGGCTGGCCCGAGTGTCGCAGCGGCTGCCAAACGCGGCAAGGAAATCGTGCCTGTCGTGTTCACCATCGGCAGCGATCCGGTGCAACTCGGCCTGGTGGCCAGCCTCAACCGGCCGGGAGCCAACGTGACCGGCACGACCTCGCAAGCCAGCGCAATCGTCGTGAGGCAACTGGAGGCCGCACGGGAGTTGAGGCCGAGCCTTGCCGTGGTGGGCTGCCTCGTCAGGGCGCGCTGCGCCACCATCAAGAACGAGCAGGGGCGTGGGCGTCAGGCCTCGCCGGGTCCGGAGAAGCTTGATGCAGGCGGCTTCGTGCGCGGCACCGGCAGCGGACGCTCGGCGGGTCCGGATGCCGACCGCTGACCGCCCTTGGAGTCGTACCGCTTTGCGAGATCCAGGAGACGACGCCGGGTGAACGGATCAGCCTTTTCGGCCATACCGCGGACCCGTTGGGCCAGGCCTCTGTAGAACTCCTGCTCCATGACACCCCCCTCAACATCACTGTCCACACTTGAGTGCTCTGCGGCTGCGGAGTCAAGAAACGCGACCAGGATTTCATTGACCAGCTTGAGCTCACGTTGTCGGCTGAACTGGATCATGCGATCTACTCAGGGTCGGGAAGAGGAAGGTCAACGATTCGGTTCATCAAATCGCGGAGATCAGAGGCCTCCCGTTCGCCCACGACCTTTTCAAAGGCGGTCTGCGCGCGGCGCCATGCGGCCAGGGCTCTGGTATGCGTTCTGTGACCCAGCTTTGTGACGGTAACGATCCGTTCCCGCCGGTCAGTTTCGCCGACTGAAATTTCAACGAAACCGTCACGCACCAGCGGTCTGAGGTTATGGCCTGTGGTGGCGCGGTCCATGGACATCAGCTTGGCGAGACGCGCCATCGTCATTGGCCCCGACGTCACCAGATAGCTCAACAGACTATATTGCGTCGCTTTGAGCCCAGTCGGGGCGAGGGCGAGGTCATAGTAGCGGGAGAGACGACGGGCTGCGCGCCGGACCTGATTGCAGTTACAGCGCGCTGGGTCATCAACGAAATTCGATGCTCCTACAGCTGCTCTCGTCATCGATCCCCCTCCGATGCGCAAGATATCACCCGCGCGTGTTTGCTGTCGATAGTTCCAGAGCGGCGGGATCCGAGGGACCAGTTGAACGAGGGCTCCTCCTGCTGTATATCCAATATAGTTTGATATGCCCCTATTTCTGCCCGACGCCGCCCCGGCTCGCTGGGGGCTCCGGAGGAGGAGATATGGATTTTCCTGTCTTGATCTCGGATGCCGCAGGGACTGTCGATCATGCCGTATGCGAGCTGCTGATCCGACAGGTCTCCAAGCTCAGAGCTCTCGTGCGCCACGTGGATTTGTACATGGCTGGAAACCCGGGCTGCGCGCTATGAACCGCATGGGCTTGTCGCTGGGCCTGATCATGCTGGCCACCTCCGCGCTGGCGCGTGACGATGGGCGCTACACCGGTTCACCACTGAAGCCTTGGTTCGAAAGCCTGTCCAGCGACTTTGGGCAGTGCTGCTCGGATGCGGATGGATACTTCGTCGCGGATGTCGACTGGGAATCCGACCACGGCCACTATCGTGTGCGCATCAACAATGAGTGGGTGATGGTGCCGGACGGGGCCGTGATCACACAGCCTAACAAGGTCGGGCGAACTATGGTTTGGAACTACTACATTGATGGCCACCCGCGGGTGCGCTGCTTTTTGCCGGGCACCATGATGTGACATGTGGGGCTCGAGCCGCAGTCACGCCGATCATGCGCCCTCCAGTGCTTTGCGGATACGCGGGTTGTGTTCGAGAGCCCATTGGACGGTCTTTGGAGCGCGCCCAAGCAATCGCTCGAGCTCATCGGTGACAACGTCATAACGTCCGCCTGCGACCAGGCGGGTGATGGCTTTCAGGTGGTCCGCAATGTGCGGATTGCGAGATGCCAGAGCCCTGTTGATGTATGTGCCGATCCAGGCGTCCAGGTCCTGGGGTACTACGAAACCTGGCGCCCCAGCGCGGCGCCGTAGTCCTCAGCAAACCCGTGCATGTCCTTCAACACCGGTCCCGTGAGCGCATACGACATTGATATGTGCGACGGCGGGTCGGTCAGGATCTTCGCGCAAAGTTCCGCAACGTCATAGGCAGCGATTGGCGCGATCTTCTGCGTGGCAAACGGCAGATGAAGTTCGCCCGCACTCAGCAATTGCTTGAGCGGAAACCAGGAAAGGATCGGGTTCTCGGCGAACATCGTTGCTCGGATGTTGACGACCGGGAGACCAGACCATTGCAACGCCTGCTCCGACGCCCAATGTGCCCGCTGTTGCGGCGACCACTCGGCGACAGATCCGCCCAGCCAGGCTATTCGCGCCTCCCGCTCGGCGGTCATTCGATCGAACGTCATGAAGGTCTGCTCGAACTCCGAGATGTTCACGAAAACCTCGATGCCGCCTTGCGCACGCGCAGCGGCGGCCATCAGGATGGTCGCGTCGCTATAGTAAGGGTTCAAGCTCATGCTGAAGTAGATCCGGCGACAACCTTTCAGGGCAGCCGCGACATCGGAGGCATTAAGAAGATCGCCGACGAATACCTCGGCTCCGGCCTGTCGAAGCGCCTCAGCCCGCTCGTCGTCCGTCCTAACGAAGGCGCGCACCGGATATTGCTGCAGCAGCATCTTGATCATCGTCCTGCTGACAGAGCCAACCTCGCCACCGGCACCGGTGATCAATATTGGGGGCCGCTTCGACATCGATTTGTCCTGTTGGCTGAGTGACCGAGTGGTTCGTCGACAGGTCCGATCCTCGCGCGCGGGATCAGTTAGGCTCTCATGAAGCGGAGGATGTGGTCGAAGACGGCGTCGGGTTGTTCAAGATGGAGAAAGTGCCCGACTTCAGGCATCACGACACGCTCAAGACCATTTGTGAACGCCGCCTCCATGCCTTCGCTAAGCTGGGCGGAGATGCAGCCGTCGTCTGCCCCATGAAGATAGAGCGACGGGACAGTAATTGGGCCAGTCGCGAGAGCCTCGAGAGCTTGCGCTGCCGCGTCGGATGGCGGGGCGAACAACTGCCGATAATAGGCCAGAGTCCTGCGTGAGGAGGCCGGGCTGGGCAAAGGCCTCGTTGAGTGCAGATCGAGCCGGAGCTGGCAGCACATAGCCCGGTGACCATTCCCGCCACAGGCGGTCGAGGAATGCAAAGTCGTTCAGCTGAACGGCGATCTCGGCCAGACGTGTCTGGAAGAAGAACATGTACCAGCTTCGCCGCTGCTGATCACCGTCGGCAACGAACGCCGACGCCAGTCCCTTTCCATAGGGCACGGCCAGCCCGACAAGCTTGCGGACGCGTCCCGCATCGAGGCTTGCCGCAGCGTAGGCTGCACGTGCGCCCAAATCATGGCCGACGAGAACGGCTTGCTCAGCTCCAAGCGATTCGATGAGCGCTAGTACGTCCTGACCTGTTGCCAAGGCGCGGTACGACCCGTCCGGTGCAGCGCCGCCGACCCAATATCCACGGAGCGCCGGCGCCACCGCCCAATATCCTTCTCGCTCGAGGCGATCGAGAAAGGGGATCCAACTCTGCGCATGATCGGGAAAGCCGTGCAGGCAGAGCACGAGGGGACCATGTCCAGCCTCCAGAATCGGGAAATCGAGCCCGTTGGCGTGAACCGTGCGGTTGCGGATATGGCCGCTCGCCAGAGAGTTCTCCCGCGAGCGCCCTGGACTATCGGCGTGCCGTTGTTGGGCCATTGAAGCGGAGGCGTTCATGCTCGGGTTTTCCTTCGTAGAGCCTGTCTGAACGAGCGAGCGCGCGCTTCCCGATTAGAGGCCCCACGAGCGAGGCGCCACTGCTACGCGGCCATTCGCAGCAGATCGACGATATCGGCTTCGTCTTACGGAGTGCCTGATCTTCTCGATCTCGTCCGTGTTGGAGTTCAGGGTCCGACTGGCAATGAGGAAGACGCGCTTTGCGTCAAGTCGCTCCGCCTCGGCGCGGATAGATTCGGAGGCGGCGGCGTTCGCTATCGCTGTTCATGGATGCGCTGCCGCCAATGTCAGGCGAGCCAGCTCGGACGGGTGCTCGACAGAGGCCTACGCTTTTCCACAGCGCCGCAACCGCTCCAGGCGTCAAGCGTCCATGATTCTTTTCATCGTGGCCCTTTGCATCGATCGCGGCGTCAGGCGATTTGAAAAGGCAGCCATGTTGTTCGCCAGGCCCGGGATCACCATGGCCTTTCCTTGCGAGAGCGCCCGAACGCCGCTCTCGGCAACCGGACGCGGCTTCATGGTGAGGAGCCGCAGCATGGCCGATGTGGTTGCGCCGGCCGCCGCATCGAAACCGGTCGCGGTGTGCCCCGGGCAGAGACTGGTAACGACCACGCCGTGCGGGCGGAGTTCGTCATGCAGGGCCTCGCCAAAGGCGAGTACATAAGCCTTGGTCGCCGCATAGGCCGCGTAGCTGGGAACGGCCTGGAAAGCCAGGAGGCTGGCGACCAGAAGGATATGTCCAGACCGCCGCTTGGACATGTCGCGTCCGAAAAGATAGGTCAGCTCTGTGAGCGTCGTGATGTTGAGCTGGATCATGTTCGCGGTCTGCTCGATCGGCGTGTCCAAAAAATCGCCGTGCAAGCCGAATCCGGCATTGTTCACTAAGATGTCGATCGTCACCGACCTCGCGTCGAGACTGCTTTTCAGGCGGCTGGCCGCGCTCGGCGCGGCAAGATTGATCGCCTCGACGAGCACATCCACCCCGTATTTGCTGCGGAGATCGGAGGCAAGCTTTTCCATCCACTCCCGCCGTCGAGCCGCCAAGACGAGATTGACTTTCTGCGCCGCCAGGAGATCTGCGAATTCAAGACCGAGGCCACTCGACGCTCCCGTGACCAGCGCCCATTTTCCGGCGAAGCTGTTCATTGCTTCATTCGACATCGTTCTCGTCCTCATCTAGTTGGTCAGCGAATGGGGCTCGGCCAGATCTCAATCAGAAACACTGGCCCATCCTTTCAAGCTGCGGCGGCGCCGCGAACCTGTTTCGCCGCGGCATCCAGAACGGCCTGCGCCAGATCAGGATCGTTGATCACGCGCGATAGCGTCACCGCGCCAACCATCGTCGCGAGAATGGCCATGGCCTTGCTGCGGGAGGCCTCGTCGCCGGCCCCGGCGAGAAAGCGGTCGAGCACGTCGAGATGCGCCTTGATTCCTGCTTCGAATTCCGCCTTCACCTCGGGGCCCTGTCGGGCGGCGTCTGAGCCGAGTGCCACGATGGGGCAGCCGTCCATCTTTTCTCCGCGATGGTCGCCGCTGAGGTAAAACCCGATCACCGCGCTCAGCGGATCATCGGGATTCTGAGCAGCCGCGTCCGACCATCGGCCCGACGCGCTCTCCAATGCTCGCCTGGACGCCTCGACAGCCAAATCCTCTTTTGACGCGAATTGCTTGTAGAAGGCGCCTTGGGTTAGCCCCGCCCCTTCCATCAGATCCTTGAGCCCGATGCCATCGAAGCCGCGCTCCCTGAAGAGGCGACTTGCCACATTGATCACGGTTTTGCGGTTCTCCGCGGCCTGAACGCGACTGACTCGCATTGGCACCTCCAACTTAGATTGCATTTGAACTCTAATACGACAATATAGAAGCCGAGCGCAATCTATCAAGGGGCCCCAACGCCGAATCTCTTTGGTGGAGGGCTTCAGCCGGCGCTCTTAACGTCGCCCGAGGGCCCGGAATCACATTTTCTTTGTCTCCCTTCCTTTTTAGATTGCGTTCGAAATCTAAACGGAATACAGAGTTCGGACGAAATCTAAATTGGGAGATTGACATGAGGATGCGGGGTTTTGCGGTTTTGGCTGGTATTTTGATCTCGGCCGGGGTGGCGACCTTCGTTGCCCTCGGGATCCCGCCCCGGGAAGCCTCTGCGGTCGGTGACCCCAGGCAAGAGCCCCCAATGGTTCGTCTCGCGATGGCCGCGCCGGTCGGCGGATCCGAACGCGGTTTCACCGGCACCATCGGGGCGAGGGTGGAAAGCAATCTCGGTTTTCGCGTCGCCGGTAAGATCGTCGAGCGGCTCGTCAGTGTCGGTGAGCAGGTCAAATCCGGGCAGCCGCTGATGCGGATCGACGAAACCGACCTCCGCCTGGCGCTCGCAGCGAAGCGCAACGCCGTCGCCGCTGCGCGTGCAGCTGTCGTTCAGACCGACGCCGATGAGCGGCGATACGCCAACCTGGTCAGCGACGGATGGACTTCCAAGCAGCGCTACGAGCAGGCGAAGGCCGCGTCGGATACAGCCAAAGCGCAGCTTGCCGCGGCGGAAGCCGACGCCGGGGTTGCCGAGAACCAGGCGACCTATTCGGTCCTGGTGGCCGATGCGGATGGTACGGTCACCCAAACGCTGGGCGAGCCGGGACAAGTTGTGTCCGCCGGCCAAGCGGTCGTTCGGGTCGCGCAGTCCGGTCCTCGCGAAGCTGTGGTGGCGCTCCCCGAAACGATCCGGCCGGCGATCGGCTCGCTCGCTGAGGCGAGCCTGTATGGGAGCGATGGGCGGTTTACTGCGCATCTGCGGCAGTTGTCGGATTCCGCCGATATCCAGACCCGCACTTATGAGGCACGTTACGTGCTCGATGGTGAGGCCGCGGCGGCACCGCTTGGCGCGACGATCACCATTCGGCTTGCAAGCCAGGGGAGCCAGCCGGAAGTTCAGGTGCCGCTGGGAGCCGTGCTCGACGACGGCAGAAAGACCGGCGTTTGGGTGTTCGACGGCGGCACCTCGACCGTCCGTTTTCAGACCATCAAGCTTGTGCGTGTGACCAGCGAAAATGCCGTTATCTCCGGCCTGAGCTCCGGTGATCGGGTTGTCTCTCTGGGCGCACATCTCCTGCAGGAGGACGCTCACGTCAGGACAGCCTCTCAAGACAGGAGCAACTGATGAGCTTCAATCTTTCGGCGATCGCAGTCCGTGAACGGGCCGCAACGCTGTTCTTCTTGCTTTTGCTGGCGGCCGCGGGGGCCTACGCCTTCCTCATGCTCGGACGGGCCGAGGATCCCTCCTTCACCATCAAGACCCTGACGGTCACGACCGTGTGGCCGGGTGCGACCGCACGCGAGATGCAGGACCAGGTCGCCGAACCGCTCGAGAAGCGGATTCAGGAACTGACCTGGTACGACCGGGTGGAGACGACCACACGGCCGGGTTATGCGTACATGACCGTGACGCTGAAGGACAACACACCGCCATCGAGCGTGCAGGAGGAATTCTACCAGGCCCGCAAGAAGCTGGGCGATGAAGCGCGCAAGCTGCCCCCCGGTGTGCTCGGCCCCTTCATCAATGACGAATATTCGGACGTCAGCTTCGCCCTTTATGCCCTGAAGGCCAAGGGCATGCCGATGCGGGAGCTCGCCAGGCAAGCAGAGACCATTCGCCAGGATCTCCTGCACGTGCCCGGCGTCAAGAAGATCAACATCCTCGGTGAACGCCCCGAGCAGATATTTGTCGAGTTCTCCTATCCCAAACTGGCAACTCTCGGCGTATCGGCAACGGATATCGTTGCCGCTTTGCAGCGGCAGAACACGGTCACACCCGCGGGCTCGATCGATACCAAGGGGCCGCAGGTCTTCATCCGGGTCGAGGGGGCCTATGACAGCGTCCAGGCGATCGCCGACACTCCGATCGTCGCAGCCGGGCGAACGCTGAAGCTTTCCGACATCGCCGAAGTCCGTCGCGGTTACGAGGATCCTCCCACCTACCTCATCCGGCACCAGGGCGAGCCCACCATCATGCTCGCGGCGGTCATGCAGGAGGGCTGGAATGGTCTCGCGCTCGGCAAGGCGCTGGAGGAGAGGTCCGCAGCGATCTCCCGGACACTGCCACTCGGGATGACGTTGGCAAAGGTCAGCGACCAGGCCGTCAACATCTCCTCATCGGTGAACGAATTCATGATGAAGTTTGCGATGGCGCTCGGCGTGGTGCTGCTGGTGAGCCTGCTCAGCCTCGGCTGGCGCGTCGGCATCGTTGTCGCGGCTGCCGTCCCACTGACGCTTGCCGTCGTGTTCCTCATCATGCTGGAGACCGGCCGTTTCTTCGACCGCATCACGCTGGGCGCCCTCATCCTGGCGCTTGGCCTTCTCGTGGACGACGCCATCATCGCCATCGAGGTGATGGTGGTGAAAATGGAAGAGGGCATGGACCGCATCTCGGCGGCAGCCTATGCCTGGAGCCACACTGCGGCACCGATGCTGTCCGGAACACTCGTGACGATCGCAGGCTTCCTGCCGGTGGGCTTCGCCCGCTCGACGGCCGGCGAATACGCCGGCAACATCTTCTGGGTCGTGGGGTTCGCTCTCATCGTCTCCTGGATCGTCGCGGTCGTCTTCACGCCCTATCTCGGCGTCAAGATGCTGCCCGCGATCAAGCCGATCGAAGGCGGCCACCACGCGATTTACGGTACGCCCAACTATCGGCGCTTGCGCGCTCTCATTACCTTCGTCGTGCGCCAGAAGTTCATGACCTGCGGCGTCGTCGCGGTCGCTTTCGCGCTTTCCGTCGCCGGCATGGGTGGCCTCAAACAGCAGTTCTTCCCGACGTCCGACCGCCCTGAAGTGCTGGTGGAGGTCCGTCTGCCGGAAGGCACCAGCATCGGGACGACGACCGCCACCGTCGCAAAGCTTGAACGCTGGCTGGAAGGCCAGTCGGAGGCCAAGATCGTCACGAGCTATGTCGGTCAGGGTGCGCCGCGCTTCTTTTTCGCGATGGCGCCGGAGCTGCCCGATCCGGCCTTCGCAAAGATCGTCGTGCTGACACCGGACGCTGAAGCCCGCGAGGTCTTGAAGCATCGGCTCCGACAGGCGGTGTCGGATGGGCTTGCGCCTGAGGCGAATGTGCGCGTCACGCAGCTCGTGTTCGGACCCTATACGCCATTCCCCGTCGAGTTTCGGATCATGGGGCCTGACCCAGCGGAATTGTACGCTATCTCTGAAAAGGCGCTCGGTATCATGCGTGGCGTTGCCGATGTGCGCCAGGCGAACCGCGATTGGGGTGATCGCACGCCCGTGCTCCGCTTCATCCCTGATCAAGACCGGCTGAACCTCATCGGACTTTCGCCCGCGGAAGTGGGCCGGCAACTCCAGTTCCTTCTCACTGGCATCGCCGTGACACAGGTCCGCGAGGACATTCGCAATGTCCCCATCGTGGCGCGCAGCGCCGGCGGCGAGCGGCTGGATCCGACGCGACTGGCGGATTTCTCATTGATGAGCCGAGACGGCCGCGCCGTTCCGCTCGACCAGGTGGGCCATTCGGAAGTCCAGCTTGAAGAACCGATCATGAAGCGTCGCGACCGCACCCCCGTCGTCATGATCAGGTCGGACATCAACGAGGCAACTCAGCCTCCGGAGGTCTCCAAGGATATCCAGACGGCTCTTCAGCCGCTGATCGCATCTCTTCCGGCCGGTTATCGCATCGAGCTGGGCGGATCGATCGAGGAGGCAACCAAAGCCAACGACGCGTTGGCGACAATCTTTCCGGTCATGATTGCCGCCATGCTGATCGTCATCATGCTGCAGGTGCGATCCTTCTCGATGATGGCCATGGTCGTGCTGACCGGACCACTTGGCCTCGCCGGCGTCGTGCCGATGTTGTTGATTTTTCACCAGCCCTTCGGATTCAACGCCATTCTTGGCCTGATAGGACTGGCGGGCATCCTGATGCGCAACACACTTATCTTGACCGACCAAATCAAGGAGAACCTTGCCGCTGGCCTTGACGACTATCACGCCGTCATCGAGGCCACGGTACAACGTACGAGGCCCGTGATCCTGACCGCGCTTGCAGCCGTGCTGGCCTTCATCCCCCTTACGCATTCCGTTTTCTGGGGATCCATGGCCTACACGCTGATCGGCGGCACCGCGGTCGGAACGGTTCTGATTCTGCTGTTCCTTCCTGCGCTTTATGCCGCGTGGTTTCGGATCAAGCCGACCGCAGATGACATGCATGAGGTTTCACCCAAGAGGCCGGAACTGCAGCCAGCATTGGCTGCCGAATAAGGCGCTGTCGCTCCAATGGATCGTCCGGTCCGAACAGGAAGAGAGTCCGACGAGGCCCGCGCCCGGATCCTGGGAGCGGCGGAAGAGCGCTTTCGGCGTGTCGGTCACCACAGGACGTCGGTGGCCGACATCGCCGCCGAGCTCGGCATGAGCCCGGCGAACATCTACCGGTTCTTTCCCTCCAGGAATGCAATCGACGAGTACATCTGCGGGCGTCTCATGAACGAGCTTGCCGACCTCGCCTTTGCGATCGCACGGAGGGACGCGCCGGCCACCGAGAAACTCGAGGAACTGCTGAGCACTGTTCACCATCACAGCAAGATGACGTTGGTCAAGGCGAAGCCCATGCACGATCTGATCGTTGTCGCCACGCAGGAGAACTGGCCGATCATCAAGGCGCAAATCGAGCGGATGGAGACGATCTTCGAGGCGATCATACGCGGGGGCGCCCAAGCGGGCCAATTCGATGTCGAAGATCCCGCGGAAGCGGCGCGAGCAGTCAGATCCGCGTTTATGCCATTCTTCCATCCGATTCTGATCGAGCACTGCGTTGTACACGGCGAAGACACGGAAGCAGGCCTGCGCGACCAGATTCGTTTCATACTGAAAGCACTCCGCAAATCGGGCTGAGCGGTCTGCTGCGTTCAACCCCTCCATCCACAACACGGAGCCCATCACCATGGATGACGTCATCATCATCGGCGGCAGCTTTGCCGGTCTAGCCGGCGCCCTGCAGCTCGGCCGTGCCCGCCGCAAGGTCACCGTTCTCGATACCGGCCTGCCGCGCAACCGCTTTGCCGGCCACTCGCATGGCCTGCTCGGCCACGATCACAAGCCGCCGCTGGACATCCTGGCCGAGGCGCGGCAGCAGCTGGCGCGTTATCCCACGATCAAGCTGGTCAGTGCCCGGGCCGACAGCGTCTCCGGCGCCATCGACGATTTCTCCGTCCTCACTTCCGACGGCGAAAGCCTTGGGGCGCGTCGTCTGATCCTGAGCTATGGCGTCGCCGACCAGATGCCAGATGTTCCGGGCTTTGCCGAAGGCTGGGGCACGTCCATCGTGCCCTGCCCCTATTGCGACGGCTTTGAAGTCGCCGGCCAGCATTGGGGCCTCGTCTGGTCCGGCCCGCAGTCGCACAATCAGGTCAGGCTGTTCCACGATTGGACCGACAGGTTGACGCTCTTCGCCGATGGTCACGACATTCCGCCCGATATCCGGGCCGATCTGGCGCGCCGCAACATACCTGTCGTCGAGGGCCGGATCACCGGGATCGCCCATCACGGGGGCCATAGCGCCACGGTCAAGCTCGATACCGGCCCCGATTTCGCGGTCGACATCCTGTTCGCACATCCGCGCAACAAGCCGTCCGCAAGCCTGCATGAATCGCTGGGTCTCGCCACGGTGGATACGCCCGGCGGCATCGCGCTCAAGGTCGACGAGCGCCGCCAAACCAGCATGCCCGGCATCTACGCCGCCGGAGACCTCGCCAACCCCCTCATGCCCTCGGTCACCACGGCATCATGGCAAGGCGCGATGGCGGGTATCTTCGCCCAGCAGTCGATGCTGGTTTGAGAGCACAGATTGGAGATGAGCATGGCCGTCGAACCGGACAGCGCGGGTGTGCGCTTCCCTCCGCCCTTGGTCTATCTGGGAGCGCTGCTGTTGGGGCTGGCGGCGGAGCGGTTCGTCACCTTGCGCTCTTTTGGCATCGACTGGCGGTTGCTGGTCGCGACGGGCGCGCTGCTGTTCGTTGCCGGTGCGGCGATGATGCTTGCGGCGGCGGGGCTGTTCCGGCGGCTGGGCACCAACGTTCCGCCGTCGCAGCCAACGACCCTCATCGCAACGACCGGCCTTTATCGGTGGACCCGCAATCCCATGTATCTCGGCATGGCGCTTATCTATGCCGGCCTGGCGATCGGCTTGGACGGGCCGATCGCCTTCGCCTTGCTCCCGTTGGTGCTGATCGCGATCCAGACGCAGGTGATCGCCCGCGAGGAGCGCTATCTCGAAACGAAGTTCGGCGACGACTACCGCCGCTACAAGGCCGAGGTTCGCCGCTGGCTGTGACTTGCGCCGCTGCCGTCTGCGTGGCCGCCCGTCAGCCAGCTTTGCCAACGGATCGCCGTCGTTACCCGGAGCAGCTTTCAGTATCTGGAAAGTATCCATCCCGTCTTGCAGAGCCGTCGGCTATCCAACAACAGGGGACATCAATGGTCTACAGTCTAATTGTCAAAAAAGAGATCCGCAGGAGCTTCGATCATGTCAACAACCAGCGTTGGGATGATGCTGCAAAAGGCCTAACACCAAACGCGTATCACTGGGTTGCCGGAGATCATGCGTTGGGGGGTGAGCGACATGGAAAGCAATCCGTGAAGCAGTGGTTCGAGCGCATGGGCCGTGTTTTCCCGAAGCTGCACATAGATGTTGAGCAGGTGGAGGTGACGGGTTGGCCATGGAATACCACAGTGTTCGTCAAGTGGCGGGCCAACGCGAGGCTACTTGACGGCCAAAGCTCGTATGTGAACAGAGGCGTCCACGTCTTCAAGTTGCGATGGGGCAAGGTTTATTCGATTGAGGAATACTTCGACTCGCAGGCTGCAGAAAGAAGCCTCGCTATCCAAGCTCGTGCCGGTTTGGATGAAGCTGCGGCTGGACCAATCGTGAGCTAACGCTGATCATTCGTGTGATGCCGCCATCAGCCTATCAGGTCGCCGACTGGAATGGCCAAAGCGGGGAGCGCTGGGTCGCCCACCAGGCCCGGCTCGACGCCAGGCTGGCGGTGCTCGGCCAGGCCGCGATCGAAGCCGCCGCGCCCGCGACGGGCGAGCGCGTGCTGGACGCCGGCCCTGTTCCGGGTAGCCGACGCCAGCAGCGCCGAGCTGCCCGAGGGCGCGTTCGACATCCTGTTCTCGCGTTTCGGAGTGATGTTCTTCGACGATCCGACAGGGGCGTTCGCGCATATGCGCCGCGCGCTCCGGCCGGGCGGCCGGGTCGCATTCGTCTGCTGGCGCGGTGCGACCGAAAACGATTGGATGCGCCTGCCGATGGGCGCGATCAAGGGTATCGTCCCGCCGACGGCGCCGCCCGATCCCGAAGCGCCCGGTCCATTCTCGTTCGGCGACCGGGGGCGGGTGGGTCGGATCCTGACGGCGGCCGGGTTCACCAATATCGCTATCGCGCCCTTCGATGCTTCCGTCCCGTTTGGCGAGGGCGCGACGCGGGACGCGGCGATCGACGACGCGGTGAAGATGACGTTGGAGGTCGGCCCGCTGTCGCGCGCGCTTGCTGATCAGCCCGACGACATCCGCGCCCGCGCCTCGGCCGCGGTTCGTGCCGCCTTCGCGGGCCGCCCCGGCGAGCGGTCGGTGATGATCGACAGCGCGACGTGGATCGTCACGGCGCGCAATCCGGCGAGCTGAGCGATTAACAGGGGAGACGCCCCGCTCGCGCCTTCTTCGATGAGTTTGCGGATTCACGGATTCAGGCCCCTGTTCACCTCGGGTCACAAGCGCTCAATTTCAATGCCTTGCGAGCAGCGACTCGATCCTATCGTCAAAGGCCTCCGATTGCCCCGTTCTTAAGGTCAAACACGACTCGCTCATTCGGCGGGGTATCAAGCAAATTCAAGGGCTTAGACGACTCGTTCTTAATGTGGTCGCATATTGGATGCAAAGCGCCGTTTCGCGCCGTGATCAGCATTTTGCCTTTCGCGTGCAACCCCGCGGCGCGCGAGCGCAATCGCAAAAAGTGAATCGCAATCAATGGGCTGGACTTAACTCCTCCGAGCTCACGTGAGTTCGGATGAGCAACAGCCTTCACTTCAGGTGCGGGAGGTTTTGCGAGTCGCGTCAACGACATCGACTGGAACGCTGAGACACCGATCCAGCAGCTTCACGCGTCGCTGCAATCAGGCCTGTTGCGCCCCTAAAAGGCGCGCTTCCCCATAAAGCCTGGACCAGTTCAATATTTCCTTAAACGCTGGCAGCAGGCCATGAGGCTTCCCCATGATGTGGCCGATCTGCGTCCGCAGCTCGTCCAGCTCGGGCTGGCAATGACGTGCTGCCCTGCGGCCCCGCGCTTGTCACACCCCGGCGGGGATGCTGAAGTGCCGCCCTCAATGCGTAGCGTAGGAGGCGGCGCCGATGGACAATATTCTCAAGGCCGCAAAGGCGATCGCGCTGGCGCGCCGCAACCATGCGCCGCTCGCGGCGCTCGAAGTTCCCCCGGCCGATGAAGCCGAGGGCTATCAGGTCCAGCGCGCGCTGCACGATCTGCTGCTGCCGCATGTTGGCCCGCTCGTCGGCTACAAGATCGGCTGCACCAGCCAGGTGATGCAGGATTATATCGGCATTCCGCACCCTTGCGGTGGCGGCGTGTTCAAGAAGGGCGTGCACGAAAGCGGCGTGCAGCTCGCGGCTGCCGACTACGTCCGGGTCGGCGTCGAATGCGAAATCGCCGTGCGGCTCAAGCGCAATCTTGCCGCCGGCGAGGCGCCGTTCACGGCCGAATGGGTCGGCGAGGCCGTCGAGGCCTATCATCCCGCGATCGAGATCGTAGACGACCGCTATGTGAAGTGGGAGACGATGGGCGCGCCGACCTTGATCGCCGACGATTTCTTCGCCGCCGGCTGCGTGCTGGGTGAGAGGGTGCCGCGCTCGTCCGTGCCGGACCTGAAGGCCGTCAAGGGCCGCGCCATCGTCAACGGTGAGGAGGTCAGCCACGGCACCGGCGCCGACGTGCTCGGCCATCCCCACAACGCACTCGCCTGGCTCGCCAACCATCTCGCCGCCGAGGGCAAGGGCTTGCACGCGGGACAGCTCGTGCTGACGGGGAGCCTGGTGAAGACGCTGTGGCTGAAGGCCGGCGACAAGGTGCGGATGGAGCTGGATGGGCTGGGGACGGTCGAGGCGGAGTTTACGTGACGTCTCCGCCGTCATTGCGAGGAACCCGTGGCGACGAGGCAATCCAGACTCTTTCCGCGGCGGCAGTCTGGATTGCTTTCGCTGCGCTCGCAATGACGGAGGTTGGGGCACGATTTCGTTCTTTCAATTTACATCGCAATTGCGGACGCACCACCACATCCTCGCGGCATCTTCCGCCCGAGTTTTGCAATCGTCTCGCCCTCCTGAAGATCAAGAAGGTGCAGGGAAGGCCGGGCGCCGGCTGGCACCCGCAATCCCGTGTGCGGATCAAACGCGCACGGGTGGATCACAGGTGACGCCGGGACATCCCGGCCTTCCCTGCGCGAATGGTTTTAACGGTGTCCTTCGTGCTCTCCCCGGGGAGCGATGCACTATTGCCCCCGTCGCCATGCAGATGGCTGATGCGCGTGCCCGGTCGGACAGCACACATCACTACAAGACTTGACGCACAGACCCCGGGCGTCAGGACCACACGACTTCTCCGTCCGCGCGCATCCCCGCTCGCATCATCGACGGCTGGCGTGCGCTCACCATCGAAGCCGAACCGGGACGCCGTCAGCGTCGTGTCGTCACGCGAGAGGTTCTGCTCACGGAATACCATCGAAGGATTCCCGCCCTGCAAAGCTCTTCGCGCCCGACGCCGTCGCGTCCACTGCATTCCATCCCTCGTTTCGTGACGGTCGCGAGACGCCCTCTTGTGGGAAGGAACAAAGAGGGAACATAATGAAGCGATCGGAGCGCGTCAACAATAAATTTCTAAAATCCGAAAATTCTGAAATAGAAAATTGGTAACGAATATGGTACCAAGAATCGAGATCGCGGAATACAGCATCGACGGTCGTATCCCGTTTCGGGATTGGTATGACCGGCTCGATGCGCAGGCCGCCGCAGCTGTCGCCGTTGCAATTGGACGACTTGCCGATGGAAATACCTCGAACGTCAAGTCGATCGGTGAGGGCGCGGCCGAACTGAAGATCAACCGCGGCCCCGGCTACCGGGTCTATTTCGGGTGGGACGGCAGCGTGCTGGTGATCCTCCTGGGTGGCGGCACCAAGCAGAGGCAACAGAGCGATATCAGCGTCGCGCTTCGTCGATGGCGTGACTACAAGGTGCGAAAGCGCAATGAGGGATGACCCGATGCCGTTGACCCACAGTTTTCAAGAGACCATTCGCGCGCGGGCAGAGCGCGATCCAACTTTCCGCGAGGCGCTGTTTCAGGAGGCGATGCAGACCCTGTTGCAGGGGGACACCGATTACGGTCGCACCGCGCTGCGGACTTACATCAATGCCACTATCGGTTTCGAACGATTGAGCGAGGTGCTTGATCGTCCGCAGAAGAGTCTGATGCGGATGTTCGGGCCGGGCGGAAACCCAACAATGGGCAACTTGGTGGCGGTGATCCGCGCGCTTCAGGAGGAGACCGGCGTGCATCTGGAGATACGCGCAGTCATGGATGTGGCGTGATGTGCACGCTCTCGCCTCCATCGTTGCGAGGAGCCCTTCGCGACGAAAGCAATCCAGAATCTTTCCGCGGACGCTCCGAATTGCTTCGCCGCGCCCACAATGACGGAGTTTGGGGCAGCGGTGTCGCTACAATTTCTCGCCTCTGACTTGCTTCTTGCAGCCGACGCCGTCGCCAAAATACATGCGGCCCTCGCTAGGGGAGCTAGCGAGGGCCGCGTCGTACATCGTCGTTCGCGCCTAGGTCCGCGAACACGATGTGGGAGCTCGGGAGAAGACTAGAAGGGCAGCAGCACGTCCATGACTTGTTGGCCGTAGCGTGGTTGCTGCACGTCCATGATCTGGCCGCGGCCGCCGTATGCGATGCGGGCCTGCGCGATCTTGCTGGAATCGATGGTGTTGTCGCTCTGGATGTCTTCGGGGCGGACGATGCCGGCGACGATGAGCTCGCGAATCTCGTAGTTGACGCGGATCTCCTGCTTGCCCTCGACCACGAGGTTGCCATTCGGCAGCACCTGGGTGACGACTGCTGCGACGTTGGTCTGCAATGCTTCCTGGCGGTTGACCGAGCCCTTGCCATCGGCGGAGGATGTCGAGTCGGTGGTGAGAAGCCGACCCGGCAGGATCTTGAGTGGCTGCGTGACCGTCTGGCTGCCGATAAAATCGGTAATTCCCGAGTCTTCCTTGGAGGTGCGGCTGCGCTGAGTCTCGTTGGAGAGGTTGGCCTTGTCGGTGATGTTCACGGTGACGGTCAGGAGGTCGCCGACGTGGGTCGCGCGCTGGTCTTTGAAGAAGGCTCGGCTGCCGTTGCGCCACAGCGAGTTCGGATTGTAGGAGGCGACTTCCGGCTTCGGCATCGGCATCTGCACCGGCTTGTAGCCGGGCTGCGTCGTCGGGTTTTCGATCGCCGCGAGCTTCGGCTGCTCGCCGATCTGCGACAGGCGGTCGATCGAGGAGCAGCCGCTCGCCAGCGCGCAAGTCGCCAGCAGCAGGGCAGTAATCGCGATGCGACGAGGACGGGAAGCCGAACTGAAACTGGACATGACTTACTCTGACTTGGCTGGAGCTTGCGAGACGCGAACTGGCGGGATCTGGGCTTGTGCGATCTGGGCCGGGGACGCCGGGGTCTGGATCAGGCTCTGGGCGAGAGCTGCGGCCGTGAGGGCGGGGGCGGGCGTTTCGTCACGCTTGAGCGATGAGGTCTGCTCGACCGCGGCCGGCATCGGCGCGGCCTGGCTGGCGCCCTGGACCGTCACCTGGCCGCGGGCCGTGACCACGCCTGTGAGCGTGCGCTTGGTCTGCAGGTTGAGCACGCTGATGATGTCGCCCTCGGCGCCGCTCTCGATCGCCTTGCCGCGCGTGGTGAGATAGATCCCGGGGACCTGGTAGATGACCGTGACGTTCTGGTCGCGCTGCACGAATTCCGGCTTGACGATATCGGCGACGCGGATCGGCATCCCCGCCCGCATCGGTCGGCGGAGCTGCATGCCGAGCGTCCGATCGCGCGAGGCGGCCTCACCGGTGACCTCGGCCTTCGGCCGGCGTTCCACGGCGACGTCGGAGGACTTCAGGAGATCGGCGCGGTCGATGTCGCGCGTTAGCACGGCCACTTCCACCGTTTCGATCGCATTGCCGGTAAAGCGCAGCTTGGTCGGCGCCGGATTGTTGTCGTTGTTGATCTCGAAGGCGATGTCGAAGCGGCCGCTGCGGGCGTCATAGCGGGTTGCGACCGGCTGCAGCGCGCCGGTGTTAGAGGCATCCAGCCGCATGTCGGCGACACCGCGGTCGAACGTCACGGTGATGTTGGCGGCATCGCCAAGTCCGAAGCGGCGCTCGAGCGCCGAGGCGACCGCGGTTTCGAGGTCCTTGTTCACCAGCGTGCGGGCGAGACGGGTAACCTGGACCTCCTTGATGTCGCCGGTCATCACGCCGATCACCTGCTTTGCACGGAGCACGCTCAGGACGTGGGCGACCGGCAGCGCGCCGGTGGTGCCGAGATCGGGCGAGCGGTAGACCGGGATCAGCGCGGCGGATCCGGCATTGTCGATGAGATCGCCGACCCGCACCACGTCCGAGGTCACGGAGATGCTCGCGCGCAGCGTCGGCGTTGCGATGAAATCGTCGGCGGCCCGTGCAGGCAGCGCCAGCACGAGGAGAGCGGAGATCGTGGCGAGGGTGGTGCGGATCATGGTCATCACCTCAGCGGAACAGCGCCGTGGTCGATTGCATCATCTGGTCGGCGGCGCTGATCACCTTGGCGTTCATCTCGTAGGCGCGCTGGGCGGCGATCAGGTCGCTCATTTCCGAGACGACGTCGACATTGGCCTGCTCGAGGCTGCTCTGGGTGATGTTGCCGAAACCTTCGGCGGTCGCCGTGCCGTCCTGCGGCGGGCCGGAGGAGGGCGTCTCAGTGAACTGATTGTTGCCGACCGGCTGGAGGCCCGCCTTGTTGATGAATCGGGTCAGGCCGATCTGGCCCTGGACCGCCGAGGTCGACGAACCCGGCAGCGTCACCGAGACCTGGCCCTGCACGTTGATGGTGAGACCCGAGGCGTTGTTCGGGATCGTGATCGTCGGCTGGACCGGGTTGCCCTGCGCGGTGACGATGCGCCCCTGATTGTCCATCTGGAAGGTGCCGTCGCGGGTGTACTGGTAGCTGCCGTCGGGCATCAGGATCTTGAAGAAACCTTCGCCCGTGATGGCCATGTCGAGGTCGTTGCCGGTCTGCGACAGCGTGCCCTGGGTCATGCTGCGCGGCGTACCGACGGTCTTGACGCCGCCGCCGATGTCGACGCCGACCGGCAGGATGGTGCCCTGGTCGGACGACTGGGCGCCGACGCGGCGGACGTGTTCGTAGATCAGGTCCTGGAACGCCGCGGTCTGCTTCTTGAAGCCGGTGGTGCGCAAGTTCGCGATGTTGTTGGAGATCACCTGAACGTTGAGTTCCTGTGCCGCCATTCCGGTCGCTGCGGTGTGAAGCGCCTGCATGTCAGTTCTCCCTCAATCAAGCCGGAACGTCGGCGAGTTTCTCGATCGCCGATTTGTGCATGTCACTCTGCTGCTGGAGCAGGTTGGCGATGGCGGTGTAGCTGCGCATGACTTCGACCATGCGGCTCATCTCACCGACCGAGTTCACGTTCGACTTCTCGACGTAGCCCTGCTGCACGGTCGACTTGGTGTCGGCCTGCGCGGTCGCGGAGCCGGCGCTGTAAAGGTTGGCGCCGAGCTTGGTCAGCTTGGCCGGGTCGTCGAACGCGGCCATGCGGATCTTGCCGCGGATCGAGTCGTTCTTGGCCGTGCCCTCAAGCACGGTGACGGTGCCGTCGGGGGCGACGTTGATGTCGTGGTCGGTCGGCTGGAAGGTGATCGGGCCGCCGGTGCCGAGCACGAGGTTGCCGTCGGAGGTGACGAGCTGGCCGGTGCTGTTGAGCGAGAATTTGCCGTCGCGGGTGTAGCGCTCGGCGCCATTGGTCTGCACCGCGAAATAGGCGTCGCCGCTGATCGCCATGTCGAGCGGATTCTTGGTCGGCTCCATCGGCCCCTGGCTGACGTCGCGGAAGGTGCCGCGGTCCTGCACATAGGAGACCCGGCGGTCGGAGCCGACGAAATTGTCCTCACGCGCGTTCGAGTTGAGGTACTCCTCGAACAACGAATGGTCGGCCTTGAAGCCGTTGGTATTGGCATTGGCGACGTTGTTGGCGACGACATCCATCTGCCGTTCCAACGTCATCTGCCGTGACAAGCCGATCAGAAGCGCGTTCTGCATCGGAAATCTCCCCTGAGTGAGATCCGCCAGCTCGCTCTCCCAAGCGCCTTGGCCGATCCCGTGAACGAGACCTCGGGTTCTCCCAAACCTTAGGTCTCGGCCCTTTCTTAGCGAAAGTCGTGCCAACCGGGAAAATTACGTAAATTCAATCGTTTATCTATTTTAAGAGGGCGTGGGGAGGCGGCAGAAAGGAACTGTTAGCCATGTTTGCCCGGCAGATTTTTCCTAGTGGGAGCCCAATCGAAAGGTTCCGTTAACCATTATTACCGTAGCGTTTGCACATAAGAGGAGCGCACTGCGCTGGGGCATTTGTGTCGCGTCACTGTCTGCCAGGAGCTTCGCTCTTTCGATCCCTTTGAGAAATGAACGAGCGCGGCGACCATGGCAGAGAATGAAGCGGAAGGCGGCTCAGGCGCGGAAGCCGCTCCACCGAAGAACAAGCTCAAGATCATCGTCATGGCCGTGGGCCTGCTCGCGGTCCTCGGCGGCGGTGCCGCGACCTGGTTCTTCTTTTTCCGTCACGGCGACGACGAGCATCACGCCGAGGCGGCGCCCCCGCCGAAGCCGCCGGCTTTCGTCGACGTTCCCGACATCATGGTCAACCTCGCCGGTGCGCCGGGCGAGCGCGTGCAATATCTGAAGCTCAAGATCGTGCTGGAGCTGAAGGAAGAGAAGCAGATCGAGGCGATCAAGCCGACGATGCCGCGCATCACCGACATCTTCCAGACCTATGTGCGCGAGCTGCGCTCCTCCGACCTCAATGGCTCCGCCGGCGTCTTCCGTCTCAAGGAAGAGCTGACCAAGCGCGTCAACGCGGCGGTAGCCCCGGTCCAGGTCAGCGCGGTGCTGTTCAAGGAAGTCGTGATCCAGTGAGCATGACGGTCTAGGGATCATGGCAGGCACCGACCAACCGGACCAGGATGCAATTGCCGCCCAATGGGAGGCCTCGCTCGATTCCGAGGATCCCGCCGAGGCCGCGAAGGCTGCTGCCGAAAACGAACTATCCGAGACCATGGCCCTGCAATGGGCGGCCATGGTCGAGGACGGCAGCCGCGATCTCGGCGCCGGCAAGAATTCCGGCGAGCGGGTGCTATCGCAGGAGGAGATCGACAACCTCCTCGGCTTCACAGCCGGCGACGTCACACTCGACGACCATTCCGGCATTCGCGCCATCATCGATTCGGCGATGGTCTCCTACGAGCGTCTGCCGATGCTCGAAATCGTCTTCGACCGCCTGGTGCGGTTGCTGACGACATCCTTGCGCAATTTCACCTCCGACAACGTCGAAGTCTCGCTCGACCGCATCACCTCGGTGCGCTTCGGCGACTACATGAACTCGATCCCGCTGCCCGCCGTCCTCACCGTCTTCAAGGCCGAGGAGTGGGACAATTTCGGCATGGCGGTGGTCGATTCCAGCCTGATCTACTCGATGATCGACGTGCTGCTCGGCGGCCGCCGCGGCTCGAGCCAGCTCCGCATCGAGGGCCGGCCCTACACCACGATCGAGACAGAGTTGGTCAAGCGGCTGGTCGAGGTGGTCATGGCCGATGCCGAACAGGCGTTCCGGCCGCTGTCGCCGGTGACCTTCACGATCGACCGGCTCGAGACCAATCCGCGTTTCGCCGCGATCAGCCGGCCTGCCAACGCCGCGATCCTGGTGCGCCTGCGCATCGACATGGAAGATCGCGGCGGCAACATCGAGCTCTTGCTGCCTTACGCGACCATCGAGCCGATCCGGGGCGTCCTGCTCCAGATGTTCATGGGCGAAAAGTTCGGCCGCGACCAGGTTTGGGAAGGCCATTTCGCAACCGAGATCGTCCAGGCCGAGATCTCCGTCGACGCCGTGCTCTACGAAGCCGACATTCCGCTCAAGCAGCTGATGCGGCTGAAGGTCGGCGACACGCTGCCGCTGGACATGCGCGCGGATGCCAATGTCACTGTTCGCTGCGGCGACGTCACGATCACCGAAGGACGCATGGGCCGGGTCGGCGATCGCGTCGCGATTCGGGTGACGAAACCCCTGCGCAAGCCAAGTACGACACTTGCGATGTTCGAAAAGGTCGACGAGCAGAACAAGATGATGGAGGCCCCATGAACCACTCCCTGGGAATGGCGATCGAGACGCTGGTGGCTATCCTGCTGATGCTGACCATCTTCTACTGCGTGATGCTCAACAAGCGGCTGACGCGGCTGAAGGCGGACGAGCATTCGCTGAAGGCGGTCATCGGCGAGCTGATCACCGCAACCGAGATCGCCGAGCGCGCGATCGGCGGGCTGAAGCTCGCCGTGCGCGACGTCAACGAGAACCTCGGCAGCCAGCTTGTGGCGGCGACGCAGATGTCCGAACAGCTCTACAAGCAGCTCGGTGAAGCCGACAACGTGGTACGGCGCCTGTCCAAGATCGCGATCGCCGCGCGTCCCATGACGAACCCGGATATGGTCGCCGCGCCCGCAGCCAAGCCCTCGTCGGCGAAGGCGGTGGCGGCTGCGGCCGAAGCCTTCTCCGAGCGCCGACGGTCCAACGGTCTTGCCGCATAAAGTCAGGGTATGAAGTCCTTTCGCAACATCCGCGTCATCCCGATCGTGCTGGTTGCCGTCGCTGGCCTCGCCACGCTGAAGGTGGCGGGCCTCGTGCTCAATGGCGGCTATGTCTTCGACTACAAGCCGAACCAGGTCAAAAAATCCTGGGCGCAGGAGAATCTGAACTTTCCGAGCAGCCGCGAGGACCCCGACATTACGGGCTCGACCCACGGCGCGCCGAAGCCGGCCGCGCCCGAGACCAAGCCCGAAGGCACCGTGGTCAAGGTGGAGGAAGCCCAGCCGCAGATATCGGCCTCGGAGCGCGCAATCCTGGAACGCTTGCAGTCGCGCCGCCAGGAGATCGAGGCCCGCCAGCGCGAGATCGACATCCGCGAGAGCCTGTTAAAATCCGCCGAGAAGCGCATCGAAAACAAGGTCGAGGAGATGAAGGCGGTGGAAACCCGCATCTCAGCGACCCAGGCCGAGCAGAAGGCCGCCGAAGCCCAGCGCATGAAGGGCCTCGTGACCATGTATGAGGGCATGAAGCCCAAGGACGCCGCGCGCGTGTTCGACCGCCTGGAGATGGGCGTGCTGATCGAGATCGCCTCGCAGATCGCGCCGAGAAAGATGTCGGACATCATGGGACTGATGTCGCCAGAGGCCGCCGAGCGGCTGACGGTCAAGATGGCCCGCCGGGCCAATGGCGGCGGCGATCAGTCCGCCTCGGCCGGCGATCTGCCCAAGATCGACGGCAAGCCGACGCAAAAGCCGAATTGAGGGCTCGAGAGGCGCGGCACACCGCTGCAACCTGCGCGTCCTCGCGCGGCCGTTCGGCCAGCACGCGGCTAGACGCCTTGCGTGTCTAGCTTGCGTGCCGCTGTTGAACCCTGCGACCGGCCGAGCTCAACGGTTTCTCGACGGGAAGGAGGGTCTCGCAGTGCTGCTTGATCAGCGCAGCCTTTGTCATTCGAGTCACGAGATGCAAGGTGCTGTGGCAGCAGGAGCACTCGTATACCTTGAGGGCATAGCCCCGCGCGATTGGAAAGACGGCTACGACCGTTCTTGTCCGGCTGCATACAATGCAGTTGGCTTCTCCGCTCATTGATTGCCCCCCAAAAGTCGACCAATCGAATTCGCATCGCCGTGATCACATTGATTCAGAGTCGTTGATGGACCGCAACACCTTTGGGGTTGTGCGCGCATAATCGGCAACCAAACACCCAAATCAAACACGCCTGGGAGTGGGGTGATCGCCGCGGGTTGACTTCCTTGCCGCACGGAGCGATGCGACTCGCGTTGCGGATGCAGCCGAAGCAAGCGGCATCTTCTGAGGCTGCGATGAGTTGACGCGTACAAATGTGAAGTGGAGTACAGTGGCGCTGAAGCGTTCGTCCTAGGCTTCCGCCATTCGCAATCAGCAGCGCGGGAGGAAGCTATGAATTACTCGTCCGTAGCAGAACGCGCAATCGAAGCCGTCAATCGGCTGCTCATCGCCGCGATGACGTTCGCATGGACGTCCGCGCTAGACCATCAGCATGCATGGCCGCCGCAAGAGGAAGAAGACGACTCTGATGACGCTTGTCTCGAGCGGGAGCACTCCTCGGCGCCGGATTGCGCGGGAAAGCAACACTGAAGGCGTGATTGGCGTCGCCGGTCGACGCCAATCGCGGGCCTCGAGGTGCGGGCGTCGGCCGGATGTTAACACCTCCCAAACCACTTGCTCTCCAAATTCGCAAGGGCGAACGCTTCAGCCCGCATCCAGGGCGTCGCGACACGCTGCGCCGGATCAGTCGTCATTACAGCATTAACAAGTCCTTAATTGGCAAAACCTACAGTCGACGGCACGGGCCGGCGCCAGTGCCGGCATGGACCGTCGAATCGGAAGAAATACTGCCAATGGCGCGAGAGGCTGCCGCTGGATTTGTGTCGCGAGCCCGCGCTTTGGCGCGGGGGCTGTCGCGTCACGTCCGGGTGGCGCCGCTACTGGCAGCAAGCCTCCTGATCGGCTTCAACGCACCGTCCCGGGCGGCCGATGTCGTCAGGGGCGAGGCGACTTTCTCGGCCGCGGGCGGCTTTGCCCGTCTCGTGATCAAGCTCGGCGAGGACGTCTCCTCCGAGGTGACGACGGCCGGTTCCATTCTCGTTATCCGCTTCGACCGGACGGTCGATGTTCCCGTCGATCGCGTCCCGGAAGGCGCGCCCGACTACGTCAACTCCGCCCGCCGCGATCCCGACGGCGGCGCCATCCGCCTGTCGCTGGCGCGGCGCGTCACCGTCAACACCATGAATGCCGGCGAACGCACCTTCATCGACCTCTTGCCGGAGGGTTGGAAGGGACCGCCGCCGAGCCTGCCCATGGACGTGGTCAAGGAACTCGCCGAGCGCGCGCGCGTCGCCGAACGGGCCCTGCGCGCCCAGCGCGCCGCGGCCGAGAGCAAGAAGCGTCCGCAGATCCGCGTGCGCGCCTCGGTGCAGCCGACCTTCGTCCGCTTCGTGTTCGAGATGCCCGACGGCGTGGGCGTGTCCTCCGTGCTCAACGAGCAGAAGCTGACGCTCGCCTTCAACGCCAACCTCAATTTCGATCTGGCGGACGCGGTCGTCGCAGCGCCGCCGAACGTCGCCTCGATCAAGCAGAAGGGCGACATCGACCAGACCAGTGTCGAGATCGCGCTGATCGGCGATTCCGACGTGCATTCATTCCGCGACGACAAGAACTACGTCGTCGACATTTCCTTCCAGCCGGACAAGGGCAAGATCGCCGCGACAGCCGAGGCCGCGATCGCGCAGGCCAAGCCCGCCGCCCACGGACCTGCGCCTGCGCCTGAAAAGCCGGCGGCCGAGAAGCCGAAGGACGCCCATCGCGAGATTGCACCGCCGACCTCCGAGGCGATCGCGCACGAAGCCAAGATCGATGTCAAGCCCGAGGTGAAGCCGGAAGCGCCGGCCGCCATGCCGCCCGTTGAAGCGCCGAAATCGGCGCCGGCTCCCGCGGCCGAAGCGGAGCACGCTGTGGAGGCGCCCAAGGACGTGTCGAAGGAAGCTTCAAAGACTGTGGTGCCGGCTGCAGAAACCGCGGTCGCGCCTGCCAAGCCCGTCATGGCCGAAGCGCCCAAAGAGGTCGTGAAGGAAGCCGCCAAGGAGACTGCGAAGGATCCGGTCAAGGAAGCCGTCAAGGCTGCGCCGGCAGAGGCGCCTGCCGCGCCGCAGCCCACTGTTGCCAGCGTCGATGCCCGCCGCGACAGCGACGGCCTGCGCGTGACTTTCCCGCTTCAGGTCGCAACGCCTGCGGCGGCGTTCCGACGTGGCGACACTGTCTGGCTGGTGTTCGATACGCCGAAGCCGATCGACGTCGAAGCGATCCGCACCAAGGGCGGTGCGATGATCGGCGACGTCGGCCGCATCCCGCTCGACAAGGGACAGGCGGTGCGTATCCGTCTCACCCGGCCGCTGGTCTATTCGCTGACGAGCGAGGAGGTCGGCAAGGAGACCAACTGGCTCCTGACCCTCGCCGACAAGATCCAGGCGACGCCGCTGCCGCTGATGATGTCGCGCAACATCACCGACCCCGCGCTTGCCAACATCGCGATCCCCTTCGCCAATCCAGGCCTTCTGCACAAGCTTACCGATCCCGACGCCGGCGACACGCTCTATGTCGTCACCGCGCAACGTCCGGTGCGCGGCTTCATCAAGCGGCAGGACCTGGTCGATCTCGCGTTGCTGGAATCCGCGCACGGCATCGCGATCCGGCCGAATTCCGACGAGGTCGCCGTCGAGGTCGGGGCGGACAAGGTCATCCTCGGCAAGAAGGGCGGGCTGACGCTGTCGCCGGTCGACATCTCGGCCGAGCGCGCCCCGACCGCAGTGCGGCCCATCTTCAACCCCGAAGGCTGGCGCAAGGGCCAGTCGGAAAACTTCATAGCGCGCCAGAACGACCTGATCACGGCGATCTCCATCGTCGAACCGGCGCTGCGTTCGCTGCCGCGGCTCGACCTCGCGCAATTCTACATGTCGCGCGCGATGTATCACGAGGCCAAGGCCGTCACCGAATTGATGCTGGCTGATCCTCTCAACAAGGAGGAGAGCGGTGCGCTGATCATGCATGCGGTCGCAAGCATCCTGATCGGCAGGCCGGCGCAGGGCCTCAAGGATCTCGCCAACCCCGTCATCGGCAACAGCCACGATTCCCAGCTCTGGAAGGCGCTCGCCTATGCGCGTCAGGGCAAATGGGCCGATGCGCGCGAGAAATTCAAGAACGTCGAATTCGCCATCGCCTCGCTGCCGCTCGACATCCAGCGCATCGTGACGATGGAGGCGATGCGCGCTTCGCTCGAGGTGAAGGACTATGCCGGCGCCTCCAAGCGCCGCAGCGAGCTCGAGGTGGTCGGCGTCCCACCCGAGGCCGCTCCCGGCTTCGCCGTGCTGCGCGGCCGGCTCGCCGAGGCGCTCGGCCACGACAAGGACGCGCTCGACGACTACAAGTTCGCAGTCGGCTCGACCGACCGGCCGGCCGCGGCCGAGGCCAAGCAGCTCGAGGTCGCGCTGCGACAGAAGCGCGACGAGATCAGCAAGGAGGACGCGCTGCGCGAGCTCGAGACGCTCTCGATGACCTGGCGCGGCGACTCCATCGAGGTCAAGACGCTTCAGATGCTGTCGCAGATCTATTCGGAGAACGGGCGCTACCGGGACGCGCTCACCGCGGCGCGTACCGCGACGAAGCTGCAGCCGAACGCGGAGGCCTCGCGGCAGGCGCAGGACCTCGCCTCCGACCTGTTCACGCAGATCTTCCTGGGGCCCAAGGGCGACGAGCTGCCGCCGGTCGAAGCGCTCGGGATGTTCTACGAGTTCCGCGAGCTGACGCCGATCGGCCGCCGCGGCGACGAACTGATCCGACGCCTCGCCGACCGTCTCGCCTCGATCGATCTGCTCGACCAGGCGGCCGAGCTCCTGCAATACCAGGTCGACCACCGCCTCGAAGGCGCGGCGCGTGCACAAGTTGCCGCGCGCCTCTCCATGATCTATCTCGCCAACCGCAGACCCGACATGGCGATTACGGCGCTGCGCGCGAGCCGCATCAGCGACCTCTCCGGCGAGCTCAGGCAGCAGCGCCTGCTGCTGGAGGCGCGCGCGCAGAGCGACGTCGGCCGCCACGATCTCGCGCTCGACATCGTCTCCAACGTCTCGGGACGCGAAGTGCTGCGCTTGCGCTCCGACATCTTCTGGGCCGCGCGGCGCTGGCGTGAATCCGCCGAGCAGATCGAGCTCTATTACGGCGAGCGTTTCCGTGACTTCAAGCCGCTCAACACGGTGGAGAAAAGCGACATCATTCGCGCTGCCGTCGGTTATGCGCTGGCTGACGACTCGATCGGCGTGTCGCGCTTCCGCGAGAAATACGCGCCGCTGATGAGCGAGAGCGCCGATCGGCTCGCCTTCGACATCGCGAGCAAGCCGTCCGGCGCCTCCAGCGCCGAATTCGCCGAGATCGCCAAGCTGGCTGCCAGCGTCGACACGCTCGACGGCTTCCTGCGCGAGATGAAGCAGCGCTTCCCCGACGCCACCGCCCGCGCGCCGGCCTCGCCGCAGGCCAACGACGAGTCCGACCACACCGGTTCGCTGCCCACGATCCCCGTCGTGCGACAGATCAAGATGACGCGGTAGCAAGCCCTGCTACCTCTCGCCTCTCGACAGGTGTCGCGCGAGGCGGCAACCTTCGTGGGGCATGACGGCGGTGGAGATTACCCCCCGTAGCTCTGCACCAGACTCCCCGCCACCAGCGACCAGCCGTCGACCAGCACGAAGAAGATCAGCTTGAACGGCAGCGAGATGGTTGCCGGCGGCAGCATCATCATGCCCATCGACATCAGCACGGAGGCGACGACGAGGTCGATGATCAGGAAGGGAAGGAACAGCAGGAAGCCGATCTCGAAGGCACGCTTCAGCTCGGAGATCATGAAGGCGGGGACCAGGATGCGTAAGCCGAGTTCGTCGGGGGTGGCGGGTGGCGGCTCGCCGGAGAGATCCAGGAACAGCTTGAGGTCCTTCTCGCGTACGTTCTTCTGCATGAAGCCGCGCAGGGGGACGGAGGCGCGCTGAAGCGCGTCCTCGACGCTGAGCTGATTGGCGACGAGCGGGCGGATGCCCTCGTCGTAGGATTTCTGCAACACCGGTCCCATCACGAAGAAGGTAAGGAAGATCGCCAGCGCGATGATCACCGAGTTCGGCGGAGCGGTCGCCGTGCCCATCGCGGTGCGCAGCAGCGACAGCACGACCACGATGCGCGTGAACGACGTCATCATGATCAGGATCGACGGTGCGATCGACAGCACCGTCAGCAGCGCGATCAGCTGAATCGCACGCTCGGTGACGCCGCCGCCGCCCGGACTGCCGCCGAGATTGATGCTGATGTCCTGCGCATGCGCCGGCATCGCGAGCGATGCCGCGCCGATCAGGACAGAAAGAAAAAAGACTCTACGCGGGAGGGCCGGCAGCCTCACGAAGACGGCTTTGGACGGCCAAGCAGCGAGGCCATTTCGTCTTCGAGATTTTCAAAGCTGGTCTTTTCCGGGGCCGGCTTTGCGGGTGAGGCCGGTGGTGCCGGCGGTTCGCTGCGGGCCGCACGCGGGGGCTCCGGCGCGACCGGAGGGGCAAGCGTCTCGCCGGCAGGGCGGCGCAGCGCAGCTTCGAGCCGCTGCGCCATCTCGGCGAGATTCTGCTCGGCGCTCGATGGCGCCGCAGGAGCGGGCGCCGGCGGCGGAACGGGCGGAGCCTGCGGCACAGGCGGAGGAGGCGGCGGCGCGGCTGCGCGCTCGGGAGGCAGCTTCACGGGCTCGCTCTGGCGCGGCGGACGCGGCATCAGAGGGGGTTCGTTGCGGGCAACGCGCGGCGGAATAGGTTCGGGACGCAGCTCGCGCTCGGGGCGCGGCGCGAGCGGCTCGGACATGAAGCCGCCCCGCGGCGGCTCGTTGCGGCGTTCGGCCATGGCGGGAGCGGGCCGGCGCACTTCGTCGGGGAAGGACGGGCGCGCGGGCCGCGGCGGCGGCTCGGGCATCTGCGGTTCGGGATGATCGAGCAGTTCGGGCCGCGGTGCTTCGTCGGCCCAGCCGCTGGTATCAGGCATTGGCGCAAGACGCGGCGGCTCGGCGGCATTCGGACGCTGCGGGAGCTGGTCACGGCCGGGCGCTGCGCGCACGATGTTGGGCTCGACGACGATGTCGGTGGGGCCGCCGATCATCAGCAGATGCTCGACATTGTCACGCCGGACCAGCACGAGGCGGCGGCGGCCGTCGACCGCGGCGGCATCGATCACGGCGAGCCGGGGCATGCGGCCGCGCTGGGTGTTGGCGCCGAGCCGGCTGGTGGCGAATCGGCGAACCAGCCATGCAGCGACGCCGATCAACGCCAGAACGACGATGAACGCGACGATGAAGGTGATAGGGCTGCCTTGCATACTTGTCCCCGACAAATGGCGCTTCTCTCGTGCCCGTGGTCAGATGCGCCAACCACCGGCATACGATGCCCCAAACTGCGATTTCTTAACGTCCCACGGCAAGTTTTGCCGTCCCCAACTCTTAATAACCTATGAATCGCTCGATCCAAAACGACTTCTTGCCCTGTGCACGCGCCGCCAAGGGGTTGGGTTAATGCCGTTTTGGAAGGCGTAGAATCACGGGGGCGCGCATTCGTGTTCCGGCGGCGGACATCTGCCCGTGACGTCCTTAACCAGCTGTTAACCATACACGCGGCAAATTCTGCCTAGCTTCGGACCTGGTCCGTGAGGCGGAAGGAGCCGCAACGATGTCAATCAACGATCTCCCGGTGCTGTCGGCGCTTCGCACCAAGATGCAATGGCACCAGGAGCGCCAGCGCGTCCTGTCCGAGAACGTCTCCAATTCCGACACGCCCAAATTCCGGCCACGCGACCTGGTCGAGCCGAAACTGGACAAGGCCGGCGCCGTCACGGGCTCGATGGGCCCCCTGGCGCTCACCCGCACCAGCGGTTCCCACATCGCGCCATCAGGCGGGGCCTCCGGATTCGACCAGAACAAGAATGCGGGTTTTGAGACCCGCCCCGCGGGCAACGCCGTCAATCTCGAAGAGGAGATGATGAAGGCCGCCAGCAACCAGATGGATTATGCGGCGGCGACCTCGCTCTATTCGAAGAGCTTGCATCTGCTCAAGACCGCGATCGGCAAAGGCTAGGGCTGGAGGTAGATCATGGCGAATGACAGCAGCGACTTTGCCCGCTCGATGGCGATCGCGACCTCCGGTCTGCGGGCGCAGGCCGGGCGCATGCGGGTGATCTCGGAGAACATCGCGAACGCGGATTCGACGTCGCAGAGTGCCGGCGGCGATCCCTACCGGCGCAAGGTGCCGACTTTCTCCTCCGCGCTCGACCGCACGCTCGACGCGCAGGTCGTCACCCTCGGCCGGATCAAGCCCGACCAGTCGAACTTCCGCACCAAATACGAGCCGAACAATCCGGCGGCGGATGCGACCGGCAACGTCAAATATCCCAACGTGAACTCGGTGGTCGAGATGACCGACATGCGCGACGCGCAGCGGTCCTACGAGGCCAATCTCAACATCATCAGTGCGACGCGCCGGATGATCCAGCGCACCCTCGACATCCTCAAGAGCTGAACAGGACATTTGAGCCATGGCAACACCGACAATTGCCGCCAACGCCTACGCAAACCTCGCCCGCGTGCTGGAGAACAGCGGTGCCGGCAAGGGCAGCGAGCCGAGCGGGCAGTCCTTCGCCTCGCTTCTGAAAGACACCGTCGGCAGCGTCCTAGAGTCCGGCCGCAAATCCGATGCGCAGACGGTGGCGATGGCCGCTGGCAAGGCCAACGTGATGGACGTGGTGACGGCGGTCGCGGACACCGACGTCGCGGTGTCCACGCTGGTCTCCGTCCGCGACCGTGTGATCGCGGCCTATGAAGACATCATGAAGATGCCGATCTGATTTCGACCTCCGTCGTCATTGCGAATCTTTCCAGGGCGGCAGCCTGGATTGCTTCGCTGCGCTCGCAAGGACGGGGAGGGGGCGTTCGATCACCGCGAGGCGCGGGGATGAGACTTGAACAAAGGAAGTTGGCAATGACCGGACCGGAAACCCTCGACGTCGCGCGTGATGCGATCTGGACCATCGTGATCGTGTCGTCGCCCCTGATGATCGTGGGGCTCGTGGTCGGCGTCGTCGTGTCGCTGTTCCAGGCGCTGACGCAGATCCAGGAGCAGACGCTGATCTACGTGCCGAAGATTTTGGCGATCTTTGCCACAATGCTGCTGGCGCTGCCGTTCATGGCCGACGCACTGCATTCCCACATGCTGCGGATATCGTCGCGAATCATCGGCGGCTGAGGCACAATGCGCCGGTCATGCGCATCGACGTCTCGCTGCTGCCGGCGCTTGCCGCCTCCTTCATGCTCGCCTTCGCCCGGGTCGGCGCGATGGTGATGCTGTTGCCGGGCCTGGGCGAGACCAATATCCCGACGCGGATCAAGCTGTCGATCGCGCTGCTGCTCACGCTGATCATCCTGCCGCTGCATCGGAGCGCCTACCACGTCGACATGGAATCGATCGCGGCGCTGCTCGTCCTGATGCTGCATGAGATCGTGATCGGCATCGTGCTGGGGGCGACCGCGCGGGTGACGTTGTCGGCGCTCCAGGTTGCCGGTGCCGTGATCGCGCAGCAGATGGGGCTCGGTTTCGTCACCTCGGTCGATCCGACGCAGGGACAACAGGGCGTGCTGGTCGGCAACTTCCTGACAATACTGGGGGTGACGCTGCTGTTCGCCACCGACAGCCATCATCTGGTGATCGCGGCGCTGAACGACAGCTACGCGATCTTCGCGCCGGGCGAGACCGTGTCGAGCGGCGATGTCGCCGCGCTGGCGACGCGCGCCTTCGCCGCCGCATTCCGCTTGGGTTTGCAGCTTTCCGGCCCGTTCCTGGTGTTCGGCCTCGTCTTCAACATCGGGCTTGGCGTGCTGGCGCGACTGATGCCGCAGATGCAGGTCTATTTCGTCGGCGTGCCGCTGTCGATCTTCGCCGGTTTCCTGGTGCTCGCCGTGGTGCTCACGGCGATGATGGGCACCTATCTCGACTATTTCATCGGTGTCATGCACCAGATGATGCCACTCAAGTGACCGGGTGATCGATGGCGGAAAACAACGATCCAGAGAGTCAAACAGAAGACCCGACGCAAAAACGTCTCGAAGATGCGCTCGAACGCGGTGACGTCGCCAAGAGCCAGGAGATCAACACCTGGTTCATGATCGCGGGCGCTACGCTTGTGGTATCGAGCTTCTCAGGCTCGGTCGGCAGCGGGCTGATGACGCCGATGCGCAACCTGCTTGCCAATTCCTGGATGATCAAGACCGACGGCCGGGCTCTGCTCGCCCTGATGCAGCAGATCGAAGTCGCGGTGCTCGCGGCGGTCGGCGTGCCGCTGCTGATGCTGGTGCTGGCGGCAATTGCGGGCAACATGCTGCAGCACCGCCTGGTGTGGTCGGCCGAATCCCTCAAGCCCAAATTCAGCAAGCTGTCGCCCGCCGAAGGCCTCAAGCGCATCTTCGGCAAGCAAGCGGCTGCGAACTTCCTCAAGGGTCTGGGCAAACTGATCGTGCTCGGCGCGGTCATGACCACGATCCTGTGGCCGGAGCGGCATCGTATGGAGGCGATGGTCAGGCTCGATCCGGCCGCCATGCTCGGCGCCACCACCAGTCTGACCATTCATCTGCTCGGCGCGGTGGTCGCGGCGCTCGCGATCATCGCCATTGGCGACTATTTCTTCCAGTATCGCAGCTGGTTCCAGCGGCAGAAGATGTCGCTCCAGGAGATCAAGGAAGAGTTCAAGCAGTCCGAAGGCGACCCGCACATCAAGGGCAAGCTCAGGCAGCTGCGCCAGCAGCGCTCCAAGAAGCGCATGATGGCGGCGGTTCCCAAGGCCTCCGTGATCATCACCAACCCGACCCACTATTCGATCGCGCTGTCCTACGAGCGCGGCATGTCGGCGCCGATCTGCGTCGCCAAGGGCGTCGACAACCTCGCTTTCAAGATCCGGGAGATCGCGCGCGAGCACGACATCCCGATCGTCGAGAACGTGCCGCTCGCCCGCGCGCTCTACGCCACCGTCGAGATCGACCAGGAAATCCCGACCGAGCACTACCATGCAGTCGCCGAAGTCATCGGCTACGTCATGCGTCTGAAGAGCGGATTCGGCGCCAGCCGGCAATAAAACCCCTGAAAAGTACTGGAAATGGCCGTAATCTGGGAATCAGCGTACCTTTCGCCCCTGCTGCCCTTGCGCCTGCGGGTCCGATTCAGGCAGGGAGGACCCCACGCGCCCTGTAGCGCGTTGATTCTCTGCCGACAGGCTGCGCCAGCTTGAGATGACTGCTGAGACCGACCACGACCTCACACGCGAGCCCGTTGCGGCGCCCGAACCGTCGCCGCGCTCGGGCAGCATTGCGCTGGTGCTGCTGGTGGCCGCCGGCCTCGTCGCCGTCGCTATCGGGCTGATGACGCTTGGGCGCGCGCAGGCGCAGCCCTATATCCTCGGCATCCTCGCCGTGCTGGCGATGGTCGGCCTGTTCAACCTATTTGCCTTTGCAGCCGGCATCATCCGCTTCGTGGACCGCAATCTCGATGATCCCGTGATGGGGCGCATCGCCGATCACGCTTTCGATGGCCTGGCCGTGACCGACCCGCGCGGCCACGTGGTCTATTCCAACGCCGCCTATCTGACGCTGACCGGCGCCACCGGCCCGCAGGAGGTGCGCCCCGTCGAGCGCGTCTTCATCGGCAACCCCGACGTCTCCGAAGCCGTGTTCCGCCTGTTGAAAGCCGCGCGCGAAGGCAAGCGGCAGCAGGAAGAGGTGCGGATCTCCGGCCAGGACGGCAGCCAGGGCCGCTGGCTGCGCATGCGGGTGCGGCCCCTTGGCACGGGAAAGCGCGAGACGAAATACGCGGTGTGGTCGATCGCCGACATCACCCGCGACCGCGAGCGCCAGGAGGACGTGTTCCAGGAACTCCAGCACGCGATCGAATATCTCGATCACGCGCCTTGCGGCTTCTTCTCGGTCAATCCGGCCGGCGAGCTCGCTTATGTCAACGCGACGCTGGCGAACTGGCTCGACCACGACCTCGCCGAGATCGGCTCGGGCGGGCTGAAGCTCACCGACATCGTCTCCGGCGACGGCGCTTCGCTGCTCACCGCGATCGTGGCGGTGCCGGGCGAGGTGAAGACCGAAGTCTTCGACATCGACCTGCGCATGCGCACCGGCAAAACCATGCCGGTGCGGCTCTATCACAAGCTCGCCTTCGGCGCCGACGGTGCGCCGGGGCCGTCGCGCACGCTGGTGATCAGCCGTGCCCGCGATGAGCGTAGCGATCCGGACCGCGCCGCCGAAGTGCGCTTCATGCGCTTCTTCGACCATACGCCGATGGCGATCGCGACGGTCGACCGCGGCGGCAACGTCGTGCGCTCCAATGCGCGCTACGCCAAGCTCGGGCAGGCGCTGGGGCTCGACAGCGCCAGCAAGTCGATCTTCCGCGCGGTCAGTTCGCGCGACCGGCACCTTTTGATCGCGGCCATCAACCAGGCCGCGGAGGGGCAGGCCGACGTCGCGCCGGTCGAAGTGGCACTCGAAGGCACCAAGGAGCGCTGGGGCCAGTTCTTCGTTACGCCGGTGGACGCGGCCGAGAACGACGCCGAAGCCGCCATCGTGCACATGCTCGAGACCACCGAGCGGCGCGCGCTTGAGAACCAGATCAACCAGTCGCAGAAGATGGAAACGGTCGGCCAGCTCGCCGGCGGCATCGCCCACGACTTCAACAACGTGCTCTCCGCCATCATGATGGCGAACGACTTCCTGCTGAACGCGCACAAGCCGACCGATCCGTCGTTCCAGGACATCATGCAGATCAAGCAGAACGCGACGCGCGCCGCCACGCTGGTGCGGCAGTTGCTGGCGTTCTCGCGCCGGCAGACGCTGCGGCCGCAGGTGCTCGATCTCGGCGACGCACTTTCCGACCTCGCGATGCTGCTGCGCCGCCTGATCGGCGAGAAGGTCAAGCAGGAGACCATCCACGGCCGCGATCTCTGGCCGGTCAAGGTCGACGTCTCCCAGTTCGAGCAGGTGGTCGTCAATCTCGCGGTCAACGCGCGCGACGCCATGCCGGAGGGCGGCAAGCTGATCATCCGCACCGCCAACGTCACCACAGAGGAAGCCGCCAGGCTCGCCTACAAGGGCATGCCGGCCGCGGACTATGTGCGGATCGAGGTCGCCGACACCGGCACCGGCATTCCCGCCGACATCCGCGACAAGATCTTCGAGCCGTTCTTCTCGACCAAGGAAGTCGGCAAGGGTACCGGCCTCGGGCTCTCCACCGTCTACGGCATCGTCAAGCAGACCGGCGGCTTCATTTACGTGGACTCCGAGCCGGGGCAGGGCACCTCGTTCCACATCTTCCTGCCGCGTCATCACGCCGAGCCTGAAGAGCAGGTCGAGCAGCCGACGGCGGTCGTTGGCGCCACCAATGGTGCCGCGAAGGAGGCCGGGCTAGCGGCGGAAGCCAAGCCCCGCACCGATCTCACCGGACAGGGCACCATCCTCCTGGTCGAGGACGAAGAGGGCCTGCGCGCGCTCAACGCACGCGGCCTGCGCTCGCGCGGCTACACCGTGGTCGAGGCCGAGAATGGCGTCGAGGCCATGGAGTTGCTGGACGAGCAGAGCGGCGGCATCGATCTCGTCGTCTCCGATGTCGTGATGCCGGAGATGGACGGCCCGACCCTGCTCAAGGCGATGCGCGAGAAGAATCCCGACATCAAGTTCATCTTCGTCTCCGGCTATGCCGAGGACGCGTTCGAGAAGAGCTTGCCCCAAGGCCAGCAGTTCGACTTCCTGCCAAAGCCTTTCACGCTCAGCCAACTCGTGGCGGCTGTGAAGGAGACGATGACGAAGGTAGGGTGAGGCTTTGAGGAAAAAGCGGAATTCTCCCCTCCAACCCGCCGGTAACCCGTGACCACAGTTCCTCGCACACCCGGCCAAGCGCCCGCCAAATATGGGCTTTTGCCACATCCCCGCGACTGAGGGCCGCAGCCATAAGTTCCGAAACCATCTTCACTTTTCGGGAAGTCTGCCCATCTTAAGGACACGTCCCCATGCCGGGGATTTGGGAAACGCACATGAAGTTCTCACAATGCTCCCGCAGTCTCTTCAAGACGATCGCTGTCGTGCTGGCGCTTGCGCTGCCGACCGCGCTGGCGATCTCGTCAGCTGACGCGCGCGTCGGCGGCGGCATGTCGTCGGGGTCGCGCGGCGCGCGGACCTATTCGGCCCCGCCCTCGACCACGACCGCGCCGGGTTCGACGTCGCAGTTCAACCGCACCTACACCCAGCCCGGTGCAGGCATGAATTCGGCCGCAACCGCGCCTGCGCGCGGCGGCCTGTTCGGCCGCGGCGGTGGCTTCCTGGGCGGCCTTGCGGCCGGCTTCCTCGGCGCGGGCCTGCTCGGCATGCTGTTCGGCGGTGGCCTGTTCGGCGGCCTTGGCGGCCTGTCCTCGATCCTGGGCCTGATCATCCAGATCGTGCTGGTGGTGGTCGTGGTGCGGCTGGCGATGTCGTGGTGGCAGCGCCGCCACACGCCGCAGGCCGCCTATGCCAACGCGAACGCCGGTGCCGGCCCGGGACCGGATACGAACTCCCGCAGTGGTCTTGGCAGCGGCTTCGGCTTTGGTGCCAACAACGCGCCGCTCGAGATCAAGCCGGCGGACTATGAGGCGTTCGAGCGTCTGCTCGGCGACGTCCAGGCCGCCTGGTCCAACGAGGACGTGGCCAAGCTGCACACGCTCGCGACGCCGGAAATGGTCTCCTATTTCGAGCAGGACCTCGGCCAGAACCGCGGGCGCAACGTCGTCAACAAGGTCAGCGATGTGAAGCTGTTGCAGGGCGACCTCGCGGAATCCTGGCGCGAAGGCGAGACCGACTACGCGACAGTGGCGCTGCGCTTCGCGCTCACGGACAAGACGCTCGACCGCAACACCGGCGCGATTGTCGCCGGCAGCGAGCAGCCGGGCGAGGCCACCGAAGTCTGGACCTTTGCCCGACGCCCGGGCAGCGGCTGGGAATTGTCAGCGATCCAGCAGACCAACTGATCGCAGACGACGTGAAAAGCCAGGGCGTCGTGCTTCTTGCACGGCGCCTTTTTCTTTTGGGACGTCTCGTATCGCGGAACCGGAATAAGCGGGCGCGCCTCGGGTTGAAATCCGGCGGCCAACGATAAACATCCCCACGGCTTCGCAAGCTGACGGCGCCGGATTTCCCGCGGGTGACGACAAGATCTGCAAGAACTGGACGTCGAGCACGCAAGGCGCGGCGGTTGTCGGCCACGCCGATCGTCAAGGCCTGCGCGATGACGAACCATCGAAATCGTGGAACAACTCGCATCCCTCGCGCGGCCCCGATGGCGGCTGCTCGCAGGCCAATCTGAAGAGCACCGGCGGCGACGGCCTGCTGTATTGCTTCGCGGCGAATTGAGGCGCGGAACTCTCTCCCCCGTCATGGCGTTCGTGGTTGCGTGCTACACTCGCCGCAACGCAATCACGGATCCCTCCCATGAAGTACGAACTCTATTATTGGCCCGAGATCCAGGGCCGCGGCGAATATGTGCGGCTGGCGCTGGAAGAGGCGGGGGCGGCCTACGTCGACGTGGCGCGCGGTCCGCACGGCACGGCTGCGATGATGAAGATGATGGACGCGCACAAGGGCACGCCGCCCTTTGCGCCGCCGTTCCTCAAAGCGGGAAAACTCATCGTCGGCCAGACTGCCAACATCCTGCTCTATCTCGCCGCCCGCCACGCCCTCGCCCCGAAGACGGAGGCCGGCCAACTCTGGCTGCATCAGCTTCAGCTCACGATCACCGACCTTGTGGTCGAGATTCACGACACCCATCATCCGCTCGGACCCTCGCTCTATTACGAAGACCAGAAGCCGACGGCGAAGAAGCGCACGGCCGATTTCTGGGGCGAGCGCGTGCCGAAATATCTCGGCTATTTCGAAGACCTTTTCACCGGCAATGGCGGCGCCTATATCACCGGCCGCAAGCTGACCTATGTCGATCTCTCGCTGTTTCAGATCGTCGACGGCCTGCGCTACGCGTTTCCGAAGCGCATGAAGGCGTTCGAGAAAGATATCCCGGGCCTCGTCGGCCTGCGCGATCGGGTCGCCGCGCGGCCGAACATCAAGGCTTATCTCGAAAGCGAGCGCCGTATTCCCTTCAACGAGCAGGGCATCTTCCGTCGGTATAAAGAGCTCGATAATTAGCCGGTCCGGAGGGAGGCTGGCGGCAGCCCCCGTTCCGGACCGGCCGTTTCGGGCGCGATCAATCGCCCGAACACGTCGTGGCTTTCGAGCGCTTGCCAACGCTTCAGAACATCGTCGCGCCTTCCTTCCGTGCATCGCACAGGAGAGTGATGCGCACTCACCATGCGCCGGGCAGCAGGCGATAGCGCACGCGCGTCATATAATCGGAGTAGCCCGGCAGGCCTTCGCGCAACGTGCGCTCCTCGATGCGAATGCGGGCTGCAAACAATACGAGGACGAGCGGCACCATCAGAAGTCCCCACCACGAGCCCAGCAGCAGCGGCACGCCGGCGAAGAACAGGATCATGCCGCTGTACATGGGATGGCGCACATGCGCGTAAGGCCCGGTCGAGATCACGCGCTGCGCGCGCTCGGCTTGCAGCTTCACCACGGGCGCGGCGAACGAGTTCTCGCGGAAGACCCAGAGGATGAAGAGCGTCGAGAGCAGGAATAATGCGAGGCCGAGCATCTGCAGCGCGAGCGGCATGTCGGAGGATAGCGTGCGCCGGTCGAGCCCCATCGCGGCCAGCCAGACCAGCATCACGACGACGAAGGCGATCATGAACACCTTGTCGGCGGCCGGCTGGTCCTTTTGCAGGACAGGCCGCAGACGTTCGGCGAGCAAGGCAGGGTCGATCCGGTAGAGCCACCAGCCGCAGAGCGGGCCGAGCAGGGCGCAGGTGGCAAGGAACACCCAGGCCGAAGGCCAACGCATCGTCCCGGCGCAAGCGAACAGCAGCGCGCCCATTGCGACAGTGGTAATCGTGTTCTGTAGCAGCAGTTTTGCGATCATGCGCAGGTCTCAGGGTAGACGCGCACGATATTGGTCCCATTATCCGGCAAAGATGCGGCCGGACGCGCGAAAGGCCCGATCGACCGGATCGGGCCTTTCATTGCGAAACGGACGGATCAGGCGAGCTGATCGATCCGCGTACCCTGACCCGGCGGCAGCGGCGCAGGCGGCGGCGGCTTATAGGTCGGGTCGTTGTCCTTGGTCTGATCGTCCTGCTGCTTGGTCGCGTCGTAGCTCGGCACCACGATCGCGATCGGCGGCGGCGAAACGGTAGAAACGCTCATCCACAAATCCTCACACATGGAAACAATTGACCTTGCACCGCGAGGCGCGAAATTTCCTTCAAGGCAATCGTTAAAATGCGAACGATCCGGTGCGGTGGGATGTGCTCTCGGATCTCTCCTCGTCATTGCGAGGAGCCCTTGCGACGAAGCAATCCAGTCTGTCATCGCGGAGACAGTTTGGATGTGCTTCGCTACGCTCGCCCCGCCTATTCGTCCCTGCCGCGCGTGATCGCGATGGACGCGTCGGTTTTGGTGCGGGTGCATTCCATGTTGAGACGCCGATAACGCATGCTGATCTTGTCGCCGCGCAGGAGTCCCATCCGCTTCAGGCAGCGTGTCGCGCCCGTCGTCGTATCATCCTTCGTCACGGTGAAGACGATCGCCGCCATCGACCCCACCAGCGCAAAGAACTCCGGCTTGGGCTTGCGATCGCCCTTGGCATAGAGCTCGATCGAATATTTGTCGCCACGGCAGGCCACAGACAATTCCTTGGCCGCGGGGTGCGTCAGGTAGACGACATTGGCGGCGCGGAAATTCACCTTGAGGCGATCGACCTGGTTCGCCAGCTCCTTGGCGCTGTCGTCGCAGCGGTCGGCGCGTGCGGGCGAGGCGAGGGTCACAAGGCCGGCGATGGCGGCGGCGACCAGGATCGCGCCGCGGACGTTCAAGTTCAATGTCATGATAAAAAGCCCCTTATGGGGCGTATTCAAGCGTCGTCCCGCGCGTAGCGCAAGGGGTGCGCCCAGGGTCTTCACCGGCATCATGAGGGACACGTGTCCGCCCGAGAGCCGCCGAAAAACGGTCGCTATGCCGCCGAATCGGGATGCCCCGACCGCACCAGACCGCCTTCCCTTTGCGGCAAAAAAGCTTAGAACGCTTCTATGAAAGGGGCCCATGCGAGGGCCCCAAAACCCCGAGATTTCAGCCCATGAACGCTCCTACCGCCTTCCCCGACCCGTCAAAACCCGTTCCGCCCTACAAGCACACGCCGCTGTTTCCGCTGGGCAGGGACGAGACGCCCTACAAGAAGATCACGGCCGAGGGCGTGCGGGTCGAGAAGGTCCTGGGGAAAGACATGCTGGTGGTGTCGCGTGAGGCACTGCGGGCACTGTCGGAAGCGGCCTTTGGCGACATCAACCACTATTTGCGGCCGGGGCATCTGAAGCAGCTCCGCGCGATCCTGGAGGACGGCGAGGCGAGCCCGAACGACAAGTTCGTCGCGCTGGATTTTCTGAAGAACGCCAACATCGCGGCCGGCGGCGTGCTGCCTATGTGTCAGGACACCGGCACCGCGATCATCATGGGCAAGAAGGGCTGCAACGTCATCAGCGACGGCGACGACGAGGCCGCGCTCTCGGAAGGCGCGCGCGATGCTTACCTGCGCCGCAATTTGCGCTACTCGCAGGTCGCGCCGCTCTCGATGTACGAGGAGAAGAACACCGCCAACAACATGCCGGCGCAGTGCGAGATCTACGCCGAGGGCGATGACGCCTACAAGTTCATGTTCATGGCGAAGGGCGGCGGCAGCGCCAACAAGAGCTTCCTGTTCCAGGCCACGCCCTCGGTGCTGACCAAGGACCGGCTGCTGGCCTTCCTGAAGGAGAAAGTGTTGACGCTGGGCACTGCTGCGTGCCCGCCCTATCACCTCGCCATCGTGATCGGCGGCACCTCGGCCGAACTCTGCATGAAGACGGTGAAGCTCGCCTCGGCCCGCTATCTCGACGCGCTGCCGACCCACGGTTCGCCCGACGGCAACGCGTTCCGCGATCTCGAAATGGAGCAGGAAATTCTGAAGATGACGCAGTCGCTCGGCGTCGGCGCGCAGTTCGGCGGCAAGTATTTCTGCCACGACGTGCGCGTGATCCGTCTGCCGCGTCATGGCGCCTCGTTGCCTATCGGGCTCGGCGTGTCCTGCTCCGCTGACCGCCAGGTGCTCGGCAAGATCACGAAGGACGGCGTCTATCTCGAAGAGCTCGAGCACAACCCGGCGCAGTATCTGCCGCAGGTGGAGCAGGCGCTCGGCGGTGAGGTCGTCAAGATCGACCTCAACCAGCCGATGAAGGATATTTTGGCGACGTTCTCGAAGTACCCGACCAAGACACGGGTCTCGATGAGCGGCACCATGATTGTCGCGCGCGATTCCGCGCATGCCAAGCTGCGCGAGCGGTTGGATAAGGGCGAGCCGCTGCCGGACTATTTCAAGAACCACCCGGTCTATTACGCCGGGCCCGCCAAGACGCCCGAGGGCTACGCCTCCGGCGCGTTCGGCCCGACCACCGCAGGCCGCATGGATTCCTTCGTCGACCAATTCCAGGCTGCCGGCGGTTCGATGGTGATGGTCGCCAAGGGCAACCGGGCACCTGCCGTGCGCGAGGCCTGCAAGAAGTATGGCGGCTTCTATCTCGGCTCGATTGGTGGCGCCGCGGCGAACCTTGCCGAGCACTGCATCAAGAAGGTGGAGGTGCTCGAATATCCCGAGCTCGGCATGGAAGCGATCTGGCGCATCGAAGTCGTCGACTTCCCGGCGTTCATCATCATCGACGACAAGGGCAACGACTTCTTCAAGGAGTTGAATTTGGGCTGAGGCGGCGTTCCCCGGATGCTGCGCAGCATGAAATGATGCGCTGCTGATCCGGGGTCCATTTTGGCAGCATGGGTCCCGGCTCTGCGACGCACCGCTTCGCGCTGCATCGCGTCCGCGACACGAGACTTACTCGCTCAGCTACAATTGGTGACCTGGTTGGAGCACTGCGCGCGCCACCAGCCACGGACGTCGTCCTGACTCTCGACAAGGCCCCAGAGGCCGCTGCAAGCAAGGCTGCGCTTCGGCCCGCCGTCGGTGGTCCGATAGGCCGTGCCGGCGACATAGCCTGCCGGCACCATAGCGAGCGCGCTTGCCTGCCACGCCGGTTCGGCATCGTCCGCGCGCGCCGAGTGCGCGCACGGTTGCCGCGCGGCTTACGCGCGCGTGCCGGTGAATGGGAAGCTGCCCATCGGGCCGATGCCCATCTCCCCGCTCATGCTGTCGCCGGAGACGGTTCCGATGAATTCGAGCGTCAATGGCATCGGATTGGTGATCGAGACCTTCCAGTTGACGGCATCTCCGCTGACGGCGCCGTCGAAAATCTCGGCGGTATTGCCTTCCGCACCCTGCGTGCCGTTGAGCGTGCCGCCAGCGGCCGTGAGGCTCAGCGTCGCCTTGCGCTCGCCCATGGGCGTCGTCATGGTCAGAGTCCAGTTGCCGTCCACGGCCATTCGGGTCTCCCAAAATTCCGGCGGACCGCGACGATCCGCGGGCCAGTCCCGGGTCGAGCGTATAGCGCAACTCGCAGCAGCTGCCTACGCTCCGTTGGAGGCATTCAGGCGCGGGCGGCCGCGCGTCGTCGGCTGGTGACGATGAGGCGAAGCACGACATACTGCACGGCAAAGGCGAGGATCTTGGCGCCGCCTGCGACCACCGTGATGTAGAACACCCACAGCTTCAGATCGCCTGTGAAGGCGACCGCGATCATGCCGGCACCGATCACGAACATCAGCCCCGCCCAGGCATAGCCCGCGGCCGTCACATATTCCGGGACGGTCTCGACGACGATCGCCGGCATGTAGCGCAGCATCCAGCCGCGCTTGAGCATGATGAGGCCGATCGCGAAATGCGCGATCGAGGGCTTCGCCAGCATGAAGCGGGGATCGTTGGTCAGCAGCGTGACCGTGCCCAGCACCACGACGAGCGCGACGCTCGCATAGGTCATGTAGTTGAGCTGCTGTCCCTTGACGCGGGCGTAGATCACCTGCGCGATTGCTCCGGCAATCGCAGCCGACGTTGCCAGGACGATGTTGTCGGTGATGAGGTAGATGACCAGGAAGACGATGGCGGAGAGGAAGTCGGAAGCGAGGCGGGCGAATACGTCCTTCATCGTCGATCCTGTTCAGCGTGTGTGGGGCATTGCGCTGGATGGCGTAGCGTACTTGATCTGGCGATACTCCGGATACCATTTTGTGAAATAGATCGCGCTGTTGCGGGCCGCGAAGGCGACCGCAAGGCTCGACCACAGCGGCAGGCCGGGGACATAGAGCAGCACGAGATTGGCGGCCGCCATCAACAGCGCGGCCGCGGTCCATGCGCCGGTGATGACGTAATTGGCATTGAGAAAGACGGGCAACGCCGCGGTCTCGGCGGGCACGGACTCGAGCGCGTATTGCAGCGTGAAGGGACGGCGGACCAGCATCGAACCGAGCGAGATGACGAAGATGCCGATGTCGACCGACAGCTTGACACCGAGCGTGCCCAGCGCCGGGTCGAACAGCGCGAGGTGGAGGCCGATCGCGGCAAACAGCAGCGCCGAGCCCATGGCCAGGATCTTCACGGAGCGGCCGCGCACGACATCGATCGCGACGGTGGCGAGACAGATTGCCGCGGCCACGAACACGCTGATCGTGGCCGATGTCGTCAGCATCAGGAAGGTGTAGGCGCCGTAGGGCGCGAGGATCAGGAAAATCGCCATGGTCCGCCTCGGTCAGGCCAAATCTTTACGATGTAAAGATCAGTAGTTCAGGGACGAAGCAGGGTCAAGCGATATCTTTACAGTGTCAAAATGACGTAAGCGACTTCCAAAACTGAATTGTGGCAACGGCTTGCTCGGTGATTTCGTCAGCGAATTCCGCCCAGGGCAGGCGCGACAGGACGGGTAGCGCGCAGGCGATCGAGAGGCCGAGGGCGAGCAAGATACCGCCGTTGAAGATGGTTTGGCCGCTCCGCCTCAGCCGGATCATCTGGAGTAAGAGCGCGGCGCAGATCAGGACGAGGACGACGAGACAGTCCGCAGTGATCGAGGGCATGTGCATCAGAGACCTCTACGGTGATATCCGCGATGACGAGGGATAGCTACTGCGCGCCGACCCAATTGCCGTGAAAGCCATCGGGCACGCGGTGGCCGAGCTGCACCATTGCGACGGGGCCGGCCTCGACATCGGTGGCATTGAACACGGCGAGGTCGCTGCGGTTCTCTCGCGCACGCCAGACCACTGCGAGCAGCCAGCCGTCGCCTTCCGCTGCATCCGTCGATCGCTCGACGAACACCGGTTCGGAAATGGTGTCGCCGGCCGGCAGCAGATAATGGCCGAGGCGCTTTCCGTTGCCGTCGACATGAACGATGCCGGACAGCGCGCCGAACATCGGCAGCCGCGGATTGGCGCAGGCGTACCAGCCGTGACGGTTCATCAGTCCGGCGCGGCGGTCGTCGATGCGCGGGAATTCGCCGGTGAGATCGTCGAGATAGGTCTGCTGGAAGCGGTCGGTATTCCCCGAGAGATCGAAGGTCCAGCGGCAGTGCCGGGCAAACGATTTCTTGGGATCGGTGGGTGTGCCGTCGGGATGGGTAAATAGCGGTGCTTCCTCGAACTGCATGACGTCGGCGATGATGCGGTCGCCGTCCTCCCACGCATTCATGACGTGGAAGACGTAGCAGGCTTCAGCGCGAAACCAGACGATGTCCTTCGCGCTGCCCTTGCGCTTGACCACGCCGACACAGGCGCCCTTGTCCGGCTCCCAGGCATAGGGCGGCCGCCCGCTCATCGCACGCTCCATGCTGCCGGTGACGGGCAGGATCGGAAACAACACATGGTTCGCGGTGACGATGAAGTCGTGCACCATGCTGGCATAAGGCGCTTCGAACCGTTCGAAGCGCGTCGCCTTGCCGGACGCGTCGATCGACCCGTAGGAGAGGGCAGGCGTCAGCGGTCCCGCGGCGTTGTAGCCGAAGAACACCAACTCGCCGGTGACGGGATCGACCTTGGGATGGGCTGTAAAACTGCCGGCGACGCGGCCCTGATAATTGTGATAGCCGCGCGTCGCGAGCGTGCCCGGCTCGATCTCGGTCGGCAGGTGCGCTTCTTCCAGCGCCAGCAGCTTGCCGGCATGGAAGATGATGTTGGTATTCGCGACGCCGCCGTCGGTGAGGTTCGCTGGCGCATCCGGCAGCTTGCGGCCGAAGCCGCCGAACAATGCGCGGCCGGCATCGTGCTCGGCCAGCCATTTCGGCGTGCGGACCCAGCGGTTGCGATAGCTGGCGCGGCCGTGATCGAGGTGAAAGGCGTGCAGCATGCCGTCGCCGACGAACCAGTGCGCGCCGGGCGCGTCGAACTGGGGATTGGGGCCGTTGCGATAGAGCGTGCCGTTCAACTCGCGCGGCAATTCGCCGATGATCTTGAGGAACGGTGCGTCGGCCTCGAATGGAATCGGCGCGAGGTTGTGGCGGCGTTCGGCAACGGCGTCCTGCTGCACGGTCTATCCCTCCGTATCTTTACATCGTAAAGATGAAATAGTTCCGATCGTCGCGGCCGTCAAGTGAAATCTTTACACTGTCAATATTGCGTCTTATAGCTTGCTGATGGGCAAGAGCGATACCAGGACCGAATCCCCGCGGCGCGCGCGCACGTCGCGAAAGACATCGTCGGCAGCGACACCGCCGCGTTCCGCGCGACGGCCGGCGAGCGTCAAGACCGAGGCGCCATATCACCACGGCGCGCTGCGCGAGGCGCTGCTCCGGGCCGCCGAACGGGTGCTGGAGCGCGAGGGGCTCGCCGGCCTGACATTGCGCGCGGTGGCGCGCGAGGCGGGCGTCTCGCATGCCGCGCCCACCCATCATTTCGGCGACCTCACGGGACTTCTCAGTGAGCTCGCGGCGGTCGGCTTCCGCCAGTTCAATGCGGCGATGGCGTCATCCTGTGACGCCGCTACCACGCCGCTCGCGCGCGCGCTGGCGCGGCCGAAAGCCTATGTCGCCTATGCCCAGGCTCATCCCGGCATGTACGGCATCATGTTCCGCACCGAGCGCCTCGACTATTCCAGGCCGTCGCTGCACGAGGCGGCCGAGGCTTCTTTCGCCGGGCTCGCCAATGCCGTCGGCATGATGCGGCAGGAGCAGATCAGCGGCGATGCGCTGACGCTCAATCAGGGCGCCGCGATCGCACGCGCCTGGTCGATGGTGCACGGTTTTACCACGCTGCTGCTCGACGGACGGCTTTCGGACATTCTGGGACGGCTGCCCGAGGGGACGACGGCCGAACGCCTGCTCGAGGCGATGCTGATGGCACCCATAACCGGGAAGCCGCCGGGTCCCTGATCAATTGGGACATGATGCCAGGCGAACGCCTAGCGCATCGTCGCCAGCTCCACGGCGCGGCCGCGGGCGCCGATGATCTTCACCTCGTCCTTGCCGCAGCGAAAACTGCGGGCAAAATCGTCTGCGGCCTTGCGGGCGAGTTCATTGCTGTTCGGGTTAGCGATCGCGTCGATATAGGCGACGTGGCAGACCGGTCCCGGCGGCAGCCGGGTCACGACGAGCATGGCCTTGGTGTTCGGCCGCCCCTGCTTGTCGGGGTCGGTGCCATCGGCGATGTGCCAGCGCTGAATGATCGCAAACGGTTTTGCGGCCGCTGCGCGCCACTCGACGGTGGTTTCGGACGAGTTGAACGGGCCGAACCAGACTTTTGCCGCCGGTTCCTCGGCCGCCGCCTTGCGATTGCGGCCGACGGAAACGATTTCGCGAAGATCGTCCTCGGCAATCAGGACCACGAGACCATCCTTGCCCTTGCAGACCCGCGTGGTGCTGCCGTCGAGCTCGCCGGGCTTGCCGATTTGACGGCAATCCTTCGGCGCCGTCGAGGTGTAGGCGCTGCCCATGGATTGGGCTGCGGCGCAGTCGAGACCGGTGCACAACAGCAACACGGCCATGCCTGCGGTGGTGATGTGGTTCATGACAACGCCTTTGATCGAGCGGGAACTCCGTACCATCAGACGTCTTGATTGTGGGCAAGGTTCAAACAGCGTCGACAGACACCTGACAGCGGCGCGGAATCGTTCTAGAAGGGCGGCTTCGCTTGAGGCATCGGGCCTCGTTCGCGGTCCTCTTTCTCCTGATCATGACAGCCATCTCCTCGCAAAAATCCTATCGTGTCGGCCGCTCGAAAACCGGGCTCGGCCTCTTCGCCACTCAGCCGATCAAGAAGGGCACCCGGATCATCCGTTATTACGGACCGATCCTGGACTCGCGGATTCCCGAGCAGGACGACATCGAGAACAAATACCTGTTCGAGCTCAACGGCCGCTGGACCATCGACGGCTCGGTGCGCAAGAACCTCGCGCGCTACATCAACCATTCGTGCCGGCCCAACGCCGAATCCGACGTCCGGCCGCGCGAGCGCAAGGTCTTCATCCGCGCCATCAAGAACATCGAGCCGGGCGACGAGATCAACTATGACTACGGCACCGACTATTTCAAAGCCTATCTGAAGCCGATCGGCTGCAAATGCGCCTCATGCGAGAAGAAGCGCAAGAAGCTTCGCGCGGAAGCGCGGGTCGAGCGCGCCAAGGTGAAGGCGCGCGCGGAACGTAAAGCGCAGAAGGCGGGGGCGAAGGCCGCCAAAAAGAAGAAGCTCAACGGCCACGCGGTTGGCAAGAAGAACGGCCGCGCGCGGGCGTAGCCTGCACTTGCGCACTCCCGCCGTCCTGGATGCCCTGGCTTGACCGGGGCATCCTGGACGCCGCGGCTTATCCGCATACGTCCACTGTCTCTGGAATTCTGTCTCTGGAAGAATGCGTCGCCCGGTTAAACCGGGCGACGACTGGTAGCGATAAGCCTTACGCCGCCACCACGCTGCCGCTCTTGCGCAATCCCACATACTGCAGCTCGGCAAACACGCCGGTCGCAATCGCCTGCGCCACGACCATGAGCTCGCCGGCAAGGTTCGGCGACACCGCGCCTGAGAACAGCAACGCGATGCTGCCGACCGTCCAGGCCGCGTTGCCGACCACGACCAGCAGCACGAGCGGCTTCGCCACAGAGGCGCGCGAGGCAAGCCAGCCGACGAGCGCGGCATAGGCGATCAGGAACAGGCCGGTCTCGCGCAGCAGCGCTTCGGGCAGGTTGAACAGCGACGCGAACGCGCCGGCGCCGAAAGTGAGACCGAGAGCGGAGACGCCGCTGAAGATTGCGTCGGCAAGAAGCGCGCGGCGGAGGAAGCTGGATGCGTCGATCATCGTGATCTCCATGGTTGGGTTGGGCTCGAGGTGAAACTCAGTGCAATCCGCGCCACCAGGCGCGGAGCAGGCGGGCGAGACGGAACGGGCAGAGCGTCCTGCCGACGCTGTGCTCGAAGGCTGTGACCTGCGCGACGACATAGTCGCCGGTCGAATGCACCAGCGGCTCGGGCATGTTGAGGCTGCGCGCCAGCATCCGGGTTGCGAACGCCATGGCCCAGGGAACAAGGTGGTCTGCGACGGTCCGGTAGAGCAGCAGTGCGATCATGATCGTCTCCTGTTGCGACCGAAGATGCGCCGGCCCGTGGCCCAATTCGATTACCTCCGACGTAATGGAAGAGCCGAAATCCGCGTGCTAGGTTTTCGACCATGAACGCACATGCATCCACGGCACAGGCCGAACGCAGCCAGCCAGTCCATATCGGCGACCATTTGCGCGAATGGCGGCAGCGCCGTCGCATGAGCCAGCTCGATCTCGCAGGCGAAGCCGAGATCTCGGCGCGGCATTTGAGTTTCGTCGAGACCGGCCGCGCCGCACCCTCGCGTGACATGGTGCTGAGGCTCGCCGAACGTCTCGACGTGCCCTTGCGCGAACGCAACGTGCTGCTGGTCGCGGCCGGCTATGCCCCGGCCTTTCCGCAGCGCCCGCTGGAGGATCCTGCCTTGAAATCAGCCCGCCAGGCGATCGACCTCGTCCTCAAAGCGCATGAACCCAATCCGGCGCTGGCTTATGACAGGCACTGGAATCTGGTCTCCGCCAACCGCATGCTGGCGCCGCTGCTCGCCGGCATCCCGGAGCGGCTGCTAGGCCGGCCCTTGAACGTGCTGCGGCTCGCTTTGCATCCCGAGGCGCTGGCGCCGCGCACGGTCAACCTTGCGGAATGGTGCGGGCATCTTTTGGAGCGGCTGCACCGGCAATGCGAGGCAACCGCCGATCCCGAGCTGATCAGGCTCCACAACGACCTGAAGAGCTATCCGATCCCGGCGCGCGCGGCGCCGCTGTCGAGCGACAATGTCGCGATCCCCTTCAAGCTGCGCCATGATGGAGAGATACTAAGTTTCTTCTCCACCACCATGGTGTTCGGCACGCCCGTCGACATCACGCTGTCGGAGCTGGCGCTGGAGACGTTCTTTCCGGCCGACGAGCGCACAGCCGAACGGCTGAAGCAGATGGCGGCAGCCATGACCTAGCACCCATGACCTAGCACCCTTGCCTCGGGGCGGGTTCGGCTTATCTTGGGGCGAACCCGCGAAGTGCCCGAAGGAGGCCCTGATATGAGCACGCTAAAGCCGCTCCAGATCGACGTCGTCTCCGACGTGGTGTGCCCCTGGTGCTATATCGGCAAGCACCGGATCGAGAGCGCGCTGGCGCTGGTGCCCGACGTTCCGGTCAAGCTGCAATTCCGCCCGTTCTTTCTCAATCCCTGGGTGCCGCGCGAAGGCATCAGCCGCGAGGCCTATCTCACCCAGAAGTTCGGCTCGGTCGAGGCTTATAAGGGCATTGCCGGCCGTGTGGTCGCGGCCGCAAGCGAAGAGGGCCTCACTTACAAGCCAGAGCTTGTCGCGCGTCAGCCCAACACGACCGACTGCCACCGCCTGATCCTCTGGGCCGAGACGATCGGCAAGGCACCCGAGATGAAGCAGCGCCTGATGGAGCTGTACTTCCGCGACGGCGGCGACCTCACCGATGTGAGCGTGCTGGTGCAGGCGGCTGCCGATGTCGGCCTCGACGCCGACGACGTGCGCAAGCGTCTTGCCACCGACGAGGACGTCGCGCGCGTTTCGGCGGACGCACAGGAAGCCGCCGAGAAGGGCATCTCCGGCGTGCCGACCTATGTGTTTGCGCAGAAATACGCCGTCTCCGGCGCACAGGATCCCAACATGCTCGCGCGTGCCATCCGTGAGGTCTCGGCGGAGATCAACGCTCAGGCGGCGGAGTAGCTTTCTCTTATTTGCGGAGCAGGCGGACCGCGCGTCGCGCGGTCTCGTGCGCGACGTTGAGGCCGATCAGCGCTCCATGAACAAGCGCCACGATCGGATCGTTCCGCCGCAGCGGGATCAGCACATCGCCGATTGCGAAGCGCCCGCGCCAGATCGGGTTGATCATGGGGTGGTCAGCGCTCGCGGTCGAATCCGCGCTGGCGATGGCGGGATCGGCGCAGAGGTGGCGGGTGAGCTCGAGAGTGAGCTGCACGCCTGGCGAATACTTTGCAAAGCGTTCGTCGATGCCAAGCTTGAAGAAGAAGGCGCGGTCCTGATGACGCAGCACGATGCCGGCGGCCACCGGAATCGTACCGGCGCGCAAGGTTACAATCTCGCACTGCGCGGTCTCTGCCAGCGCCGCTACGGCACGGCGGATGAAGGTCGCATCGCCCGCATGCTGGATCAGCGCGGTGCCGCGCTTGCCTTTCCAGCCGCTGGCCTCGAGCTGCAGGAACGTTTCGAGCGCAGGTCCGATCTCGTCGGGCCGCCGTGCGACGTCGAACGCGACGGCGCCATGCTCTTCGAGACGATGGCGCTGGCGGCGCAGCTCCTTGAGCTTCCTGGCGCCGAGCGCCTCGCGCAACAGCGTCTCGCCATCCTGCGTCGCATCGAGGCTGGCGCGGGTGTAGGAGCTGAGAATTTTCGGCTGCAGGCCGTCGCGATGCAGGGCCTGATTGAGGGCGGTCATCGCCGCCCCGTCGAGCGCGACGTCGTTGAGCACGAGCGCATGGGCTCCGGCTTCGCGCGCCCGCTGCAACAGACGCGTGGCGGCTTCCATCGGAGCGTCGCGGTCGATCAGCGGGCTGCAGAGCGTGCCATAGGGATGCGCGCTCACCAGCGCGGGCAGGGGGATCTTCCATGCGCGCCAGAGCGAGGTCACCGGCATCAGCCCGATCAGCCGGGCCGAGGCTCCGTCGAAAGCGGGAAGCGCCGAGGCATCCGTGCGGCCGCGCGCGGATGCGCTCACGGCGAGCTCCCAGCCCGGCAAATAATATCCATTCGGTTCGACCGCGCGTTGCGCGAGCGCGCGCCATTGGCCGGCTTCGATCGCCGTAAGAGGGACGCGCGCGTGCGACGCGGCGGCATGCTTTGCCGATGCCGGATTGGTCGCAGCCTGGTGCGCGATATCGACCACGTCCCGTCGTCCCCGTTCAGGAGGCCATGTTTAGCGCAAAGATTGGAAAATACAGTTGAGACGCAGCTTCAATTCGAGTGGTAATATTAACGTCTCATTGAGCATGAGGGCGCTCGGTGGCCCGGATGCCCCGATGGATACGCCGGAATTGCTCTCGACCCGGAGGATCATCATGGTTGCCACACCTTTCACGCCGATTGCGTCGCTCCTTGGTGGCGCATTGATCGGTCTCGCCGCCGTGCTCCTGATGTGGACGGCGGGTCGGATCGCCGGAGTCAGCGGTATCGTGGCGCGGCTGTTTCCGCCTTACGAGGATCGGCAATTCGCCGGCCGGCTCGCCTTCGTCGCTGGCCTCGTCATCGCGCCCATCCTGGTGCGCCTAGTCACGGGAAGCCTGCCGGCGCAAACGATCGCGGCGGCAACGCCGCTTCTAATTGTCGCCGGATTGCTCACCGGCTTCGGCGCGGTGTGGGGCAGCGGCTGCACGTCCGGCCATGGCGTCTGCGGCCTGTCGCGGCTGTCGGTGCGCTCGCTGGTCGCGACCATCACCTTCATGGCGACCGGCGTGGCGACGGTTTTCGCGATGCGGCACTGGAGCTGATCGCGATGGCCATTCTCGTTCAATTCGCAATCGGCCTGATCTTCGGCCTCGGCCTCATCGTCTCCGGCATGTCGAACCCGGCAAAGGTGCTGAACTTTCTGGACGTCGGCGGGATCCCGAGAGGGACCTGGGATGCTAGCCTCGCTTTCGTGATGGCCGGCGCGGTCGCGGTGACCTTCGTCGGCTTCAGCCGCGTCTTGAAGCTCGCACGGCCTGTCTTCGCCGACCGCTTCTACATTCCGACGCGAAGAGACATCGACCCCAAGATTATCGCCGGTCCCGCCATCTTCGGAATCGGCTGGGGCCTTGTTGGCTTTTGTCCAGGGCCGGCTTTGACCGCGCTTGGATTCGGTTCGGTCTCCGCGTTCATCTTCGTCGTTGCGATGTGCGCCGGCATGGTGCTCGCCCGCTTCATCGCGCAGCTCACGTCGTCAACGCGCATCGTCGCGCCGACCGATCCGCTCGAAACCTGAGCTCGAAACTTGACATGGAACAGGACCGGGCGAGTTGTCTCGTCCGGTCCTGCCCATTTCAATCTTATTGACTACCAGCGGTCCCCGCCGACACCGACGCCCACGCTGACGCCGGGTGTGCGAATGCCGACGCCGCCGCGCGGACCATCGTCCCAGTCGCGATGGCTGCGGCGCTCGTAATAGCGCTCGCGCGGCATGGTGTTATAGGAATCGCGCACGATCACGCGCTCACCGCCACGGCTGCGGTAGCAATTGCCGGAATCGTCGCAGACGAGCCGGACCTGCTGAACGAGATCGGGGCTGGTGTATTCGCTGGTCGTATAGATGTCGGCGGCCTTCGCGCCGCTCGCTGTGGCCAGGGCCCCGACGCCGGCCAGCAGTGCAATCGTGAATGTCCTCATCGTGTCCTCCTCAGAAACTGCCCTCGGCGGTAACAAGAAGGGGAGGCGGTGATCGTTCCCGGCCGTCATGCTGGTTTTTCCCGGAACCGGATCGCGTGTCGGCGTGATTTGTTCCTAGATCGGCTGGTAGCTTTCCGACCCGCAAATGTCGTCCGCTTCGGCGCGCCGGCGATCGACCACTTTTCCGCCGGTGATGGTCACGATGTAGGTCTGGGCGCCGAGCGCCGAGCCGGTGGCGGAGGTCAGCTGGGCGCGGACGCAGGCTGTCCAGCCTGGTCCCCTCACCTCACGATGGGGCGTGGCGACATGCACCTCGCGGGGATTGGACGTGCTGAGGAAAACGAATTCGATCTGCTCGCGCACGACGCGCTTGACGTCGGGGGGCGATTCGGGCGGCGCCTGCTCGGCTTCTTTGATGCGCATGAACTCCGGCACCGGTGCGCGGCTATCGGCAAAGCCGCACGCACCGAGCGCGAGCACGCCGGCCAGCAGCGCTGCTTGAGCAATAATCCGCAACATCCGTGAAGGTCCCCCGCGGGCCAACAGATAGGCACGAATGCGATCCGACGAAGTCCCGGCCGATCAAGATTTCCTGAAGGCAAGATTCCTGAGGGCCTGGAACCCGCGGTATTTGCTATTCCGGGATTGCAGGCTAGTTTGTGCCCAGACGGTGGGGAGCCAATGAGGATTTTGGTCATAGCGGCCGCGGTGCTGGCGCTGACGGTTGTCTCGGCGCAAGCGCAGATGGGTGGCGGCAGACGCCAGCCTAACGAGGGCGGGCAGAAGGCGGACAACAAGCCAAAGGTCGACGAGAAGGCCTACAAGGCCGCGCTCGAACGCATTCCCGAGTCCAAGGAGAAGTATGATCCGTGGAGCGGGGCGCGTCCGCCTGAACCTGCCAAGAAGCCGAAATAGATGCGGCGGGCGTTGGCGACCCGCCCCTGCTATTTGGCCCCTCTCATCACGCTCCTCCTGTTTTCGTCGCGGCCAGGCATCGCCTGGGAGAGCTGGGGTGGCGATCCCGGCGGCTCGCGCTTCTCGCCATTGCGAGAGATCACGCCCGACAATGTCGGCAACCTGGTTCGGGCCTTCGAATTCCACACGGGCGATCTCGCGGCGCGGCCGCCCGGGGTGATGCGGCGGACCAAATTCCAGGCGACGCCGCTGTTCGTCGAGGACAGCCTGGTCTTCTGCTCGCCTTTCAACGAGGTGATTGCGCTCGATCCCGGCACGGGCGCGCAGAAATGGCGTTACGATCCGAAGATCGCGATCAACCAGCGTCCCGCCAATCGCTACGTCTGCCGCGGCGTCACCTACTGGATCGACGATGAGGCGCCTGTAGATGCCACATGTCGATCGCGCATCTTCATGGGCACGAACGATGTCCGCTTGATCGCGCTCGATGCGAAGACGGGAATCCCCTGCGCCGGCTTCGGCAACAACGGTGAGGTCAGGCCCGTTATCGGCACGAAGCTGGAATGGCCGGGCGAATTCCAGATCACCTCGCCGCCGGCGGTCGGCCGCGGTGTCGTCGTGATCGGATCCGCGATCGGCGACAACCGCCGCGTCGACGCGCCAAGTGGCGTCGTGCGCGCGTTCGACGCGCGCACCGGTCAAATGCGGTGGACATTCGAGCCGCTGAAGCGCGACGGTATCGAAGCCGGTCACGCCAATGTCTGGGCGCCGATGTCGGTCGACGCCGCGCGCGGGTTGGTGTTCCTGCCGACATCCTCTCCATCGCCGGATTTTTGGGGCGGCAAGCGGCCGGGCAACAACGAGCATGCCAATTCGGTGGTCGCGCTGCGCATCGAGACCGGCGAGCTCGTATGGGCATTCCAGACCGTGCACCACGACGTCTGGGATTACGATCTGCCGGCGCAGCCGACGCTCGCGCGCATCGACACTGGAGAAGGTCAGCGCGATGTCGTGATCCAGCCGACCAAGCAGGGCTTTGTCTTCGTGCTCGATCGCGATACCGGCAAGCCGGTGTGGCCGGTCGAGGAGCGCAGCGTTCCGCAGGGGGCCGCGGAAGGTGAACGGCTGTCGCCCACGCAGCCATTCCCGACACATGTGCCGGCACTGACGTCGCAGACGATCTCGGCAGATGATGCGCTCTCGTTCTTGCCCGGCTTGCGCCGGTCTTCTTGCGAACGCCAGTTCGCGGAAGCGCGTAACGAAGGGCTGTTCACACCGCCTTCAACGCAAGGCACGCTGGAATACCCCTTCACCGGCGGCGGCGTGAACTGGGGCAGTGCGGCCTTCGATCCCGTCAACCAGATACTCTATGCCAACACCAGTCGCGCCGTTCATCTGATCAAGCTGATTCCGCGCGCGGAGGCTGCCGGATTCAATCCGCCGCCCGGCCATGATTTTGGCCAGCAGAATGGCGCGCCGTTTGCGATGTCGCGGGCGATGGTGACATCGCCGCTCGGTTTTCTTTGTAACAAGCCGCCCTGGGGCGAGATGGTCGCGGTCGATCTGAAGGCTGGCAAGATCCTCTGGCGTTCGACCGTCGGCACAACCGAGGATCTGGCGCCGCTCGGCGTGCCGCTCCCCTGGGGCGCTCCGCTCCTCAATGGGCTCGCGGTTACCGCAGGCGGGCTCGTCTTCACCGGCGCGATGGACGCCTATTTGCGCGCCTTCGATGCGCGAAGCGGAAACGAGCTGTGGCAAGGCCGGCTGCCGGTGCCCGGCGTCGCCAATCCCATGACCTATCTCTGGAAGGGCGAGCAGTATGTCGCCATCGGCGCCGGCGGCCACTCCGAAGCAGGCACCTCGATCGGCGACAGCGTCGTTTCCTTTCGCCTGGCTCGGCCGGGCGAGGGGCCGTCGCTATGGTCGCGTACCATCGATCGTCCCGGTGGACGATTTTTTGCGGCATCGTCGGCGGTCGCGCTCGCGATCGTCGCGCTCGTGGTCGCAAGCCTGCGCTGGCGCCGCCGGCGTCGTATCGCGCGAACATGACCCAGCATAGCGCGCGCGATGCGAACGTTCATTCACATCATGTGCACTACTGTACGAAAGCGAGGCCGATGCGCCTGTCGCTGCGCCAGACGGTGCGGCAATTCCGCACGAAATTGTCGCGCGCGATCGCGAGCGTGAACGATTGCGGTAATGTGACGGCGGCGTCGAGGTCGATCGCGGCGCCGTTCGCCGACATGTTTCGCACCGTGCACGCGATGCCGTTGTTTTCAAAGGTGATCGTTCCCCCCTTGAAAACACGGTAGCGCTGCGCTGCACGTTTCTCGACCATCGCGTTAATCCATAATGACGTTTGTAAAATAGCGAGTAGAAATTACGTTGAAATAAACTCAATACTGGCGCTACTTGCACTGCGCTTCAGACTTCGTTTACGACGTCGAAGCGGAGGTCACTCCGCCGACTTTCCTCACAAGCCTTTCCTTTATGGCGTTACGCGCCGATGGAGATATTGATGAAGACCACGCTTTCGCTTCTGTTCGCCGCGGCGCTCTCGCTGTCGTCGATGCCCGCGCACGCCACCAAGCTCGATCTTGCGACCATGAGCTGCAAGCAGTTCCTCGAGAGCGGCGACGACACCATCAAGATGGTGCTGACCTGGATGGACGGCTGGTACAAGGGCGACGAAGAGAACGCGATCATCGACACCGACGTGTTCGTCGAGAACGCCAAGCAGTTCGGCAGCTATTGCGGAAAAAATCCGAACGTCAGCATCGTCACTGCGGCCGACGAGGTGCTCGGCAAGTAACTTCTCGTTTGCGACGGCGCGACGCGCGATCGCGTTTCGCCTCGCGGCATAGCTCCATCGAAAGCCGCGGTGCGCCTTGCGCTCACGCGGCTTCTTCTTTTCGACTGATGCTCACCCCGGCAGCATCGCGAACGCGCTCGACACCATCGCCACCGGCTTGTTGTCGGTGGCCGAGAGCAGCGTGACGCGGCCAAAGCTCATGGTGCGTCCGAGTCGCACCACGCGGGCGTCGGCCAGCACGTCCGACGAGGAGACGGCGCGCATGAAATGCGTGGTCTGGTCGACCGTCGTCATCGGACGATAGCCGCGGTTGGCGGCGAGGTTCGCGATCACCATCGCCGTGTCGGCGAGCGCCATCAGCGCCTGGCCACAGACCACGCCGCCGTTGCGGCACAGCCGTTCCGAGAACGGCATGCGCAGGAGCGCTGCCGGCTGCCAGTCCGGCATGTCCGGCGGCGGTACGTGCTCGATGCTCTCGACCGACAGGTTGAGATCCTGGACCCAGGGCGCAAAGACCTCGCCGAGGATGCGTCTGGCGTCGGTGATGCCGAACTCGGCTTCTGGCTGCGATGGCATTGCTGTCGTTCCCTCCGTGTTGCCGGATATTTCGGCTATGTGAGCGGATCGGCGCGGCAAAGTCACCCGGTCAGCCGCGGGTCCTGTCGGCTTGAAAATGCCTGACTTGGCCCGATATGATGGCCCGGAGTGGGTATGGGTGGATGATGTTGCGTCGGTATGTCCTCGTGTTTGGTCTGGTCGCGCTCGGCCTCGCGCTGAACGGGTGCACCAAGTGCGGGCCGATCTGGGACGACTGGCTACAGGCGCCGAAATCGTGCAAATCGGACCGGCTCTAGGGCCGAGCGGTCCCCGCGGTCGCGACCCGGCTGCGACAAGGGCGACAAGGCGCGGGCGATCCGCGCCGCCATGGATGATCAAGGAGTCGATGATGAAGCTTTTCCGTATGGCCGCGGTACTGGCTGTCCTGGCGGTACCGGCCGTGCTGGCGGGACCGGCCTATGCGCAAATGCCCAATCTCAATTTGCTGCAGGAAGGGCCGAGCAAGACCCCCGAGGAGAAGGCCGCGGAAGCCGAGCGTGACAAGGCCTACAAGGAAACGCTGAAGAAGATTCCGGACTCCAAGGCGTCTAACGATCCATGGGGCGGCATGCGCTCCGATCCGCCGAAGCAGCCGGCGGTGCCAAAGGCCTCGGCCGCAACCGGTGCGCCGAAGAAGAAATCCGGCATGACTGCCAATTGACCGTCTGACCGATCGGAGGCGGCTGACGCCTCCGGCCGGGACTCCTGTTCGACCGGCCTGCTTCCTACATCTCGTGAGAGCGTATTGCGAGGAGGCAGGACATGGCCGATCGTCCGCGGGATCTCGCCGAGCGGATGGCGCGCCGGCGCAAGCTGGGCGGCAAGCCCAGCCCGACGGCCGGCGACGGCTATCTGCGCGAGACCTTCACGCTGCCGCGCGCGGCGGCGCGGGAGAGGGCGCAGGCCTTCTTCGCCCGCTACCCCAAGGCTGGCTATATGAGCGCGGTCGAGAACTGGCGCGAGCTGCCCGGCGGCGACATCGAATTCACGATGCGCCGGTTGCCCAGCGCGGATTAGGGCCAGCCCTATTCGAAGGTTTCGGATGTGATGCGGATCCGGAACACGGGCTCCTTGGCCTCGTCCAGCAGCTCCATGTGCCATTCGGAATTTTCCTGGAGCTTGCGGGCGATGCCGGCGGCCATGTCGGCGCAGACGCTGGTCATCTCCTTCCAGGCCAAATCGCGATCGGCAAATTCCGACGCCTGGTCGGCACAGCCGGAATAGCGGCCGTTCCGGATTCGGAAGAAGTAGAGCGGCATGGTTGGCACCGATCGCGCGTGACATCCCCCAGGGAAGGTTATCCCACAAGGCCATCCCCTCAAGGCCATGGGCGCGCGCACTCCAATCCCAAACCATCCTGAGATCAATTCCGGGCGGCTACGGAATACATCCGGGGCGCCCGTGCCCGTGATTCTCCGACCATGAACAAAGTTCCTGGGCCCCGCAGGGGCGCTGCGACGGCATGTGGCTTGCTTGGCCTGATGACGGCCAAACAACATGGGCGCGTCATGCTCGGCATTCCTCGCCGCTACTCTCATTTCGTCTTCGGTGTCATCCAGTCCGGCCTGACCTCGCTGATCGCGGCGGGGATTGCCAGCTTTCCCGCAGGGACCGCGATGGTCTTCCTCACGCACTGGATCGTGTCGTGGCTGATCGCATGGGTCGCAATGCTGCCGATCGTGCTGCTCGCAGCGCCGGCGATCCGCGCCTTCTCGCTGCGGCTGACGCGGGAAGAGGGGGGCTCGCAAACCGGCCGGCCGGCATGAAAAAACCCCGCTTGGGGAGAGCCAAGCGGGGCAGAAGGTTATTGGAGGCTGAGGTGCTGGGCTGCAACACCATAGCCAGATGAGCCTAGCCGGCTCAGCTTACGACAGCCTGACAATGACGCGAATCGGATCCGGCCCGCTGCGTTCGCTCGTGCCCGGCAAACAGAAAACCCCGCGCGGGGAGAGCGGGGTCGTCGTCTGGGTATGGAGGCCCAGACCAGGAGAGCAGGCTTGCGCGCGCCTGACAGTGGCGGCGAAAGTCGAGGCCGCAGACTGGCCCCGCACACGTCCCAATTTCGACATCCGTTCGCACAACTCAGAACACAAGGGCGGGCGAGATTTCGCACCGACGGTGCGGCCATGGGGGAGACGTGGCGCGCCGGCAACGGGGTGGCATCATGGACAACGTAGAGCGGTCATTCGCCGCCGCGACGGCGGCTGGCTTCGTGGTGCTGGTGATCGGCATCGGGTTGCTGGTTCTGCTGTAGGGGTGGTGCAGGCATGCCGTGAGACGGCGGCCGGCCCGATCCAAATTGCGCTCCAGTGGTGGAAGACGCATGCGCGCCTTTCAAAAAACGCGAAAACAACCCCATGCACAGTAGCTCTCTGGAAAATGTTCGCGTTCCATCAATGACTTACCGGTAGTATCGCGATACCACATCGTGCCCGGACTCGCCACCGGGATATGCAAATCTCGATTCCCGTGTCGGTCCCTTGCGATGAACAGGCGGCCGCTCCCGGCGGGCATTGTCTCCGGCGCGGACCGGGCGGCGGGCACCGCCACCGCCTGCCGCGTCCGGCAGCGTGTCCTTTCGTCAGCGCCGAAGCCCGTCCTGTGCGGATTAATGAACCCTGATCGCGTCCAGCGGCAAACGGAGCTCGGCGGCCCGCTCTTCGCGGTCCTTCTTGCGAAACTCGTTTTCCTTGCGCTCGAACTTGATCATCTCTTCCCGCGCGGCCTCCAGCAGGGGATTGCGCCTGGTCGTATCGTGGTGCGTGTCCGTCATGACTGAGGTCCCCGGAGTTGCGGTCCCGTGTCCCGGAAGAAGGCCGCAGACCGCAAAAAGGTTCGGTGCCGCAGGATTACGGAATTCTGACGGCGTGCAGGTCATCGATCTTTGATGTGCGTCAGCTTTGGTCGAGGAGGGACGCCGGAATTACGATGGAACGAAAGAGGCCGCCCACTGAGGCGGCTCTTCCTTCGACTATCGCTTATCAGCTTGCCCGTGATTTGTTCCGCTATCCGGACCAATGTATGTGCCGGTCCGCATACATTGCTTCCAAGCCCCCTCGCACTTGTTTGAGCCCTTAGACAGGCAGATATTTTTGTAGTCTGAGCATGACATCGCTTGAGCAGGATGCGCCGTGACAATCCCGATTGAAGCAGCAATCCACAAAACCAACCACTTGTTCATTACGTCTCCCCCATTCAATCCGGCAGATCATACATACAATCCGAGGGAAATCGCCTCTCTCTCGTATGGGCGAACAATCAGGAAAGCGGAGAGAGTTGCGATAGGAAAAATTGCTCGTTTTCAAAACAGGCCACGGGACCTTTTCAAACTGGGCCGCCAGGGGTCGAAACAGGCCAGCACCCAAATCTGCAAAAGAACATATTGCGAACCTAGAACAAATAGGGTACGTTGTCTTTATCGACGGACCGCCTCGCCAATCGTTTGTCCCTCACGCGAATCCTCGGCATAAGGAGCACGACCCGATGTCCACCACTGCGCTGCGTATCGTCGAAGGATCCTCCATGGACAAGAGTAAAGCCCTGGCCGCCGCGCTCTCTCAGATCGAGAGGCAGTTCGGCAAGGGCTCGGTGATGAAGCTCGGCAAGAACGACCGTTCGATGGATGTCGAGGCGATTTCCTCGGGTTCGCTGGGGCTGGATATTGCGCTTGGGATCGGCGGTCTGCCGAGGGGGCGTGTCGTGGAAATCTACGGACCGGAATCCTCAGGCAAGACCACGCTGGCGCTGCACACGGTGGCGGAAGGGCAGAAGAAGGGCGGTATCTGCGCCTTCATCGACGCCGAGCACGCGCTCGACCCGGTCTATGCGCGCAAGCTGGGCGTTAACATCGACGAGCTTTTGATTTCGCAGCCCGACACCGGCGAGCAGGCGCTGGAAATCTGCGACACGCTGGTGCGCTCGGGTGCGGTGGATGTGCTGGTGATCGATTCGGTTGCGGCGCTGGTACCGAAAGCCGAGCTCGAGGGCGAGATGGGCGATGCGTTGCCGGGTCTGCAGGCCCGCCTGATGAGCCAGGCGCTGCGCAAGCTGACCGCGTCCATCAACAAGTCCAACACCATGGTCATTTTCATCAACCAGATCCGGATGAAGATCGGCGTGATGTACGGTTCGCCGGAAACCACCACCGGCGGCAACGCGCTGAAGTTCTACGCCTCCATCCGTTTGGACATTCGCCGCATCGGCGCGATCAAGGAGCGTGACGAGGTGGTCGGCAACACCACGCGGGTCAAGGTGGTAAAGAACAAGCTGGCGCCGCCTTTCAAGCAGGTCGAGTTCGACATCATGTATGGCGAAGGCGTCTCCAAGATGGGCGAGATCCTCGATCTCGGCGTCAAGGCCGGCATCGTCGAAAAATCCGGCGCATGGTTCTCTTATGACAGCCAGCGTCTTGGCCAGGGCCGCGAGAATTCGAAGGCGTTCCTGAAGGCCAACCCCGACATCACCGCCAAGATCGAGACCTCGATTCGCCAGAACTCCGGCCTGATCGCCGAGCAGATTCTCGCCGGCAGCCCCGAGCGCGATGCCGACGGCGAGGAGCCGGGGGACGAGTAAGCCTAAACGCGGAGAGTTTTTCGCGAGGAGCGGGCGCTGAGGACGTTGAGTTGCCGACGTCGTCAGTGCCCGTTTCGTTTTGCGTTGCCCTAATCAGGTGGTGTGATGAAGCGTCTGATCTTGACCAGTTCGTCCGGAAGCGGGCTCGCCCGATCGAGGTTAGCGGAGCTTGTCATTTCATCTTCGTTTCACTTCGAGTGGGGACCGCTGCCCTCGCCCGAAAAGCTCGCAGCCTATTTCGCGGCGCGCTCCGCGAATCTCGGGCCAGGTGATCATTTGGTCTGATTGGGGCATCCGGTGGCCCAAGGGCATCAAGGATCGCAAAGACTTGCCCCTTGCGGACTTCTGCGAGCGATATGACGTGATCGAGCTTTGGTTCGATCCAGCTCCCAGGGATCAATTGCAGCTCGTCTGCTTGCTGGACTACCTCAGCTCCTGCTCCTCGCTGGTGCGAAAGCTTAGACTTCGACTTGTGGCATCCGATCTGATGATAGAAAGCGGTGAGGATCTCGCCGCGTCCGAGCCGCACATTCATGTCGCGCGTATCACGGCCCGAGAGTTCGAGACTGCCAAGTTGGCGTGGTCAGCCTACCGCGCAGCGACCCCTGAGGCTTGCGTCGATCTCGTTCATCAAGATCTCAGTGCGTTGTTGATGCTGCGCCCGGCCTTGCTCGATCTCTTGGCAGAACTCCCGTCGCCTTCGACGGGACTCGGTGCGACCGAGATGCGATTCTTGGAGATGCTTGCCGGAGGGTTTGCAAACACGAATGCGTTGTTTCACCTGCGTTCGCTCTGGCGGACGTTCGTGTTTGGAGAGACTGAGTTAGGCCGGTTGCTCGACGGGCTAGCGCTTGGCCCCAGTCCTGCAGTGGCCGGATTGGACGACGAACTGCGCACGATCGACCGCGAAAATCACAGGGATCGGCATGCCGCATATCTCCGCAGCCGGTTGTCGCTGACGGAGTTTGGCGAGGCAGTTCTTGCAGGCAAGGAAGATTTCAGTCGTCACAATCCGATCGACCGCTGGTGGGGCGGCACGCGGCTGACCAACGACCGGCTGTGGCGTTACGGCTCTGTTTTAACCAAGCCTTGAGGCCCCGAGCATGACGCGGCTTGTTCTGACAACAGACTCTTCCGCTGCCGGCGCCCTCGAACAGGCCGGCCTGGGCGATCTCGTGCTTGCGATCGAGCGACGGCTTGTCTGGGGTGCGCCGCCATCCGGCGCAGAGCTTGAAACGTTCTTTGCTCCGCATACGACACAGCCACCCGGCCTTCATTGGCTGGATGACACGCCGGCTTGGCGCCTCGATAAGTCGGGAGTGAAGGGGCGGGGATTGATCGAGCTGTTGTTCGAATGCGACTCGGCCGAGCTGTGGATAGAGCCAAATCCAAACGCACAATTGCTTCTGCTCTGGCTCCTCGACCATTGTGGCGGCGAGAGAGTGGCGGTTTCCAGATTCGTGATACGTCAGCTGGACGTTGGCGCCGGTGATGTTGATCCGGAGCGACTTGCGGAGCAAAATCCGCGAACTATTAGCCCCTCGCAAGGTCACGTTGAACTGGCCGGCCGTGCATGGCGGGCTTATCGTTCCCCGACGCCGCAGGCTTGGATCGACCTCCTCAAAACGGATTTGAGTCTGCTTCCGCAGCTGGAGCAGTCCGCAATTGGCCTCCTGGAAGAGCTTCCGGGCGTCGCCACCGGGCTTGGCACCACGGAAACACGGATCCTGGAGTTGGTCGCGCCAGGCAAGGTGCGGCCTTTCGATGTTTTTCCGGGCGATCAAAAGTCCAACGAGCGGCGCGTTTTCGATTACTGGGAGGTCGGCACGCTGCTTGATGGTCTCGCACGTTGTCCGGTGCCGGCCATATCGGGGTTGGAGGAGGGACCGTTCTCGCTGGACATGCATGTCGATCCCTCCCGTCACGCGCGGTACAAGCAATCCCGCTTGTCGCTCACTGACCTCGGGGAAGCGGTGCTGGCGGGAGAAGAGGATTTCTGCCGCCATAACCCGATCAGTCGCTGGTGGGGCGGCGCCCACCTGACCAGCGATCGGCTCTGGCGTTGGGATCGCGACAGCCGGGCATTGCTTTCCCCTGTCTGATGCGTGCGTGCTGCTCGAGGTGTTTTGGTATTGCTTGTTAATCGCGAGGCCACTGTGTCACATTTGATTCTGACCACGAACCATCTTGCGGCAGCTACGCTTCGGCAAACCAAACTGGCGAATATCGCGCTCGGCTTCTGCATGCGCTTCGTCTTCGGCCAATTGCCCTCCGCAGAGCAGCTTTTGATGGGGCTGGAGCGGCGGTCGGCAAAGCACTGCAATCCAGGCGATCACTGGCTCAACGAGGTTTGTCGAGACTGGCTGGAAGATTTCGGCACGCGCGATATCGGTTTCTTAGAGCTCTGTGCGAAGTTCGACTCGATCGAAGTGTGGATCGATCCTCAGCCCAACGACCAGCTCGTGCTTGTCTGGTTGCTCGACCTGCTTCGCCCTTACAAGGAGATCACGACGAAGCTGAGCCTGGTGCATACGGATGACAGTGTTGCGGACTATGCTGCGGAGTCCGTCGCAAAATGGAAGTTGCCGGCCTTCGAGGTCGCCGACGATCATTTGGTGATGGCAAGCCGCGCCTGGCGCGCCTATCGGGCTGAAACGCCAAAATCCTGTTTCGATCTGCTGATGACGGATCTGATGATCTTTCCGAGACTTCGATCGGCGCTCATTGCGCTGCTTGAAGAGCTTCCGGACAAGGTGACGGGGCTCGGTGCCAGCGAGATGGATATGCTGGGCTGTGTGAATGAAGGGCACACCGACCCAAAATACATCTCCGAAGCGAGGTGGTATCGCGATGTGTTCGAAGAGGGTGAGGCGAGCGATGCCTTGATCGCATTGGCGGAACATTCGGCGCCGCCCGTTCTGTTGGGCGATCCGGCGTTCGACAATGAGGATCGCTACTTCGGCAGGAGCGAGTGGAGGGTCACGCTAACTGAACTCGGACGTTCCCTTGTCGCCCGAGAAGATGACTTGTGGCGCCACAACCCGATCAAGCGTTGGTGGGGCGGGACTGAATTGACCAACGAACGGCTCTGGCGGTGGGATCGCGAAACCCGATTGCTGATTGCGCCGTAAATCATTGCCGTAGGGTGGATTAGCCGAAGGCGTAATCCACCATCTTTGTCGCCGCGGAAGCTAAAGCGGTGGGTTACGCCGGCGGTCTGCGCCTTCGCGCAGCCGCCCGCTAACCCACCCTACGAAACCTCCGTCGGGTCCTACTCCGCGGCTTCCGCATAATCGCTCACCGGCGGACAAGAGCACACCAGATTGCGGTCGCCATAGACGTTGTCGACGCGCCCCACCGGGCACCAATATTTGTCGGTGCGCGAGGTGCCCGCGGGGAAACAGCCTTCGGCGCGGGTGTAGGCGCGATTCCAGTCGTCATCCGCGATGTCGTGCACCGTGTGCGGGGCGTGGCGCAGCGGCGAGGCCTCGATCTTGAAGCGGCCGCCCTCGACCTCGGTGATCTCCTTCCGGATCGCGATCATCGCATCGCAGAAGCGGTCCAGTTCGGCCTTCGACTCCGATTCGGTCGGTTCGATCATCAGTGTGCCCGGCACCGGGAAGCTCATCGTGGGCGCGTGGAAGCCGTAGTCGATCAGGCGTTTTGCGATGTCGTCGACGGTGACGCCGGACGTCGTCTTCAGCGCGCGGGGATCGACGATGCATTCATGCGCGACGCGGCCCTTCTCGTTCTTGTAGAGCACCGGGAAATGCGCATCGAGGCGCGCGGCGACATAGTTGGCGTTGAGGATCGCGATCTCGGTGGCGCGCTTCAGGCCTTCGCCGCCCATCATCAGGATGTAGATGTAGGAGATGGTGAGGATCGAAGCTGAGCCGAACGGCGCGGCCGAGACCGGGCCGACCGGCGCATCCCCATTCGCCGCCGGATGACCTGGCAGGAACGGCGCGAGATGCGCCTTCACGCCGATCGGGCCCATGCCCGGGCCGCCGCCGCCATGCGGGATGCAGAAGGTCTTGTGCAGGTTGAGATGGCTGACATCGGCGCCGTAATCGCCGGGCCGGGACAAGCCGACCTGCGCGTTGAGGTTGGCGCCGTCGAGATAGACCTGGCCGCCATGGCCATGCACGATGTCGCAAATCTCGCGAATGTGCTCCTCGAACACACCATGCGTCGAGGGATAGGTAATCATGACCGCAGCGAGGTCGTTGGAGTGCTTCTCCGCCTTGGCCCTGAGATCATTGACGTCGACGTCGCCATTCTTTTCGCAGGCGACCACCACCACGTCCATGCCAACCATCGCAGCGGAAGCCGGGTTGGTGCCGTGGGCGGAGGAGGGGATCAGGCAGATCTTGCGGTGCGTCTCGCCGCGCGCGGCGTGATAGCCGCGGATCGCGAGCAGCCCGGCATATTCTCCTTGCGCGCCCGAATTCGGCTGCAGCGAGATCGCGTCATAGCCGGTGATGTCGCACAGCCACTTCTCCAGGCGCGCGAGCAGCGCGTGATAGCCGCGTGCCTGCTCGCGCGGGGCGAAGGGATGCAACGAGCCGAATTCCGGCCAGGTCAGCGGCATCATCTCGGTGGTCGCGTTCAGCTTCATGGTGCACGATCCCAGCGGAATCATCGCGCGGTCGAGCGCGAGGTCGCGGTCGCTGAGCTTACGCATGTAGCGCAGCATCTCGGTCTCCGAGCGATGCGCGTGGAACACCGGATGGGTGAGGAAAGAGGTCGCGCGCTTGAGCGTCTCCGGCAGCGCCTCGCGCGTGGTGGCGTCGATCTCGGCGTAAGCAAGCGTGCCGCCGAAGGCGCGCCAGACCGCTTCCACCGTCGCAGGCGTGGTGGTCTCGTCGAGCGCGATACGCAAAGCGCTATCACCGATGCCGAGATTGATCTTCTCGGCGACCGCGCGAGCGATGATCTCGGCACGCTTCGCACCCGCATCGACGCTGAGCGTGTCGAAGAAGTTTTCGCTACTCGGCGCAAAGCCGAGCTTGCGCAGGCCGGCGGCAAGCACCGCCGTGCGGCGGTGCACGTTACGGGCGATCTGCGTCAAGCCTTCGGGGCCGTGATAGACCGCGTACATCGAGGCGATCACGGCGAGCAGCACCTGCGCGGTGCAGATGTTGGAGGTCGCCTTCTCGCGGCGGATGTGCTGCTCGCGGGTCTGGAGCGCGAGGCGATAGGCGGGCGCGCCGCGGGAATCGACGGAGAGGCCGACGATGCGGCCGGGCAGCGAGCGCTTCAGCGCATCGCGCACCGCCATATAGGCCGCGTGCGGCCCGCCATAACCCATCGGCACGCCAAAACGCTGCGCCGAGCCGATCGCGATGTCGGCGCCGAGTTCGCCCGGCGAGGCGAGCAGGGTCAGTGCCAGCAGATCGGCGGCAACGATCGCGAGTGCGCCCTTCGCCTTCAGTGCTGCGATCGCGGGCCTGAGGTCGCGCACGGCGCCCGACGTTCCAGGATATTGCAGCAGCGCACCAAGCACGTCGGTCTTGTCGAGATCGGTGATGGGATCGCCGACGACCAGGGTCCAGCCCAGGGGCTCCGCGCGGGTGCGCATCACCGCGAGCGTCTGCGGATGCACGTCCTTGTCGACGAAGAAGGCCTTTGCTTCGACCCGCGAGTGCCGCTCCGCGAGCGCCATCGCCTCGGCGGCAGCCGTCGCCTCGTCGAGCAGCGAGGCGTTGGCGACGTCGAGCCCGGTGAGATCGCAGATCATGGTCTGGAAGTTGAGCAGCGCCTCAAGCCGGCCCTGGCTGATCTCCGGCTGGTAGGGCGTGTACGCCGTGTACCAGGCCGGGTTCTCCAAAATGTTGCGCTGGATCACCGCAGGCAGAATCGTGCCGGAATAGCCTTGGCCGATCAGCGAGGCGAAGACCTGGTTCTGGGCGGCGAGCTCGCCCATATGCGCGATCGCCTCGGTCTCGCTCAAGGGCTTGCCGAGATCGAGCGGGGCGGCCTGCCGGATCGAGGCCGGCAACGTCTCCGCCATCAGCGCATCGACGCTTTTCGCGCCGACGGCCTCGAGCATTGCAGTGACGTCGCGTGCCGAGGGGCCGATGTGGCGGCGAACGAAAGCGGCGGTATCGCCGTTGGATTTGCGGTGCGCGGTCATCGCTTGCTCCATCGTCTTTAAGCCGTGTGGGCCTTGTAGGCGGCGTCATCCATGAGGCCGCCTAGCTCGCTCTTGTCGGCAATCTTGATCTTGAAAAACCACGCCTTGCCTTGCGCATCCGAATTCACCAGCGCCGGCTCGGCGGCGAGGTTGTCGTTGATTTCGGTGACCTCGCCCGTAACAGGCGCGTAGATGTCCGAGGCGGCCTTCACGGATTCCACGACGGCTGCGGCTTCCGTCTTCTTCAGGGCGCGGCCGAGCTTGGGCAGTTCGACGAACACGACGTCGCCGAGCTGGGACTGCGCGTAGTCGGTGATGCCGACGGTGGCGACATCGCCGTCGATGGCGAGCCATTCGTGGTCGGAGGTGTACAGCGTCGTGGTCATTTTCTTGTCCTCAGCGTTTGTAGGTGTTTTTCACGAAAGGCATGGTGGCGATTTGCAGGGGCAGCCGCTGGCCGCGCACCTCGGCGAAAATTTGTGTTCCAAGCGCGCTCTGGCTTGTGGGCACATAACCCATCGCGACCGGCGCATTCAGGCTTGGGCCGAAACCGCCCGAGGTGACTGTTCCGATCGACTCGCTCGAGGTCGCGTTCGCAAACAGCAGCGCGCCCTCGCGCACCGGCGCGCGGCCCTCGGTGCGCAGCCCGACGCGGCGACGGGCCGCGCCGTGGTCGAAATGGGCCAGAATCTTCTCCGCGCCGGGAAAGCCGCCGGCGCGCGCGCCGCCGGTGCGGCGGCTCTTCTGTACCGACCATTCCAGTGCGGCCTCGACCGGCGTGGTCGTGGTGTCGATGTCGTGGCCGTAAAGACAAAGTCCGCCCTCGAGCCTTAGGCTATCGCGGGCGCCAAGCCCGATCGGCATGACGTCGGGATTGTCCAGCAGCGTCTTGGCGAGCCGCTCGGCGTCGCCAGCAGGAACGGAAATCTCGAAACCGTCCTCGCCGGTGTAGCCGGAGCGCGAGACGAAGCAGTCGATGCCGGCGACCTTGCGCGAGCCGGAATCCATGAACTTCATGGACGGAGCCTCTGCACATAATTTCGCCAGCGCCGATTCCGCCTTCGGGCCCTGCAACGCGATCAGCGCGCGGTCGGCAAGCGAATCGATGATGCAGTCGTCCGACAGCTTCGCGCGCAGATGCGCCTCGTCCTCGGACTTGCAGGCGGCGTTGACGACCAGGAACAGATGATCGCCGAAATTGGCGACCATCAGATCGTCCAGAATTCCACCCTCGGCATTGGTGAACTGGGCGTAGCGCTGCCGCCCCGGCGCAATAGCCACGATGTCCTGCGGCATCAGCCGTTCCAGCGCGCGCGCGGCGTCCTCGACCTTGCCCGACTTCGGCCGAAGCGCGATCTGGCCCATGTGGGAGACGTCGAACAGGCCGGCGGACGAGCGGGTATGGAGGTGTTCCTTCAGCACGCCCGCAGGATATTGCACGGGCATGTCATAGCCCGCGAACGGCACCATCTTGCCGCCGAGGGACACATGAAGCCCGTGAAGGGGCGTGCTCTTAAGGGAATCTTGGTCGTCGCGCGCAAGCATCACAGGGGCCCTCGGTGGTTCCCCGGGGATGATTCCCCGGAAGCAACCAGTCGAAGCCCCATCTGTCGCTGTGCCTGAGAGTATTATCCCGTCGGCGGACGCTGTCCGGACCAACCCTTTCTTTTAAAAGGTCTAGGCCCGTCGGCGCCTCTTTCCAGATGCTGTCAAAGCCACGCGGTCCTTTTGCCTGAGAGTTTCCGGGGCGGTTGCTCCTTCGGCGCCGGCTACCCAAAGCCGGTCTCTCCCGACGTGGCCGTACGATACAGATGGGTAGAGACCACAAGCTGGCCAAGCCTGTCAACGCGGCATCAGCGGCTTTCCAACGGGATTGCGCGCCTGCGGCAACCCACTGATCCGGTTGCACAGTTTCTGGACAGCGAAGCTGGCCTTGTCTAAAAGCGCTTTGGCCCGCAGATATCAGCCCAAACTCGCGGTTTGGATGGCGTATGGCGGGTCCAAGCACACCCGATTGGATGAACATGAGCGGCGTCAACGAGATCAGGTCGACCTTTCTGAACTTCTTTGCCGAGAACGGCCACGAGATCGTGTCGTCCTCGCCGTTGGTGCCGCGCAACGACCCGACGTTGATGTTCACCAATGCCGGCATGGTGCAGTTCAAGAACGTCTTCACCGGCCTCGAGAAGCGGACCTATCAGCGCGCCACCACCTCGCAGAAATGCGTGCGCGCCGGCGGCAAGCACAACGACCTCGACAATGTCGGCTACACCGCGCGCCATCTCACCTTCTTCGAGATGCTCGGCAATTTCTCGTTCGGCGACTATTTCAAGGAGCGCGCGATCGAGCTTGCCTGGACGCTGATCACGAAGGAATTCGGGCTGAAGAAGGACAAGCTGCTCGTCACGGTCTACCACACCGACGACGAGGCGGCGGGCCTCTGGAAGAAGATCGCGGGTTTCTCGGATGACCGCATCATTCGCATCCCGACCTCGGACAATTTCTGGGCGATGGGCGACACCGGCCCGTGCGGTCCGTGCTCGGAGATCTTCATCGATCGCGGCGAGCACATCTGGGGCGGACCTCCGGGCTCACCGGAAGAGGACGGCGACCGCTTCCTCGAGTTCTGGAACCTGGTGTTCATGCAGTACGAGCAGGTGACGAAGGAGGAGCGCGTGGCGCTGCCGCGTCCCTCGATCGACACCGGCATGGGCTTGGAGCGCATGGCCAGCATCATGCAGGGCGTCGACAGCATCTTCGAGACCGATCTGTTCCGTCATCTGATCGACGCGACCGCGTCCGCTCTTGGAAGCGGACCGGACGAGAAGACCGTCGCCTCGTTCCGCGTCATCGCCGACCATCTGCGTTCGTCGGCCTTCCTCGTCGCCGATGGCGTGCTGCCCTCGAACGAGGGCCGCGGCTATGTGCTGCGCCGGATCATGCGCCGCGCGATGCGCCATGCGCAGCTGCTCGGTGCAAAAGAGCCGCTGATGCATCGCCTGGTCTGGGCGCTGGTGCGCGAGATGGGCCAGGCCTATCCCGATTTGATGCGCGCGGAAAACCTGATCGAGGAAACGCTGCGGTTGGAAGAGACCCGTTTCCGCAAGACGCTGACGCGCGGCCTCGCCATCCTCGACGAGAAGAGTGCGTCCTTGAAGAAGGGCGACATGTTCGACGGCGACGTCGCCTTCACGTTGTACGACACCTACGGTTTTCCGCTCGATCTGACGCAGGACGCGCTGAAGTCGCGCGGCATCAGCGTCGACCAGGCTTCCTTCGCCGATGCGATGGAACGTCAGCGCGTGAAGGCGCGTGCGTCCTGGTCGGGTTCGGGTGAGGCGGCCTCAGAGGCGATCTGGTTCCCGCTGCGCGAGAAGCTCGGCGCGACTGAATTTTTGGGCTACGAGACCGAGATCGCTGAGGGCGTCGTCTCGGCCCTGATCAAGGATGGCAAGGAAACCGACAGCCTCAAGGCCGGCGACAGCGGTGCGCTGCTGCTGAACCAGACGCCGTTCTATGCGGAGTCCGGCGGCCAGGTCGGCGACACCGGCGTGCTGGTCGGCGAGGGCGGCATCAAATTCCGCGTCACCGAGACGCAGAAGAAGCTCGGCGATCTCTTCGTTCATGTCGGCACCTTGGAGAGCGGCGAGCTGAAGCCCGGCACCGCGCTCCAGCTCGAGGTCGATCACAGCAGGCGCTCGTCGATCCGCGCGCATCATTCGGCCACGCATCTCATTCACGAGGCGCTGCGTCAGGTGCTCGGCGATCACATCGCCCAGCGCGGCTCGATGGTTGCGCCTGACCGCTTGCGCTTCGATTTCGTGCATCCGAAGCCGATCACGGCGGAAGAACTTGCGCGCGTCGAGGACATCGCCAACAACGTGGTGCTGGAGAACGACGAGGTCTCGACCCGCGTCATGGGCGTGGACGAAGCCCGCGAGGCCGGCGCGCGTGCGCTGTTCGGCGAGAAATACGGCGACGAGGTTCGCGTCGTCTCGATGGGCCGGACCGCGCGTGAGCGCGGCACCAACGCGCTCGGCTGGTCGGTCGAGCTCTGCGGCGGCACCCATGTCAGGCGCACCGGCGACATCGGCCTGATCACGCTGATGGGCGAGAGCGCGGTCGCCTCTGGCGTGCGCCGCATCGAAGCGCTGACCGGCAATTACGCGCGCAAGCATGCCAACGACACCATGGCGCTGGCCAAGACCGCGGCCAACGAGCTGCGCACCTCGATCGACGACGTGCCGGCGCGCATCAGTGCGCTGATGGACGAGCGCAAGAAGCTCGAGCGCGAGCTCTCCGACGCCCGCAAGAAGCTGGCGATGGGCGGCGGTGCCGGCGACGGCGGAAATTCCAACGTCGTGGAAATCGGTGACGTCAAGTTTTACAAACTTCACGTGACGGGATTGCCGAGCGACGAACTCAAATCCCTCGTTGATCAAGCCAAGGCAGAGATCAAGTCGGGCGTTGTCGCGGTTGCAAATACGACGGCTGACGGAAAAGCCAGCCTCGTTGTCGGCGTGACCAAGGATCTATCAACCCGTTTCGACGCCGCAAGCCTGGTCAAGATTGGCGTGCCTGTCGTGGGCGGAAAGGGCGGCGGCGGCCGAGCCGAAATGGCGCAAGGCGGCGGGCCTGATGGGGCAAAGGCTCTGGACGCCCTGTCGGAGATCCAAAAAGCCATAGCCGGCGCGTAAGGGCCGTCTCTCCTCGTTCCTCAGCCCTTCTTCAGGAAAATGTATTCGGCCGAATAGGGCGCGCTCTTGAACTCGCCGGCCTTGTCGCAGGCGCCGTCGAGCTTGCCGCCATGGGTGTTGATGCGCTGAACCGTCGTGGCGGGCGTGAGGACGCCGCTGCCGCGATGGGCGTTCACTTCCAGCTTCAGCCAGGGAATATCGGCCGGCGTCGCGCCCGGCGCGTTGCCGGCGGCCTTGGCGGCCACGGCGCTGCCGTCGGCATGCTCCCAGTTCGGCCCGGCATAGTGCCGGCCGACCGTCTTGCCCTCGTATAGCAGGGTGGCGATCGGCTCGCGAAATGCCCAGGCGAGCTTGCCGTCGGTGCCGGCCTTGCACTCATAGACCTGCGCGCCTTCGGCGTGGACGCTGAGCACCACGGTTTCGCCGGGGGCGGCGATGGCGGCGGGGAGCGGGTCCGCGGCCGCAGCCGGTCCGGCAAGCAACAGAAGGCAGGGCACGGCAAGCTTGATCGACATGGTCGCGTCTCCAAGGGTCTCAAAAAACAACGGGCCGCGCTTTGGCGCGACCCGTGATGATGTCCGGCCCAGTCGGGCGAAATCGCGGACGACTTACGCCATCGCCTTTTCGAGGTTCTCGGCGACCTTGTCGAGGAAGCCGGTGGTCGAGAGCCAGCGCTGGTCGGCGCCGACCAGGAGCGCGAGATCCTTGGTCATGTAGCCGTCCTCGACGGTGTCGACGCAGACCTTCTCCAGGGTGTTCGCGAACTTGGCGAGCTCGGCATTGTTGTCGAGCTTGGCGCGGTGGGCGAGGCCACGGGTCCAGGCGAAGATCGACGCGATCGAGTTGGTCGAGGTCTCCTTGCCTTTCTGGTGCTCGCGGTAATGGCGGGTCACCGTGCCGTGGGCGGCTTCGGCTTCCACGGTCTTGCCGTCGGGGGTGAGCAGCACCGAGGTCATCAGGCCGAGCGAGCCGTAGCCCTGCGCGACCGTGTCGGACTGCACGTCGCCGTCGTAGTTCTTGCAGGCCCAGACATAGCCGCCGGACCATTTCAGGGCCGAGGCCACCATGTCGTCGATCAGGCGGTGCTCGTAGGTCAGGCCCTTGGCCTCGAATTCCTTCTTGAACTCGCGGTCGTAGATGTCCTGGAAGATGTCCTTGAAGCGGCCGTCATAGACCTTCAGAATCGTGTTCTTGGTCGAGAGATAGACCGGGTAGTTGCGCAGCAGGCCGTAGTTCAGCGAGGCGCGGGCGAAGTCGATGATGGAATCGTCGAGATTGTACATCTGCATGGCGACGCCGGCGCCGGGCGTCTTGAACACTTCCCTCTCGATGACGGTGCCGTCCTCGCCGACGAACTTCATCGACAGTGTGCCCTTGCCCGGGAACTTGATGTCGGTGGCGCGGTACTGGTCGCCATAGGCGTGGCGACCGATGATGATCGGCTTGCTCCAGCCGGGAACGAGGCGCGGCACGTTCTTGCAGATGATCGGCTCGCGGAAGATGCAGCCGCCGAGAATGTTGCGGATGGTGCCGTTCGGCGACTTCCACATCTGCTTGAGGTTGAACTCCTTCACCCGGGCCTCGTCCGGGGTGATGGTGGCGCACTTGACGCCGACGCCGACCTTCTTGATCGCCTCGGCGGCGTCGATGGTCACTTGATCGTTGGTCTGGTCGCGGTACTCCATCCCCAGGTCGAAATACTGCAGCTCGACATCCAGGAACGGGTTGATCAGCTTGTCCTTGATGTACTGCCAGATGATCCGGGTCATCTCGTCGCCATCGAGTTCGACGACGGGGTTGGACACCTTGATTTTTGCCATGTTCGGGGAAGCCTCTTGGGAACGGCGCTTTTGGTGCGCCACGGGAATATCCGCCGCCTCTTAGCACCGGGACGCGGCCGGCGAAAGCCAAGGGATTATGCACTTTTAGCTCATCCAGCCTCCGCAGATGGGGGGCGGAAAGCGGCCCTGCCGCGGGGCCGGGGTGAAGTTTCAGGCGAGATTTAAAAGTCGAATCCAACCCGTTATTTCCCTTGAGAATTTTGTCAGGACAGGCAAACGACAGGCGAAGGGACAGCCGGCCGGGTCGGCCTGAATCAATTCCTGAGGCGGCTCCCACAAGGCCTTGAGAACCAGCGTGAAAGCGAGACGAGATGTCGGGGACTGACAAGAGTAAGGCCGGCCTTTCCCTCGACGGTCCCATCGTGATCCTGGTCGAGCCGCAGTTGGGCGAAAACATCGGCATGGCCGCGCGCGCCATGGGCAATTTTGCGCTCGGCGCCTTGCGCATCGTCAACCCCCGTGACGGCTGGCCCAACATTGCCGCCCAGCGCGCCGCCGCCGGCGCCGATCACATCCTGGAAAAGGTCGAATTGTTCGACACGGTCGGCGAGGCCGTCGCCGACCTCGACCTGCTGTTCGCCACCACCGCGCGCCCCCATGACCAGGCCAAGCCGGTGGTGGGGCCGGAAGCCGCAGCGGTCGAGATCTCAGGGCACGTCGCAGCGGGCGGCAAGGCCGGTATCCTGTTCGGCCGGGAGCGCTGGGGCCTGACCAATGAGGAGGTCGGGCTCTCCAATCGCATCATCACCTTTCCGGTCAATCCGGGCTTTGCCTCGCTCAACCTCGCCCAGGCGGTGCTGCTGGTGGGCTACGAATGGTTCAAGCGGGCGACCTCGGGCGAGCTGCCGCACGCCATGCCGGAACGCTCCGAGCGCGCCTCGCAGCACCAGATGCAGGCCTTCTTCGACAACCTGATCCGCGAGCTCGACCGGGTCGAGTTTTTGCGCCCGGCCGAGAAGCGCGACACCATGCTGGTGAACCTGCGCAACATCTTCAGCCGGATGGAGCCGACCAAGCAGGACATGCACACCCTGCACGGGGTGGTGATGGCGATCGCCGAGGGCCGCAAGGGCCCGGCCAAAGGCGGCGTGCTCGACGGCGAGCAGGCCACGCGGCTGCGCGCCCTTCTGGCCGAGCACGGGCAGGGCGGCGGTGTTCCCGACAGCGGCTCCACGGTCCGCGGCCTCGCCCGCCTGCTTCGTCGCAACCCGACCGATGCGGAGCGCTTGCTCTGGCAGGCCCTGACCCGCGATCGCCGCTTCGCAGGAGGGTTCAAGCGCCAGACCCCGGTCGGCCGGCACATCCCTGATTTCGTCTCGTTCCCGCACCGGATCGCGATCGAGCTGGTGAACCCGGGCGAGGGCGAGGCCATCGCCGCCGACCGCGCGTCGCGGCGGGCGTGGCTGGAAGCGCGGAATTATCGTGTGATCGAGATGCGGGCGGCGGATGTCGAGCGCGATCTGGAGGCGGAGCTGGTGAGGTTGCAGGGGATGATCGAGCAAAGCGCATAGGTCTCGTAGGGCGGGCAAAGCCAAGCGTGCCCACCATGTCGCGCAACAAAGCTGAGACAGAATGGTGGGCACGGCGCTACGCGCCTTTGCCTACCCTACGAGATCGAGCTTTTATCACCCCCGGCCGAGCTGCACTTCGCGCTCGACTGCAATCCATGTCGTTCGGGCCACCGCCAGCAGCTTGCCGCTTCATCATGCGCGGCCGCCTCGGCTGTGCGTTTGCGGCCCTCGCGGCCTGCCGGCCAGGCTGTGATGATGCAGCGCTCTCCCGGGCGCGGGCGGGCTTCGATCCGCGCTGACATCCGTCCCAGCAGGAGCGGTGTCTTGTCGAAGACGCCGCTCTGCTGATCGCAGTTGCAGGCAAAGCCGGTGGGGCAATCGAGTGCCGACCAGAGAAATTCGGGCGCGACCAGGCCGTCATCGGCGGCCAGATTTGGATCCGGTGTCCAGCTCGCGGCGAGAACGGCGCTCTGCGAGGGACGCGCGAGCGATCCGGCAAAGATGCGCAAACCATCTCCCTTCGCCCTTGCGGGACCGCAGACGAAGCAGGTCGGCAGGGGATGCTCGTGCGGCTTGACCGGGGTCAGCAATTCGGCGGCGCAGGCCTCCTCGAAGCTGGCTTTTTCCAGACGCGCAAGCTCGACATTTGCCGCTCGCCCGGTCGCGACGATGTTGCCGCCATCGCGAAGCTCCCATGTGCCGTCGTCGGTCGCGATCACATCGAGCGGCTTGCCCAGGGGAGGCGGCGCGCGCAGCGTCACTTCCGCACCGCCGGGAATGTGGCGGGCCAGCCGGCCGCATACATAGCCACCGTTGCCGGAATTTGGAGGACCGCAATAGCGTTTGTCGATGATGATCGGTGTCATCGGTTTTGTTCTCTCTTCCTCGTCGGCGCACTCTATCTGATCTTGAGGACAATTCGCCCCTGAACCGTTCGGTTGGCCACGGCACGCATGGCTTCTCCGGCCTCCTCCAAAGGGAGGACGCGATCGATGTGCGGACGGATTTTTCGCTCGGCCAGCAATTGCATCAGCGTGTCATTCATGCGCGCGGCCTCGGCGGAAAATTTCTCCGCCCAGGCGCCGACGAAGACGCCGAGGATGGAATAGTTCTTCAGCAGCGGCAGGTTCATCGGGAGCTGTGGAATCTCGCCGCTGGTGAAGCCGATCGGCATCAGCCGTCCGCCCCATTTCATCAGCCGGGCCATTTGCTCGAAGATCGCACCGCCAATATTGTCGAAGCCGATGTCGATGCCTTCTCCTGATGTGATCGACTTGATCCGGTCGCGCAGATCTTCGCTGCGATAGTTGACGATTTCGCCGGCGCCGTAGCTTCGCACCAGGGCGGCCTTGTCGTCGGAGCCGATACCGGCGACGACGCGCAAGCCCAGATGGCGGCCGAGGTCGACGGCGGCAAGCCCAACTCCGCCGGCCGCGCCAGTAATGAAAACGGTTTCGCCGCGTTGCGCCCGTGCCCGCTCGACCAGCGCATAATAGGCCGTGCCGTAATTGTGCAGGACGGTCGCCGCGACTTCGAACGCGACATCATCAGGCAGCCGGACGCTCTTCGTTTCCTTTGCTATCATCCGTTCGGCGTAGCCGCCGGTCCAGGCGCTGCATGCCACGCGATCGCCCGGTGCGAATGTCACGACGTTGTCGCCGACCGCGACGACGACACCGGATGCTTCCGTGCCGGGCACGAAGGGGGTCGGCGGACGCATCTGGTAGAGGCCCGCGACCAGCAACTGGTCCATGAAACTGACGGAGGCCGCGTGGACGTCGATGAGAATTTCGTCGGCGGCGGGCTTCGGCTCGTCGATCTCGCCGAGGCGTAAATCGCCCGGTCCGGTGAACGAGCTGCATAGCACTGCTCTCATCGTATCGCTCCAGCGGATTGCCTAGATTCGGCAGGTTCTCTCAACGGCGTCGCATATCCCGCGACGAGCTTGACGAAATCGGCCTGTCGCGCTGCACCGGTCTTTTCAAACAAATGGCGGACATGCGTCTTGACCGTCGTACCGGCAACGCCGAGCGCTGCAGCGACTTCGGGAACGCTGCCGAGCTCGACGATCGCGAGCAGCACGCGCAACTCGGTCGGCGTCAATTTGAATGCCTTGGCGATCAATTCGGAACGCGGCGGTATTGTCAGCGCCGTCTTGCGAACGAACAAGGCCGCCACGGCGCTGTACGCTACGCCCGCACTTCGGCGCGTACCGGAAGTCAACGGCAAAGCGTGGGCGACATGACGTTGCCCATCCCTCCCGAGCATCGGCACTCCGCTGGTGCCCAGGATGGCGTTTCCTTGCCCGGCCACCGTGAAAAAATGTTGCAAAGTCTGGTTGACTGCTGGATCGCTGGCCACGAGGTGCCCGCGGATCTCAAGCAGGATGTCGCGCGCATCGAGGATGGCTTGGCCGGCCGTATTGGCGTGAACGAGCCGCGCGTGCGCGTTGACGAGATAGAGGCCGACGTCGAGCCCATCGAGCGTGTCGGCGAATGTGGCGGCATCCACGGACATTCGGGGGAAAGGAAACAGCGCGTTCATCGCGGAGCTCCAGCAGGCCGACGATCTTCCGTCCGGCGACGAGCGAAAGGACGCGGCACCAACATGGGAACGCGGCGGCGATACTCTTGATAAGTCGCGCCGAACTCGGCGATCAGATCCCGCTCCTCGAACTGCAACCCGACCAGGATGTAGACTGTATTCCCTAGCGCGAACAGCAAATGACCGGCGGTCATCTCAGGCGTGGCCCAGAACGCGAGCAGAAAGCCCAGCATGATTGGATGCCGCACGATCTTGTAGAGCAGCGGCGTCCTGAACGATTGGCCTGATATTTCGGCCCCGCGTAGCGCGACGAAAGCCTGGCGCAGGCCGAACAGATCGAAATGGTCGATCATGTGGGTCGAGGCAAACGCGATCAACCAGCCGAGCCAATGGATGCCGATCAGCAACCAAGCCGCAATTCCACCGATCTGCCAGACCGGTGTCGGGATCGGACGCCATTGCCAGAACAGCAGCAGCAGGATCAGGCTGGAGAGCAGCACGTAGGTGCTGCGCTGGCAGGCCGCGGGAAGGAGATTTGTCATCCATCGTTTGAAGGATGGACGCGCCATGGCACTGTGCTGGATGGCAAACAGGCCCAGCAGCAGCAGGTTGACGACAATGGCCTCGCTCAAATTCGTGTGACTGCCGACATCAATCGACTTCGGCACGACATAATTGCCGACGAAACCGAGCGCGTAGAGAAATGAAAGGGTGAATACGCCATAGCTGACGATGGCGTAGAGCAGGATTGCGAGGCGCGCGAACATGTTTTTTCCTATTGTGCCTGATACAGCGGTGCCGCATGCAGGAGGTTGGTGCGCTCGCTGGCGGCCAGGCTCGATCTTGTCCGACTCGTAACGGCGGACCGTCCCCTGCGCGTCCCCCGGGGACGCCGACCGGGGAGAGAGGACTTCCATGACGGCTGTCTCGCTCGGGACGTTCGGGTTCCCGGAGATCCACGCTGATGACCGCCCGATCAAGCTGAACCTGCGCAAGGGACTTGCGCTGCTGATCTATCTCGCGGAGGCCAAGGGCGCGGTCGCGCGAGACGTGATCGCCACGCTGCTGTGGCCCGAAACTGCCCGCGAGACGGGCCTCGCGCGGCTGCGGCGCCTGCTTCATCGCATCGAGCTCACGCTCGGCCAGCCGGTTTTCGAGACCGACCGCACCAGCGTGCGATGGTCCCCGGCAGTCGCGCTGAAGGTCGACACGCACCAGTTCGAGAGTGCGTGCGATCGCGGCGCCTTCGAGGAGGCCTGCCAGATGTATCGGGGTGACTTCCTCGCGGGCTTCGCTCTAGACGATTGCCCTGAATTCGACGATTGGGCGTTTTTTCGCCGCGAGGCGCTGCGGGGACGGCTCGTGCACGCGCTGGAGCGCCTCGTGCAGGACAGGAATGCCGCCGGCGACCATTTTGCCGCCACAGTGCACGCGGGACGTCTGGTCGAGCTCGATCCCTTGAGCGAGGTGTACGGCCGGCATCTGGTGCGCAGCCTTTTGCTGGCCGGCGACCGAAGCGCGGCAGAACGGCATCACGCGGCACTGACGCAGCGGCTGCGCGACGAGCTTGGCGTCGCGCCTGAAGCCGAGACCGAGGCGCTCATGGACCCCGGCGCGGCGTCGTCGCTCGCCGCCGTTCCGACGACGCGCTACGTCAAGGGTGCCGGCGTGCATCTGGCGTATCAGACCTACGGAAGCGGCCCGCTCGATATCCTGGTCATGCCCGGCTTCGTGTCGCATGTGGAACGCGCCTGGGAGCATCCCGCGAGCCGGACGTTTCTGGCATCATTGATGAAGCTGGGGCGGCTGATCGTTTTCGATCGTCGTGGCATCGGGCTGTCCGACCGGGTCGGATCGGCGCCTGGCATCGACGTCACCGCGGAGGATATCGGCACCGTGCTGCGAGCGGCGGATGCACGCCGCGTCGTGCTGTTCGGCGCGTCCGAATGCGGGCCGGCCTGCATCAAATTTGCGGTGGACGAGCCGCGTCTCGTGGCCGGGCTCATTCTGTTCGGCGCATTGGCCAAGGGTTGCTGGTCACAGGACTATCCGCACGCGTTGCGCGCCAGCCAGTACGATGCCTGGAGCAAGCACCTCATCGCGCAATGGGGCGGCCCGGTGGGGATCGAAACCTTCGCGCCGAGCCTTGCCGGCGATCCCAAGGCGCGCGCCTGGTGGGCGGGGCTGCTGCGCGCGGCGTCCAGTCCCGGCGGCATCTCGGCGGTGCTCGAGGCGTTTCGCGACGCCGACGTGCGACATCTTCTGGCGCAGATTGCGGTGCCGACGCTGGTGCTGCATCGTCGGGACGACAAGGCCGTACGGATCGCGGCCGGCCGCGATGTGGCGAGCCGGATCAATGGTGCGGAATTCCTCGAGCTCGACGGCAATGATCATTGGTTCTTTGCCGGCGATCAGCAGCGCGTGCTCGATGCGATCAAGCGATTTGCAGAGGCTTTGCCACGCGAAGGGAAATCGAGGCGGTGAAGCCCTAAGCCTCATTTATTGGCACGTTTCGTGCCTCCCAAAGCGGCACGAAACGACGTGACACAGTGCTTAGCGAAGGGAGATCCTGACATGAAACGCGAAGACCTCACCGAGAAGCTGCTCGACATCAAGCGCGAGAAGGGCTGGAGCTGGAAATACATCTGCGGCCAGGTCGGCGGCTATGCGGAGGTGCTGATCGTCGGCGCGATCCTCGGTCAGATGAAATTGACAAAACCGCAGGCCGCGAACGCCAGCGAGCTGTTCGGCCTGTCGAAGGCCGAGACCGCGATGCTCAACGAGGTGCCGATGCGCGGCACCGGCACGCCGATGCCGCCGACCGATCCCCTGATCTACCGCTTCTACGAGATGGTGATGGTCAACGGCCCCGCGTGGAAGGCGCTGATCGAGGAGGAGTTCGGCGACGGCATCATGTCGGCGATCGACTTCGACATGGCGATCGAGCGCGTCGCCAACCCGAAGGGCGACCGCGTCAAGTTCACCATGAGCGGCAAATTCCTGCCGTACAAATATTACGGCGCCAGCGGCAACGTGCCGGAGTATGGCTTCAAGGAAGGCTGACCGCGGTGAACGCGTCGCGCAATTCCTTGATCGGCGCCATCTCGCGCACATAGGTGAAGGAGCCGTGCTCCTTCATCTCGCGTGCGCTCGTCAGGAATGCCGCGAGCGCAAATCGCGACATAGCGCCGCCGACGCTGATGCGCTTGACGCCGGCTTCCGACAGCTGCGCCAGCGTCAGGGTCGGATCGGCAAAGCCCATCACGAGATTGAATGGTTTTCCAATCGACGAAACCACCGTCTTGATGGTCGCGAGATCGTGCACTCCGGGCGCGTAGAGCACGTTGGCGCCGGCGGCCTCGAACGCCTGGAGGCGCTTGATCGTGTCGTCGAGATCGTTGCGGCCGTGCAGAAGATTTTCGGCTCTGGCCGTCAGTGTAAACGGAATGGGCAGGGAGCGCGCCGCCTCCACCGCGGCCTGCACACGCTCGACGGCGCGTGCGAAATCGTAGATCGGCCGGCTCCGGTCTCCCGTCGAATCCTCGATCGAGCCGCCGACCGCGCCAGCTTCGGCGGCGCGCCGGATCGCGTCCGCCGCGCGCCGCGGCTCATGCGCGCCGCAGTTTTCGAGGTCCACGCTGACGGGTAGTGGCGTCGCTTCGGCGATCGCGCGGCAATTGTCGAGGATGGCATCCAGGCTGACGGTCGAACTCCCGAGCGTGTTGGCCAGCCCAAGGCTGGTGGTTGCGAGCGCCTCGAAACCCATCGCGGCAAGCAGCTTCGCGGTGCCGGCATCCCACGGGTTGGGAATAATGAAGGCGCCCGGCCGGGTATGCAGGTTCTGAAACGCTTTCGCCTTCTCCAATTGGGTCGCCATGTCTTTTTGAGTAGCCATGTCTCTTTGCTCCGCGCGGGATGGTCGGTTCGGTGCAGCCATAGGCGATTTCACGACATCCACCAAATTTGTTATTTCTCTCTATATCATCAGTTTTTTGCATGGGATGACCTCATGGACAGCGATGCGCTCGACACTTTCCTTGCGGTTCATCGCCGTGGCGGAATCTCGAATGCCGCAAGATTCCTGCACCGCTCGCAGCCGGCGATCTCCCGCCGCATTGCGCTGCTGGAGCAGGAGCTCGGTGTGCCGCTGTTCGAACGTGTGGCGGGGCGCACGCTTCTCAGCGATGCGGGGCGTGTTCTGATCCCCTATGCGGAGCGGCCCGTTGCGGCCGCACAGGATGCCGAGCAAGCCGTCCGCGCGCTGACCAAGCAGACATCGGGACCGGTTTCGCTGGCTGTGACCGGGACGCTTGCCGACAGCCGCCTGTCAGGGATCATGAAGGGATTTGCGAGGGCTCATCGGGGTGTCGCGCTCACCTTGCGCACAGCGACCAGCGCCGAGGTCAGCGCGCTCGTCCGCCGTGGCGAGGCGACGATTGGCCTGCGCTACAACCTCGACCGTTCGCGCGATCTCGACTGCGAGCCGATCCTGTCCGAGAAGCTCCAGGTCGTCTGCGCCCCCGACCATCCGCTCGCCGGACGCCGGGTGAAGCGGTTGGCTCAGCTCGCGAGCGAGCGCTGGATCGCCTTTCCCGAGATACAGGGCCGACCCGAGGTCGCGGCCGCGCATATCTTCGCGTTGTTTCTGACGCAGGGCCTGGGTGACGTGGTGTGGACCGCGGTCGACAGCCTGACCGCCCAGAAGCGGCTGGTGGAGTCAGGGTTCGGCCTGGCGCTGCTCGCGCAAAGTCATGTCGCAGAAGAACTCGGCTCGGGCGCGATGTCGACGATTGCGGTCGGTGATCTCTCCGCCAGCCACAACGTGGCGATCGTCACCCGGCGCGACGGCTTTCTGAGCCTGGCCGCGCAACGTCTGCTGGACGCCATTCGAGGCGGCTATGGCGCTTCGCGAAGTCCCGCAACAGAACGGCCGGCGCGCAAAAATTCTGCACGCCGGCCGGACGCCTAAGAGCAGGCGCTATTTTCCCGCCTTCACCTCGGCCGCCGCCACCGCGATCAGCTCGTTCATCTTGGCGCGAATCGCCTGCTCGGTGACGGACACGTTCTTGGCGGCGAAATCGGCCGCGACCTTGCGCAGGACGTCGGCGTCGCCGGCTTCCTCGAAATCGGCCGCGACCACATCCTTGGCATAGGCCGCCGCCGCATCGCCGGTGATGCCGAGCTGCTCGGCCGCCCACACGCCGAGCAGCCGGTTGCGGCGGGCCACCGCCTTGAATTTCTGCTCCTCGTCGAGGGCGAATTTCTTCTCGAAACCTTCCTGGCGCTTGTCGAACGTGCTCATGCCTTTTCCAATTCCCTGCTGACTGGACCCGGCGCCCTCGTTGCGACGGCCCCTTCGCATGCCTAGATAGGGGGCACGAATCGGCAAAACAACGAGCCGTTAAGCCGCAGGCAAGGCGGTATAAGTTGGCATCGGATGAGCCGGATCGATTGTGCTGGGACAGCCAATCGGATAGGTTGCCTGAAGGTCCGGTTCCCGTTCTGTTTCCAAGGGTTGCAGATCGGTTCCAGGCCATTCACAGCCGCTCCGCTGTGGGTCGTAATCCCTAGTAACCGGAGCACACCAAATACATGGATTTCAACAAAACACGGTACATCCCCATGAGCCGTCGGCGTCGCATTTATGAAGGCAAGGCAAAGGTTCTGTATGAAGGCCCGGAGCCCGGTACCCTGATCCAGCACTTCAAGGACGACGCCACAGCGTTCAACGCGAAAAAGCATCAGGTGATCGAGGGCAAGGGTGTCCTCAACAACCGGATCTCGGAGTACCTGTTTCAGCACCTCAACGACATCGGGGTGCCGACCCACTTCATCCGCCGCCTCAACATGCGCGAGCAGTTGATTCGCGAAGTCGAGATCGTGCCGCTGGAAGTGGTGGTGCGGAACGTCGCCGCCGGCTCGCTGTCGCAGCGCCTTGGCATCGAGGAAGGCACGCAGCTGCCCCGCTCGATCATCGAATTCTACTACAAGAACGACCAGCTCAACGACCCCATGGTGTCGGAAGAGCACATCACCGCCTTCGGCTGGGCGACCCCGCAGGAGATCGACGACATCATGGCGCTCGCCATTCGTGTCAACGACTTCCTCACCGGTCTCTTCCTCGGCATCGGCATCCGCCTCGTCGACTTCAAGATGGAGTGCGGCCGGCTGTTCGAGAACGAGATGATGCGGATCATCGTCGCCGACGAGATCTCCCCGGACTCCTGCCGTCTGTGGGACATCAAGTCGAACGAGAAGCTCGACAAGGATCGTTTCCGCAGGGATCTCGGCGGGCTGCTTGAGGCCTATACCGAAGTCGCCAAGCGTCTCGGCATCCTCATGGAGAACGAGCGTCCGCAGGGCTCCGGCCCGGTGCTGGTGAAGAGCTAAGAGGGATCTGACGTGAAGGCACGTGTCACCGTTACCTTGAAAACGGGTATCCTCGACCCGCAAGGCAAGGCCATCGAAGGCGCGCTGAAGTCGCTCGGCGTCGATGGCGTCGCCAGCGTCCGGCAGGGCAAGGTGTTCGACATCGAGCTCGCCGGCGCCGACAAGGCCAAGGCCGAGGCGGCGTTGAAGGACGCCGCCGACAAGCTGCTCGCGAACACCGTGATCGAGAATTATCGGGTGGAGCTGATCGGGTGAACGGGATGGCTCACAGCCATCCGACCCTGCGAAAACGCCAGTACAGCACGCCGCACGCCGTCAGCATCACGCCGAGCAGCGTGTAATAGCCGTACTCCCAGTCCAGCTCCGGCATGTGCTTGAAGTTCATGCCGTAGATGCCGGCAAGCGCGGTCGGGATCGCGATGATCGCGAGCCAGGAGGCAAGCTTCTTCGAGACCGCCGTCTCCTGAGCCTGGCCGACCAGCAAGCTGGCTTCGAAGGCGAAGGCCAGCACCTCGCGCATCGAATCGATCCGCTCCTGGATGTTCCTGACGTGGTCGGTGACGTCGCGGAACAGCGGCTGCATCGTCGCGCGCACCATCGCCAGCTCGTCATGCTCCAGCCTGCGACAGACCTCGACCAGGGGGCCGATCGCAGTCCTGAGCCGCAGCAGGTCGCGGCGCAGCATGTAGAGCCGCTCGATCTGGGCCTTGCTGATCGGCTGGGAGAGCACGTCGTCCTCGATGCTCTCGACCTCTTCGTGAATGCTCTCGAGCACGGGCGAGTAGTTGTCGACGATGAAATCGAGGATGGCGTAGAGGATGTAGTCCTCGCCGCGCGCGAGCGCCCGCGGGCAGCTCTCGCAGCGTTCGCGCACCGGCGTGTAAGACGTCGAGGCGCCGTGGCGCACCGAGACCAGATAGCCTTCGCCGACGAAGATGTGCGTCTCGCCGAAGGCGATCCGGCCTTCGATCAGTTGCGCCGTCCGCGCCACGATGAACAGGGCCTCGCCATATTGCTCGATCTTCGGCCGTTGGTGCGCGTTGTTGGCGTCCTCGATCGCGAGCTCGTGCAAATCGAACTGCTTCTGCACCGCGCTGAGCAGCGCCATGTCGGGCTCGTGCAGCCCGATCCAGACCACGTGGCCGGGTTTTGCCCGCCAGCTCGAAGCTTCGCTGATGGCGATATTGGCGACGCGCCGACCGTCGACATATGCGCCGGCGGCGACGACACCCTCGGCGGACACCGGCTCGGAGAGGGATGCGGGCAGCGACGGGACATTCATGGCTTCAATCCCGGGCAAGTCGATCAGCCGAATGGCGGGCTATGGCCTGTGCACAACGCTCGCTGGCAAGGCTAGCACTGGTAAAATCCCCGTCAAATGGTTATGTCTGCTGGCGATTTGGCCGCCGTGCCAGCCCATTCCAATCTCGTTCGGAACCTCCGCCATGAAAGCCGCCATCCTCGTGTTTCCCGGAATCAACCGCGAGCGCGACATGGCGCGCGCGCTGAAGCTGATCTCGGGCCATGAGCCGGCGATGGTGTGGCACGCCGAGACGTCGCTGCCTCACGGCACCGATCTCGTGGTGGTACCCGGCGGCTTCTCCTATGGCGATTACTTACGCTGTGGCGCGATTGCGGCGCGGGCGCCGGTGATGGACGCGGTGCGCGACTATGCGGCCAAGGGCGGCCTCGTGCTCGGCGTCTGCAACGGTTTTCAGATCCTCTGCGAGTCCGGCCTCTTGCCTGGCGTGTTGATGCGCAATGCACGGCTGAAATTCATCTGCCACGACGTGCATCTGCGCGTCGAGCGCTCCGACACGCCGTTCACGCGCGGCTACAATGCAGGGCAGGTGATCCGCGTGCCCATCGCGCATGGCGAGGGCAATTATGCGGCGGACGCAGAGACCATCAAGCGGCTCGAAGGCGAGGGTCGCGTGCTTTACCGCTATTGCTCGGCGGACGGCGCAATCGACGATATCAGCAACATCAATGGCGCCGCGCAATCCATCGCCGGCATCGTCAACGACAAAGGCAACGTGCTCGGCATGATGCCGCATCCGGAAAACCACGTCGAAGACATCATGGGTTGCACCGACGGCCGCGGCCTGTTCGCCGGCCTCACCGCGCATCTGGAAAAGGCCGCGTGATTGCGTTCGTGCTGAAGCGGCTGTCGGCCGCTGTCGCCGTCGTTGCATTCGCGACGGCCGCGTTTGCGCAGGATTTCCCCAAGCGTCCCGTCACCATGATCGTGCCGTTCGCGGCCGGCGGCACCTCGGACGTGATCGCGCGCACCGTTGCCGAGCAGATGGGCATCGCGCTCGGCCAGACCATCGTGATCGAGAACGTCGCCGGCGCCGGCGGCTCGACCGCACTGGCGCGCGCCTCCCGTGCCGAGCCTGACGGCTACACCGTTGCGATCGGCAATGCCGGCACCAACGCCGCGACCTATACGATCTATCCAAAACTCCCGTTCACACCGGACTCCTTCGTGCCGATCGCCATGGTGGCGAAGACGTTCGGCATCATCGCCGTACGCAAGGATTTTCCGGCAAAGGACCTCAAGGAGTTCATCGCCTACGCCAAGGCCAACCCCGGTAAGATCAATCTCGGCCACGCCGGTGTCGGCTCGTCGAACTACCTCATTTGCAAAAGCTTCGTCACCGCCGCCGGGATAGACGCGACGCTGGTCGGCTATCGCGGCGCCGCGCCTGCGCTCACGGACGCGATCGGCGGCCAGATCGACGGCGTCTGCGATGCGGCGGCCTCCGTCTCGCAATCGGTCAACGAGAAGCTGGTGCGGGGTCTCGTGGTCGGCTCGAATGTGCGGCTGGCCACGCTGCCCGATCTGCAGACATCAGCCGAAGCCGGCCTGCCTGAATTCGAGGCGCAGGGCTGGAACGGTTTGTTCGCGCCCAAGGGCACCCCGCCCGCCGTGATCGCCAGGCTGAACGCCGCCGCGCGCACGGCGGTGGAAACCGATGCAGTGAAGAAGCGCTTTGCCGAGTTGTCGACTGTTGCGCCGGATGACAGCGAGCACACGCCGGAGCTGCTTCAGCAACTGGTGACGCGCGACGTCGAGAAGTATCGGAAGATGCTGGCGGACGCCGCCAAGCAATAGCTAGCGCTTCTTCAGCCGCTCCACCGGGATCGTCATCGCAGCGACGCCGGCCATGACCAGCACCAGCCCCAGCGCCAGGTTCGACGGCACGCTCTCGCCGAGCAGCAGCACGGACAGGCCAACACCGATCGGGATGCGCAAATAGCCTTGTGCGTTCGTCGTCAACGTGCCGAGCCGTCCGAGGCACATGTAGAACAGCATCAGCCCCAAGGCGCTGGAGACGATGCCCATGACGATGGTGGCTGTGATTGCCGTCGGCGTCGGGTGCAGCGTCCAGGGCTGGTCGATGATCAGCGAAGGCGGCAGCAGGATGAGGCCGCCGAACAGCAGCGAGCCGGCCGCCACCACCATCGGATCGTATTCGGAGAGCCGCAGGCCGAAGATCGTGGCGCAGGCAAAGGAGATGGTGGCGAGCAGGATCGCGATCTCCGCCACGATCTCGTTACCGAAGCCGCGCAGCGCATCCAGGCCGACAATGACGATTGTGCCGGCAAGGCCGAGGATCGCGCCTGCGAGCTTCAACAGCGTTGCCGGCTCGTGCCGCGTGATCAGCGACGTGATCAGGAAGGCGAAGATCGGCGTCGTCGAGGCCAGCACCACCGTGTTCGACGCCGGCACATATTGCTGCGCCCAGGTGATGATCAGGAACGGGAAGGTCGAGTTGATCAATTGCTGGGTCGCGAACAGCTTCCAGGCCTTGGCGTCAGCCGGGATCCTGACGCCGCGCATCCACAGGATCGCGAACAGGAAGGCGGCCGCGATCAGCGAGCGTGCCGAGATGAAGGTAACAGGCGGGATCGTGTCCAGCGCGAGCTTGGCCAGCGGATAGGTGGAGCTCCAGCAGCAGGCCAGCGCGACCAGCAGCGCATAATCACGCCAGTTGCGCGCGCCGGCGGCGGGCATGGACGGCAATTGCGAGGCCGTGGCGCGACCTGTCGGCGATGTGCTCTGCGGCACCTTGATGTTGCTCCCCGCGCGACAGCGCTGGACACAAGTCTGGGCGAGGGGGCACCAAAAGGGAAGACGGCGAGCTATGCGTTTGGCTGCGGTGCCGGCTTCCGCTTCACCCGCTTGATCGTGCCGGAGAAGGTGAAGAGGGGCCGCCCGCCTGATGTCAGCTTGCCGCGCAGGAAGATCAGCGAGCCGCCGGCGCGTGAGACTTCGCCGACGCATTCGATCAGTTCGCCCTCGCGTGCAGCGTCGAGGAAGTCGCAGGCGAAATTGGTGGTCACGGCCGGCCCATCCAGTTCGTGGGTGGCGATCGCGAACAGGCAATAGTCGGAAAACGCCATGAAGCAGCCGCCATGGACGTTTCCGGAGCCGTTGAGGTGCTTTTTCTCGACTCGGAACGCCGAGCGGACGCTGCCATCGTCCTCGATCTTGTGCCAGAACGGGCCGATATGGCTCTCAAAACTGTCGCGAATCCAGGTTCGCCAGCCCTGGAATTCCCCATCGGTGGCGATGTGGAGGTCGGGGCGGCGAGGCGGGGGCGCTTTGGTCAATTCATGCAAGGAAATGGGCCTTCAATTGCGGGTCTTTTGCCCTTAAATCCGATCTGTCCGCGCTGCGCAATTCCTGTTCCCGCAGCCCACGGCCGCAAAACGTGGGACAGCGGGAAAATGCGCCATAAAGGGCTTTTCCAAGCCGCCCGATGTTCCTAAGAACGGCCAACTGCTGCCGAAAGCCCAAATTCCATGAAGAACGAACCCAAGATCACCCCCGAGCTGATTGCCGCCCACGGGCTCAAGCCCGACGAGTACGAGCGCATCCTGAAGCTGATTGGGCGGGAGCCTACCTTCACCGAGCTCGGCATCTTTTCGGCGATGTGGAACGAGCACTGCTCGTACAAATCCTCGCGCCTCCATCTGAAGGGTCTGCCGACCAAGGCGCCCTGGGTGATCCAGGGTCCCGGCGAGAACGCGGGCGTGATCGACATTGGCGACGGCCAGGCCGTGGTCTTCAAGATGGAGAGCCACAACCACCCGAGCTACATCGAGCCTTACCAGGGCGCGACCACCGGTGTCGGCGGCATCTTGCGCGACGTCTTCACGATGGGCGCGCGTCCGATCGCCTGCCTCAACGCACTGAGTTTTGGCGCGCCCGAACATGCCAGAACCCGGCATCTCGTCTCCGGCGTCGTCGCCGGGGTCGGCGGCTATGGCAATTCCTTCGGCGTGCCGACGGTCGGCGGCCAGGTCCGTTTCCACACCCGCTATGACGGCAACATCCTCGTCAACGCGATGGCGGTCGGCCTCGCCGATACCGACAAGATCTTCTATGCGGCCGCCTCCGGCGTGAACATGCCGATCGTCTATCTCGGCTCCAAGACCGGCCGCGACGGCATCCACGGCGCCTCGATGGCCTCGGCCGAGTTCGACGACAAGTCCGAGGAGAAGCGCCCGACGGTGCAGGTCGGCGATCCCTTCGCCGAGAAGCTGCTGTTAGAGGCCTGCCTCGAGATCATGGAGAGTGGCTGCGTCATCGCGATCCAGGACATGGGTGCGGCTGGCCTGACCTGCTCGGCGGTCGAGATGGGTGCCAAGGGCGACCTCGGCGTCGACCTTGATCTCGACGCTGTGCCGACGCGCGAGACCGGCATGAGCGCCTACGAGATGATGCTCTCGGAGAGCCAGGAGCGCATGCTCATGGTGCTCAAGCCCGAGAAAGAGAAGGAAGCTGAGGCGATCTTCAAAAAGTGGGGCCTCGATTTCGCCGTGGTCGGCTACACCACGCCGAGCAAGCGCTTTGTGGTCAAGCACGGCGGCGACGTCATGGCCGATTTGCCGATCAAGGAGCTCGGCGACGAGGCGCCGCTCTATGACCGTCCGCATGTCCCCTCGACCGCGCTGCCGGTCGTGCACGCGCGCGAGGTGCCGTCGCCGATGGGTCTCGGCGCTGCGCTGGAAAAGCTGATCGGCACGCCCGAGCTGTGCAGCAAACGCTGGGTCTGGGAGCAGTACGACCACGTCATTCTCGGCAACACCATGCAGCGTCCTGGCGGCGATGCCGCCGTGGTGCGCGTGCAGGACGGCCCGAAGGGCTTGGCGCTGACCGTCGACGTGACGCCGCGCTATTGCGAGGCCGATCCCTATCAAGGCGGCATGCAGGCGGTGGCAGAAGCCTGGCGCAACATCACCGCCGTCGGCGGCAGGCCGCTCGCGATCACCGACAATCTCAATTTCGGCAATCCCGAGCGGCCCGAGATCATGGGCCAGTTCGTCGGCTGCCTGAAGGGCATCTCGGAAGCCTGCCGCACGCTCGACTTCCCGGTCGTCTCCGGCAATGTCTCGCTCTACAACGAGACCAACGGCCGCGCGATCCTGCCGACGCCCTCGATCGGCGGCGTCGGCCTGCTGGATGATTTCACCAAGTCAGCCTCGCTCGCCTTCAAGGCCGAAGGCGAGGCGATCCTCTTGATTGGCGAGAACCATGGCTGGCTCGGCCAGTCGGTGTATCTCCGCGACATCTGCGGTCGCGAGGAGGGCGCACCACCGCCGGTCGACCTCGCCGCCGAGAAGCGCAACGGCGACTGCGTGCGTGGCATGATCCATGCGGGCACCGCGACCGCCGTGCACGATCTCTCCGACGGCGGTCTTCTGATCGCGCTCGCCGAGATGGCGATGGCGAGCGGCATCGGCGCAGAACTGCTCGCGGCGCCGACCGCGCTGGTGCCGCAGGCCTATTGGTTCGGCGAGGACCAGGCGCGCTATCTCGTCACCGTGCCGGAAACGGAAGCCGGCCGGGTGCTCGCCAAGATGCGCGGTTGCGAGGTGCCCTGCGTGCGGATCGGCACCACCGGTGGTGACGCCGTCGCGATCGCAGGCGAAGCGCCGGTTACGATCGAGGCGCTGCGGACCTCGTTCGAACGCTGGCTGCCGGAGTATATGGGCGGGAAGGCGGCCTGAGGGGCTGCCGCACATTCCGTCATTGCGAGCGTAGCGAAGCAATCCAGAGTCTCACCGAGGAGGCAGTCTGGATTGCTTCGTCGCAAGGGCTCCTCGCAATGACGAGCGGAGAGGCCTTGGTCTCACAACACGTGCGACGCCCCTGGAATCTTACGTAAGCCCGCCGTCAGTGCCCAGCTCAGGATCACCGTGAGCACGAAGCCGATCGCGGCCTTCACGATCGCCGGCAGCGAGTAGTCATACAGCGCGTACTGAATCCACAGCGCAATCGGATAGTGCACCAGGAACATGCCGTAGGCATCCGCCTGCATGCGGTCGAGCAGGTTCGGCCCGGGCGCCTTCTGGTGCAGGAAGAAGGCGAGGATCGCGAGCAGGATCGAGCCTGAGAACAGCACGAAGAACGTGCTGTAGATCGCCTGGTACCAGTGCGGCTGCGGGTCGGGATTCCCCAAAACTTCACGCTTGATGTAGATCATGCCCCACATCAGGCAGTACGGGATCAGCGTCGCGAACACCCATAGCCAGCGCTGTTTCGGCAACTGGCCGTCGGCGCTGAGGATGCCGCGATCGAAGTTCGCCGCACCAACGCTGACGCCGATGAAGAAATAGGCGAAGTAGAGCAGGATGCGGCTCGCCTGTACCGAGAACGGCCCGAGTTCGAACCATTTGCTGCCGCCGAAATAGAGCAGCGACGGCACGTAGACGAGGGCGGTGACGACCACGAGCATCAGCCAGAATGCGGCCGGCTGCTCAAATCCGCGCAGCGAGATACGGTTGCCCGGATCGACCAAATGGGCCGAGACCCGGTAGAGCAGGCTCGCGCTCAGGTCGAATGCCAGCAGCACCCACACGAACCAGATCGGCCCGCTCGGCCACGGACCAACCGTCACCGTCTTCCACCAGAACGCCGTGAAGCTCAGCTCGGGCTCGTGCCGCAGCGCGATAGCGTAATAGGCGAGCGGGATGACGGTGAAGGCCGCGATCGCGAACGGCAACCCCAGCCGCAACAGGCGATCGCGGAGAAAGACCGACGGCGCCTTACGTGCGATGCCGGGCCACGTGAACAGTCCCGACAGGAAGAAGAACATCGCCATGAAGAAGCTGTCGGTGGCCAGCACGACGATGTCGAAACCGATCCAGGAGGTCGGATCGGTGTGCCCGAAATAGGTGTAGGGGATGACGGCGTGGTGCAGCAGCACTACCAGCGTGAGGAAGGTGCGGGCGCGATCGAGCGACAGATTGCGCGCCTTACTCCTCGGCGCGGCGTGCACGTCTGCGCCGATCGTCGCTGAATGTGACATCGTCATCGTGGCCGCCCCGGTCGCGCTTCTGTCGGCCGGACTTTGCCGCCGGGAACCAGATTCAGCAAGGGTCGTTTGAGACGTCCGCAGGTCCCGACACCGCTAGGAACCAGTTCCCTGCGACGAAGTTAGCGTTCGCCAAGAGGGCGAGGACCGCGACAAGCGGTACAATTTCGGAGCTGGCGATGACGATTCTGAAATGGGCGCTGATCTTCTTACTTGTCTCGATCGTGGCCGGCGTGCTCGGCTTCACCGGCATCTCGGCCGCCTCCGCCGACATCGCCCGCTTCCTGTTCTACGTGTTCGTCGTGATTTTCCTGGTGCTGCTGATCCTGGGGCTCACGATCTTCAGGGCATAGCGGGGCTGCTCCAGCATTCCCAGTCGTCGTGCCCGGGCCTGTCCCGGGCATCTACGTCCTTTTGTATCCGCGGCAGCCAAGAACGTGGAGGGCCGGGACAAGCCCGGCCCTGACGGTAGGCCCGTGTCGGTGCTACCCCACTTCCTCGATCTTCACCTTGTCCGGATAGAAGGCGAGATGACCGGAAATCTCGGTCATCGCGGGGAAAGGCGTCTCGTAGGTCCAGATCGCGTTGTCGAGCGTCTGGCCGTTGGCCTTGACGCTGTAATAGCTCGCGTCCCCCTTGTAGGGGCAATGGGTGACGCGATCGGTGCGCTCCAGCAGCGCCATATTGGCGTCCTGTCTCGGGACATATTGCACCGCCGGATATTTGGCCTCCTTCAAGATCAGCGCCTTGCTGGTCTCGGCGATCACGATATCGCCCGCCGTAACGCGGACGCGCCGGGGGTTCTGGGTGATGGTGATGGGGTGGTCGGGCCCTGGAAGCTTCATGACTTCACGCCTTTTCGATCAATCTGCCGTGCGTGGCACTTTGTCGTGCCTTTATCAGGATGGGATATAGTGCCGGAAGGCGTGACGTAGAAGGCCGTTCACGCTAAGTTTGTCCCTGCCGGCAAGTTTGGCTTTGCAGATCCGGACCCCGGCAGCGATTCGACGACAAGGCTGATTGCAGCCGCGACAAGGAGTACGACCCGAATGCCCATGGACGCTCACGATATCGAGGCGATGATCAAGGCGGCGATCCCCGATGCCGAGGTGACCATCCGTGACCTCGCCGGCGACGGCGACCACTATGCCGCGACCGTGATCTCGGAATCCTTCCGCGGCAAGTCCCGCGTCCAGCAGCACCAGATCGTCTATCAGTCCCTGCGCGGCCAGATGGGCGGCGTGCTGCATGCGCTGGCGCTGCAGACCGGGGTGCCTGGGGCGCCCGGGGCCTGATTTGATCGTGTGACGGGGGATGACGATGGCTGCGGACAATCCTCGCGGCGCGATGTTTCGCGTCATCCTGCCGAACCAGCACAGCCGCGTCACCAATGCCGAGCTGTTCTTCGACCTCGTCTTTGTTTTCGCGATCACGCAGGTCTCGCACACGCTGCTGCACCATTTCACGCCGCTGGGCGGGCTGCACGTGACGATGCTGTTTCTCGCGGTGTGGTGGGTGTGGGTCTACACCGCCTGGGTCACCAACTGGCTCAACCCCGAGCTGACCCCGATCCGCGTCATGCTCTTCTCGATGATGCTCGGCGGCCTCGTGCTGTCGACGACGATCCCGACCGCTTTTGAGGGACGCGGCCTGTGGTTCGCGATCGCCTACGCAGCGATGCAGGTCGGACGCACGGCCTTCTGGCTGTTCGCGACCCCGCGCCATCGCACCGCCGTTCGGCACAACGCGATCCGCATCCTGGTCTGGCTCTCCGCTTCCGCGATCTTCTGGATCCTCGGCGGTCTGGTGCACGAGGAGGAGAGGCTGTGGTTCTGGATCGTGGCACTCACGATCGAATATGTCTCACCCGCGGTCCGATTCTGGGTCCCCAGGCTGGGATTCTCGTCGGTCGAGGCCTGGGCCGTCGAAGGCGGTCACATGGCCGAGCGCTTCGCCGGCTTCATCATCATCGCGCTCGGTGAAGCCGTCGTCGTCAACGGCGCGACCTTCGCCGAGCTGGACTGGACCGCCGACAACCTCCTCGCCTTCGTCTCGGCGCTGGTCGGCAGCATCGCGATGTGGTGGATCTATTTCCACAAGGGCGCGGAGGCCGGCTCCGAGCGGATATCGAAGACCGCCGAATCCGGCCGGCTGGCGCGGCTTGGCTATACCTATCTGCACATGCCGATCGTCGCCGGCATCATCCTGACTGCGGTGGCGGACGAACTGGTGCTGAAACATCCCACCGGCCATTCTGACATCCGGACCATGGTCAGCACGATCGGCGGGCCGCTGGTGTTTCTGGTCGGCACCATCCTGTTCAAGCACGCCATCCGCGGCTTCCTCCAGCTCTCGCACGGCATCGGCATCGTCCTGCTTCTGGTGCTGAGCTGGTTCGCTGCGGAACTGTCGCCCTTATGGCTGTCGGTCGCGACGACCGTGATCATGATCGTGGTGGCGGTGTGGGAGTCAATCTCGCTGCGATCCACCCCGGAAGAGGCCCAAGAGCATTGAGCCGGCGCCGTTGTCGCCGGAGCGGTTACTCCGCCGCCTCCAGCGCGTGCACCGAAAACATCTTCGCCGTATCCGTCCAGCTCTCGCGCACTTGCCAGCCCGCGCCTTGCGCCAGGGCGGCGAAGCGGTCGAGGCTGTATTTGTAGCTGTTCTCGGTGTGGATGCTCTCGCCCGCACGGAACGAGAAGCTGGTACCGAGCAGGCGCACGGTCTGGCTCTTCTTGCTGATCAGGTGCATCTCGATGCGGTGCCGCTCGCGATTGTAAATCGCGCGATGGGTGAAGGCGGAGAGATCGAAATTGCCGCCGAGTTCGCGGTTGATGCGCACCAGCACATTGAGGTTGAAGCGCGCGGTGACGCCGGCCGCGTCGTTATACGCGTCGTGAAGCACGCGCTCTTCCTTTTCGAGATCGGCGCCGATGATCATCTGCGCGCCCCGGCCCAGAATAGCTCGCGCGCTCTTCAAGAAGGCCTGCGCTTCATGCGGCTCGAAATTGCCGATGGTCGAGCCCGGGAAGAAGCCGACCTTGGGCATGGATGCCACCGCCTTGGGAAGCTCAAACGGCGTGGTGAAGTCGGCCGCCACCGGGTGGATGCCGAGTGACGGAAAATCCCGCTTCAGGCCGTTCGCCTGCGCCTTCAGGAAGTCGCCGGAGATGTCGACGGGCACATAGGCCGCGAATTTGCAATGGTTGAGCAGCAGGCGGACTTTTGTGGTCGCGCCCGCGCCGAATTCGACCAGCGCCGCGTGCTCCGGAATGATTTTCGCGATTTCGCTGCCGCGCTCTTTCAGGATCGCAAGCTCCGTGCGCGTCGGGTAATATTCCGGCAGGCGTGTGATTGCCTCGAACAGTTCAGATCCGGCCGCATCATAGAAATATTTCGGCGACAGCTTTTTCGGCTGCTGCGAGAGGTCCCCGATGGCCTCGCGGGCGAAGGCAGTGGTCTGAGCGTCGGGAAGATGGGCTTCAGCCAAAGCGCTGGCGTGCACATTCATGATACTCTCCTGAACGCGCTGTCCGGCGCGCGGTTGTCGTCGGATAATTGTTATTCGTAGTCGGCGAGCCGCAATCCCGTGAACTGCCAGCGGTGGTGCGGATAGAAGAAGTTGCGATAGGTGATACGGCTGTGCCCCTCCGGGGTTGCAAGCGAGGAGCCGCGCAGCACCAGCTGGTTGACCATGAACTTGCCGTTGTACTCGCCGAGCGCGCCTTCGATAGCGCGATACCCGGGGTAGGGTGAGTAGGACGATCGCGTCCACTGCCAGACGATGCCGAAGGCATCGTTGAGCTGGCTGGCGCGGGCCGCGACTTCCCATTCCATCTCGGTCGGCAGATGTTTTCCGGCCCAGCGCGCAAACGCATCGGCCTCGTAATAGCTGACGTGGCAGACCGGCGCGGTGGGATCGACCGGCTTGAGGCCGGCCAGCGTCATCACATGCCATTGGCCGTCGATCTCGCGCCAATGGCCGGGAGCGTCCCAGCCCTCGTTGTTGACGGCCGCAAAACCGTCCATCAGCCACAGCGTTGCGGTCCGATAGCCGCCGGCGCGCATGAAGGCGAGCCATTCGCCATTGGTGACGAGATTGCGTGCGACCTTGACCGGGCCGACGAGGGCGCGATGCGCCGGCTTTTCGTTGTCGAAATGGAAACTATCGTCGACATGACCGATGGTGTGGATGCCTTCGTTCAGCGTCAGCCAATCCTCACCGGCCGGCGTCGCGGTCGGGAAGCGCCAGTCCGGGTCGTAGGCCGGCGGGATCGGGTTCTGCGCGAAGGCGTGCAGGATGTCGGTGAACATCAATTCCTGATGCTGCTGCTCGTGGTTGAGGCCGACCTCGACCAGCGGTGCGATCTCGCGCAGCTTGTCCTCGCCGGCCTCGCGGAAGAATTTTACGACCGCAGCGTCGACATAATTTCGGTAGGCGCCGACCTGATCGGCGCTGGGACGGGTGATGTCGCCGCGATGATTGCGGGAATGGCGGGGACCGGCGCTGACGTAATAGGAATTGAACAGGAAGGCGAAGTCAGGGTGAAAGGGCCGGTAACTCGCACAGTGCTCGCCGAGCAGAAATTGCTCCCAGAACCAGGTGGTGTGCGCCCGGTGCCATTTCGTCGGGCTCGCATCCGGCATGGACTGGATCTGCTGGTCCTCCGGCGACAGCGGCGAGGCCCGGCGCTCGGTCTCGTCGCGGACGGTGAGAAACGCGTCTTCGAGATTCCGCGCAAGGCCGCCCAAATCGGCCGACGGTGACGAAAGCGGGGCGGGGGCCGTAGCGGAGGCTTGTTTCGTCACGTTTTTCTCCAGACAGGACAAGAGAACGTTGTTGGCGCTGCCCGGTTCCAAAACGCGGGGTTCGTCCTAGATAGGGGCTCCGTGACGGTATGAAAGTCCTCCCCGGCGATGATATTCGTGCCATCATGCAATGGGCCGGCGCTGCCCAGACCGTCGGCGCAGGGGGGCGGTCGCCGCCATTTTACTTTGGATGCCACAACGGTTTGGGCTACATATATAGGCAGGTATCGGGTTAGATCGGCTGAGCCAGCCCGAAGCGATTGGAGTGGGCTCAGCCTCATAAGGACACGGATATGAGCATCGAGGAATTCATCGCCAACGAAGTGAAGTCGAACGACGTGGTTCTGTTCATGAAGGGTACGCCGCAATTTCCGCAGTGCGGGTTCTCCGGCCAGGTCGTGCAGATCCTCGACCACGTCGGCGTCGGCTATAAGGGCCTCAACGTTCTCGAATCCGCCGAACTGCGCAACGGCATCAAGGACTTCTCGAACTGGCCGACCATTCCGCAGCTCTATGTAAAGGGCGAGTTCGTCGGCGGCTGCGACATCATCCGCGAGATGTTCCAGGCAGGTGAATTGCAGCAGCTGTTCTCCGAAAAGGGCGTCGCTGTCGCAGCCTGATACGTGACCGAGCTGACGCGCCGGATTGGCGGCGCCGAACTCGAGGTCATCGTTGCTGACATCACCACACTGAGCGTTGACGCAATCGTCAACGCGGCCAACACGTCGCTCCTGGGTGGGGGCGGCGTGGACGGCGCCATCCATCGGGCGGCCGGGCCCGATCTGGTCGCCGAATGCCGCATGCTTCACGGCTGCAAGACCGGCGATGCCAAGATCACCAAGGGCTATCGGCTCAAGGCCGCCCATGTGATCCACACCGTCGGGCCGGTCTGGAACGGCGGTACGCTCGGCGAGGATGATCTGCTCGCCTCCTGCTATCGCCGCTCGATGGAGCTGTGCGGGAAGCACAAGCTGACCTCGGTGGCATTTCCCGCGATTTCGACTGGCATTTTCCGCTTTCCTGCCGACCGGGCGGCCGATATTGCCGTGCGCACCACGATCGAAGGGCTCGCGGCCGCACCATCCGTCGCTCGCGTGGTGTTCTGCTGCTTCGCCGAGCCGAGCGCCAAGCTCCACGCCGAGGCGGTTGCGCGACACAGCAGCCCTTGTGCCTGATGCCGCGGTCAGTACACTCCGCCCGCGATGTTCCGGGGAGGGGATATGATCTTACAGTTTGGACTGCGTGCGTTGCTCTGCGGCGCGCTGGTGTCGCTTGGCGCGATGTCGTTCGCGCGAGCGGAGGGCACCTACGAGATTCCGGCCGGCGCGCATTTTAACCGGGACAAGCTCGCCAAGATCAGTGAGTTCTTCAAGAACGAGGTCGCGACCGGCAAAATCGCCGGCGCAACCGTGCTGATCCAGCAGCGCGGCAAACCGGTCTTCCGCGAAGCCTTCGGCGTGCAGGACATGGCGAGCAAGGCGCCGATCACCGACAAGACGATCTTTCGCCTGTTCTCGATGACCAAGGCGATCACCTCTGTTGTCGCGATGCAATTGGTCGAGGACGGCAAGATCAAGCCCGACGATCCGGTCTCGAAATACATTCCTTCTTTCGCCAATGTGAAGGTCGGCGTTGAGAAGAAGGCCGAGGACGGCACCAAGTCGCTCGAGCTCGTGCCACCTAACCGGCCGATGACGGTGCACGATTTGATGACGCACACCTCGGGCGTTACCTATGGCTTCTACGGCGACAGCCTGGTCCGCAAGGCCTATCGCGACGCCAATATCTATGCCGGCGATTTTGACCTCGCCGAGTTCGCCGAGCGCATCGCAAAGCTGCCGCTGCACAACCAGCCCGGCGCGCTCTGGCAGTACGGCCATTCCACCGACATCCTGGCGCGCGTCATGGAGGTCGCGAGTGGAAAGCCGCTGCTCGAGATCGAGCGGGAGAAGCTGCTGGTGCCGCTCGGCATGGTCGATACCGGCTTCTTCGTCACCGATCCCGAGAAGCAGAAGCTGCTGGCGCAGCCGGTGTCGAATGACAGTGATTTCCGGGTCGGCCGGATCAACGATCCGACCGTCGTCAAGAAGTGGCAGTCCGCCAGCGGCGGCATGGTCTCCACCATGGCGGACTATGCGCGCTTCGCGCAGATGCTGCTCAACGGCGGCACCCTCGATGGCAAAACCATCCTCAAGCCCGAGACGTTCAAGCTGATGGTGACCGATCAGATCGGCCCCAAATCGGGCGTCGATCGCGATTATTTCTACTTCCCCGGCGACGGTTTTGGCTTCGGCCTCGGACTCGCGGTGCGCACCGACCCCGGCAACGCAAAACCGCCGCCGCCCGGCGATCTCGGCGAATTGAAATGGGACGGCGCCTCCGGCTGCTATTTCGTGATCGATCCCAAGCAGGACATGTTCTTCGTGCTGCTGGAGCAGACCCCGACCGAGCGCCAGCGCGTGCAGCGGACATTGAAGCAGCTGGTCTATGAAGCAATGGAGAATTGACATGCGCGGGCGCCGCGCGCTGATCGCGGCGCTCGTCCTTCTGGTAGGCGTCGTTGGTGTGAAGGCAGGCTCCGAGCGCGCCGCGCACAATCTCTCGCCCGAAGGCCTGGCAAAAGTCTCCGACTACATCCGGAACGAGATCGCGACCGGCAAGATCCCCGGCGCCATCCTGCTGCTCCAGCAGCACGGCAAGCCGGTCTATTACGAGAATTTCGGCGTCCGCGACGTCGCGACCGAGATGTCGATGAGCGCGGACACGATCTTCCGCCTCTACTCGATGTCGAAGCCGGTCACGTCAGTCATGGCGATGATGCTGGTCGAGGAGGGCAAGCTCAAGCTCGACGATCCCGTCTCAAAATACATTCCGGCCTTTGCCGGCATGAAAGTCGGCGTCGAGAAGAAGGCCGAAGACGGCAAGATCGCGCTGGTGCTGGAGCCGGTCAATCGTCCGGTCACGATCAAGGACCTGCTGCGCCACACCTCCGGGCTGCCCTACGGCTATCATGGCGGCGGCATGGTGCGCGAACTCTATGCCGAGGCCAATCTCTTCAACAGCAATCTCAACAATGCCGACTTCGTCGCCAAGATCGCCACGCTGCCGCTGGTCGAGCAACCCGGCACGGTGTGGGACTACGGCTATTCCACCGACGTGCTCGGCCGCGTCGTCGAGGTTATCGCGGGAAAGACGCTGCTTCAGTTCGAGAAGGAACGGCTGCTCGATCCGCTCGGCATGATCGAGACGGCTTTCTTCGTCGCCGATCCCGCCAAATTCCCGCGCATTGCCGAGCCGATGCCGGAGGATCGCAACATCAATCCGACGACGCAGGTCCACGACATCAGGCAGCCCGCGAAATGGGAATCGGGCGGCGGCGGCATGGTCGGTACCGTCGGCGACTATGCCCGCTTCGCACAGATGCTGCTGAATGGCGGCACCTATGAGGGCCGGCGCTATCTCAAGCCCGAGACCATCGCGCTGATGGCGTCGGATCATATCGGGCCCGAGACGAAGGTCGCACGTGACCAGAACTATTATCCGGGCGGCAGCTCCGGCTTCGGCCTCGGCTTCGCGGTGCGCACTTCGGTGCCGCCTGCTACCTCGTGGCCTCTTGGCGAATATCGCTGGGACGGCGTCGGCGGCACCTTCTTCTTCATCGATCCCGAAGACGATCTGTTCGGGATCTTCATGGTGCAGACCCCGTCGCAGCGCGGCCGGATTCAACTGGCGCTGAAGACGCTGATCTATCAGGCGATGGGGCGGTGATCGCGGCGGTTCGCGGGACTTAAGCCCCGCGCACGATCTCGCGCACGTAGCCGATCATCTCCTCGATCTGGCTCGAATTGACGTCGAGATGGGTGCAGGCGCGGATGCGGCCGTCCATCATCGCAAGCGTCACGCCGCGCTGGCGGAGCGCCGCAACCATCTTGTCGCCGGCAATGCCGGCGCCATCGGGCTTGAAGAACACGAGATTGGTCTCGGGCTCCTGCACGTCGACGCCAGGGATCTGCGACAGTCCGCGGGCGAGTGCGCGCGCGTTGGCGTGGTCGTCGGCGAGACGATCGACGTGATGGTCGAGTGCGTAGATGCACGCGGCCGCGCAGATTCCGGCCTGCCGCATTGAGCCACCGAGGCGCTGCTTCCACTGCCACACCGCGTCGATGAAGGCGCGGGAGCCTGCGAGTACGCCGCCGATCGGCGCGCCCAGGCCCTTCGAGAAGTCGATCCAGGCCGAATCCCACCCCGCCGTCATGTCGCGCGGGGAGATGCCGCTCGCCACGGTGGCATTGAGCAGACGCGCGCCATCCATGTGGGTGACGAGGCCGTGTTGTTTGGCGATCGCGACGATTTCGTCGAGCGCGGCCTTCTTCCAGATCGTGCCGCCGCCGATATTGGCGGTCTGCTCGACGCTGACCACGGTCTGCGGCGGCTGGTAGCGCGTGCGCGGGTGCAGTGCCTTGCGGAATGTCTCCGGCGTGAACTGGCCGTCGGGCCCCTTCAATTGCGTGACCTGGAAGCCGCCGATCGCGGCATGTGCGCCGCCTTCGCGCGCGATGATGTGCGCGCTCTCATGGGCGAGGATCTCGTCGCCGGGGCGACAATGCACCAGCGTCGCGGTGACGTTGCACATCGTGCCTGATGGCATGTAGACCGCGGCTTCCTTTCCGAGCAGCTCGGCGACGCGCTCGCACAGCGCATTCACGGTCGGATCGTCGCCGACCTGCTCGTCGCCGACTTCGGCGCGCGCCATCGCCTCGCGCATCGCAGCCGTTGGCTTGGTCTGCGTGTCCGAGAGCAGATTGATGCGCACCGGCGGTGCCTTGGGATCGATGGGGGGAGGGGTATAGAGCATCAACTTGCTCCCTGAGGGAATTGCACTCACTCGCGGTCGGCGAGTTCTGGGTGGACGCCGGGCGGCGTGACGAAACCGCATGATCACGACTTCTGTCGCGGTCACACGATAATCGATCAGATACGGTTAAGGGTTGCCCGGCAAGCGACGGACGTATGCACGGGTGGTCGGTCGCCCTGCATAGGGGTGATCCTGAAGCAGTGCGATGAGCGCTATAACGCGGTCACGCACGTGGTCTGCTCCTTGGGGCGAGCGCGCTTCGATGTAGGTCAGAACTTCGTCGATTTGGACGAGCGCCCGCTTCGTGTAGCGGACCTTCACAGCCCGTGCTTAGCCCACATCGCGTGGATTTCGTCGACGCTGGCAACCTCACCGCGAGCGATTTCGGCTTCGGCCTCGGCGAGATCGGCCTCTTCCGCCGGCGTCAGCTGGATCGGAGGAGGCTGATCGACTCCAGCAAGTTCAAGCAGGGTCCGCGCCAATTCGTCCTGCTCTGAATCAGGCAGGCCGGACACTTTGCTAAAGGCCTCTTCCAGAAGACGCGTCATGCTCAACTCTGCAATGCGCAATACTAGCCCAACTTGCGCAGAATCGACCCCCGGCTATAAGCAAATCAATGCCTTAGCCGAAAAGTTGGCACTACATTTTCTTGGGAATTGTGATCAG